>JAIBCE010000179.1 GCA_019694315.1 Sandaracinaceae bacterium
AGCCACCCGAGCCGCCACCGCCGCCCGTGGCGCCGCCGCCTCCACCCTCGCGGCCCTCGCCGGAGTTGTAGCGCTGGATCACGACGTCGGTGAGATCGAGGTTGCTCGGCACCCAGACGACGCCGCCCTCGCTCCGCTCGACGATGAGCGTGTAGCCCTCGGTCTGGCCGATCCGTCGAAGGATCTGCTCCATGCGCCCGATGATCTGCGAGGTCAGCTCCGCTTCCTTCTCGGCGAGCTCACGCTGGTACTGGACATAGAGCTGCTGGAGCTCGAGGGCCTTCTTCTGCAGGTCCTCCACACGCTCCTGGCGCGCGTCCGAGGAGAGGACCTTCGACTGCTGCTCGAGCTCTTCGCTCAGCTGCTTCAGCTCGTTCTGGCGCTTGTCGAGATCTTCCTGGCGCTGCTTGAAGAGGCGCTTGAGGCGCGCCTTGGCGCGACGTCCATCCTCGGTCTCTTGGAGGGCGCGCTGGAGGTCGACGACCGCGATACGCACCTGCGCTAAGGCCTTGGGCGCCATCGAGGCGAGCATGATGGCGGCCACGAGGCTGATCGCATGACGCTGGAACCAGGACGGTCCTGTCGGAGACTTCGGTGCAGGCAGCACGTCGGCGACGATGGCGTTCGACAAAGCAGGCTCCTCGAATCGATGGGAGAAATCGGGCGGATGCGTACCCGCTGCCTTCGGACGGGTCAAGCGTGGCAGCGCTTCAAACGGCGGATGACGCGAGAGACCGAGAGAGATTCGGGGCGCCACGCCGGGTTCTCCCCGTGCTCGGCACTTCGTGCCTGTGCGCGGTGTCCGATCACCGGGGGTGAGCGCAGCTCACCCCTGGAGCGGGAGCGATGCGAGGAGCAGAGCGACGAAGTGAGCCGGCGATCGGACACGCGCGCAGCGTGCAGAGCACGCGAGCACGGGAGAACCCGGGGGAGCTCGAGGGGCCGGACCCAGCAAACTCAGGGACCGAGAAAGAATCGAGATCCCGCCGAGCGCAGCGTGAGGCGCCAAGCGGGGCTGGGGCCCCGCGCGGAGTCACGAGCGTCAGCGAGTGGAGCGGGAGGGGGCCCCGCCTCGCGGGGGAGGGTCCGCATGGACCCACCAGCCAACTCAGAAGAACTGCCCGATGGTGAACTGGAAGTCGATGTCCTGCGGCTGGAGCGACGGGCGTCGGATGAAGGGGATGCCCCACTCGAAGCGCAGGGGACCGAGCGGCGAGTTCCAGCGAACGCCGAAGCCCCACGACGTGTACAGGTCGAAGAGGTTGAACCTGCAGGGGTTCGCCATCGGATCCTGCACGGGCGCGGGCGGCGCCTCGCACAGGTAGCGATCGAAGTTCCAGGCGTTGCCGCCGTCGGTGAAGATCACGCCGCGGATGCCGACCTGCGGCACGATCGGGAACTCGATCTCGGCGTTGTAGTAGAGCTGCATGTTGCCGCCGATCGAGGTGCCCGAGTCGAACGGCGAGAGGTTCGGATCGTAGGTGGACGGAATGCCCACGCGCGGTCCGAGAGAGTTGAGCGGGAAGCCGCGCACGCTGAAGATGCCGCCCAGGAAGAAGCGCTCGAACACGGGCGGGCCCTGCCCCTGGCGCGAGGTGATGAGGCCCCACTCCGTGTTCACACGGAGCACGATCGCCTCGTTCGGGTTGGCGCCCCAGAGGCGGAAGTACTCGCGCGTGAAGAGGCGGTAGCGCACATACGAGTTCGCCGAGCCGATGATCTCGTCGGCGAACTCCACCGAGGCGTTCGCATAGACGCCATCGGTCGGCGTGATGCGGTTGTCGCGCGAGTCCCACCCGATCGTGAGGCGCAGCGAGCTCGTGAGGCCCTCGCGGTAGAGGTTCGCGACGGGCAGGAGCGGCAGCTGGAACAGACCCTGACCCGTGCCCTGACCGAAGATGCCGCCGGTTCGAGGGCCGATGTCGATGTAGTCGCCACGGTACTGGGCGAACATCGTGAGCCGTCGATCGCCGAGCCAGTGTCCGAACGAGAGCGAGCCACCCGTGCTCTCTCGGTTGAACGACTGGAATTGCCGTACGGTTCTGAAGATCTCGAACGCGAAGGTCCAGTCGGAGCCGAAGAAGTACGGTTCTATCACTTGCAGCTGGATGAGCTGTCTCAGACCCGAGAGCTGCAGCTGGAGCGAGAGCGACTGGCCATTGCCGAAGAGGTTCTGTTGCTGGATCTGCGCCGTGAGGATGAAGCTCTCGATCGAGCTGAAGCCGGCGCCCACCTGGAAGGTGCCCGTCGGTCGCTCCGCGACCTCGAGCGTGACCACGATGAGGTCCGGCGCGGAGCCCTCCGACTCGCTGAGCTCCGCGCGCTCGAAGTAGCCGAGCGCGTTCACGGCAGCGCGCGAGGCCTCGAGTCGGCTCTGGCTGTAGGTGTCGCCCTCGTAGATCCGCAGCTCGCGACGGATGACGGAGTCGCGGGTCTTGGTGTTGCCGCGGATCTGGATGCGCTCGATGCGGGTGAGCGGACCGCGCTCGATGGCGATCGCCAGATCGACCGTGTGCGCGTCGACGTCGAGATCGGTCTCGGGCTGAACGTCCACGTGCGCGTAGCCCGCGTCGCGGTAGTGGCGCGTCACGCCCTGCAGGCCCTGCGCGAGCGCGGTGCGGTTGAACCAGTCGCCCGGGTTGGCCGCGATCATCTCGCGCAGCTGGCGACGGCCGCCGAGCGGATCGACCTCCTCACCGTCCTCGTCGCGCTCGATCACCCGCAGGCGCCCGATGCGAAAGCGCGGGCCCTCGGCGATCGGCACCGTGATGTCGATGAAGCGCCGATCCGGCGTGAGCTCGATGCGGGGCGTGCCCACACGCATCTGGAGGTAGCCGCGATCGTAGTAGATCGCCTGCAGGCGATTGACGTCCTCGTCGAACTTGCTCTGCTGGAAATTGTCGTTGTTCGAGAGGAAGGAGAAGATGCCGGTCTCGCCCGTCTGCATGATGCCGCGCAGATCGCTCGAGCTGATCGCGCGGTTGCCCACGAAGCGGATGCGTCGCACCACCACCTCGTCGCCCTCGACGATGTCGAAGACGACCTCGACCTCGTTGTTCTCGGTGCGCACGAGGCGCGGCGTGATGCGCGCGAGGAAGTAGCCCTTCTCCGCGTAGAGGTCGCGCATGCGCGTGACCTGTCGCGTGATCGCGGGGCGCGAGAGGATGGAGCCCTCGCGGAGATCGACCACCTCGTCGATGTCGCTGTTCGAGACGTGGCTGTTGCCCTCGTAGCGCACGTGGCCGATCGCAGGGCGCTCGCGCAGGCGGAAGGAGAGATCGACGCGCTCTTCGGTGGCGTCGGCCTCGACGACGATGTCGTCGAAGAAGCCCAGGTCCCAGAGCGCGTGCGCGTCTTCGGACACGCCCGCGTCGCTGCAGATCCGCCCCGCGCGCTGGCGCACGGAGGCGAGGACGTCCTCGTCGGCCACCCGGCGGTTTCCGAGCACGCGGATGCGTCCGATGCGCCGCCCCTGACACGCCGTCCGCGGCAGGTGCACGCCCTCTTCTTCGTCGTCGACGCCCTGGTAGGGCGTGCCCGCGGGCGGCTGTTCCGCGGCAGCCGCTTCTTCTTCGGCTTGCTCGGCCGCTTCCTCCGCTTGCGCGGCCGCTTCGTCGGCCGCCGCGTCGCCGTCGGCGCTCGTCACTTCCTGGGCCACGCCCAGCGAGACGGCGGTCGCGGAGACGACGCACGAGCCCGAGACGAGCAGCGCGAGAACGAGGAGGCGGCGGGGCATCGCGTGGAAGGCCGGCGGTGTATCGTCGGGTCGGAGGGGGGTCAAGGACGAGCAGGCTACGAGCGACGCGAACGCAGCATGTCGCCGCCTGCGAAGAAGGCCGTGCGACCTCTCGGGTCACACGGCCTTCGGTGGAGAGCGCCCGCCGGAGCAGGACGTCAGCGGAGCAGGAGGTCAGCCGAAGATCGAGCCCGAGCCGGCCGGGACGACGACGAAGACCTGACGGGTGTCGAGGACGGTCGTGCCACCGCCGCGCACGTCGATGAACGCGACGAACAGCTTCGTGCGGTAGTCGGGGTTCTGGTAGAAGTCGTTCTGGAACGTGATCCGGAAGGTCACGCGCGTGCCGGGGACCACGCCGTAGAACGTCGAGAGATCGAACGTGGCGATCGCCTGGTCGTGCGTGACGCCGACGGGCTCCTCCCAGCAATCGGTGGTGGGCGGCATGCCCGAGGTCTCGGCGTTGCACGACGGGGTGCGGCGCTTGATGAAGTGATCGGCGAGGACGCCCTCGGTGTCGCTCGGGTCGTCGCGCAGCGCCGTGTCCACGTCGAGGGCGACGCGGGTGGCAACGGTCTCGATGGCCTCGACGATGCCGTCGGCGAACTCGGTGGTGCTGGCGGTGTTCGGGAGATCGTAGACGAGCGGGTTGCCGTCGAGGTCGACCGTGCCGGTCTCGGTGGCGGTGCGCTTCATGAACCAGCAGGGGCTGAAGCCCGACGGTCCCGTGACGGTAGAGCAGCTCGCGCCACCGCTCGCGTTGACGCCGATGTAGCGCGCGCCGCGGCGGTTCATCTCCGCGATCGTGTCAGTCCATGTCGCCGGCGCGGGCGTGATGCCCGTGTAGGGATCGCAGCTCGGATCCTCGTCGGGCGGGCCGTTGTGCGAGCAGATGTCGCTGAAGTGGATGATGATCGGCAAGGCGCCGTCACGGAAGCAGGGCGCGCCCCAGCCCGTGTCGAGGCACCTATCGCGGTACGCGGGGATCGTGTACGTGGTCGCGCCGCCGCCCCAGCCACCGTCACCCATCCAGGTGTTCCCCTCGCCCGTGATGATCTGCCAGAGCGACTGCGTCTGCGACTCGGGGCCGTCACCGCCACCGTGGGTCACGATCCCGTTGAACGCGGTCTGCACGTCGGCCGAGCGCTCGGGCGGGGTCATGCCGATCGCGAGGATGAACGGCTCGTCGGGCGAGCTGCCGTAGCCGCCGAAGGGCATGTCGTCGTGCTGGCCGCCGCCGACCCACGCGTCCGGGATAGTGTCGGCGACGCGCTCGATGATGCCGCCGGCGCCCGCCACGGTGCGCTTCACGTTCATGACCGTGCCGCCCATGGAGCCGGTCGTGTCCGTGATGAAGAAGATGTCGGCGACGCGGATCGTCGTGCCGAAGTCCAGGTTGCGCTGGATCGGGGGATCACCGTACGGCAGGACCACGTAGAAGTGGCGCGCCGGGATCGTGCAGGAGGCGCTCGTGGCGCAGCCGCAGTCGACACCGCCCGAGCCCATGCCGTCGGGGCAGTTGTACTGCTCGTAGGCGCCCTCGGCGAGATCGCTCTGGAGGTCGCCGTCGCTGTCGACGTTGCAGGGGTCGGTGCCGAGCGCGGCCTCCTCGGCGTCGCCGAGGCCGTCGTTGTCGCTGTCGAAGTCGGCGAAGTCCGCGAACTCGTCGAGGCTCACCTCACACTCGGTGCCGGACTCGTTGCAGGTGGTCGGATCGACCTCGTTCGGGCAGGCGCGCGGCGGCGTCGAGGGGTCGCCGTCACCAGCCTCGACCGCGTCGAGGATGCCGTCGCCGTCGGAGTCGGTGTCCTGGAACGAGGGGATGCCGTCGCGATCCTGATCCTGCGCGCCCTCGTGGCGATCGAGGATCGTGTCGTTGTCGGAGTCCTCGTCGCGGACGTCCGGGATACCGTCGTGGTCGGTGTCGACGGGCATGCCGGCCTCGGGGCCCACCTCGACCGTGTTCACCACACCGTCGCCGTCCTCGTCGGGATCGATGGCGTCGGGGATCCCGTCGCCGTCGAGGTCCATCGTCGCCTGATCCCGATCCGAGATGCCGTCGCCGTTGGAGTCGAGGTCGAGGAAGTCGGGGGTGGTGTCGCGATCGGTGTCGATCGGCGGCGTGGTGCAGTCCATGTCGCCGGCCTCGACGGCGTCGAGGATGGTGTCGCCGTCGGAGTCGGTGTCGTTGTTGTTGGTCGCGCCGTCGCCGTCGGCGTCGCCCATTCCCTCGTCTTCGTTGCTGATTCCGTCACGGTCCGGATCGTCGAGCGAGCTGCAGCGCACGATGCCCATCACGGCGTCGGTGCCCGCGTCGGTCGTCTGCGGCGTGGTGTCCGGACAGCCGGGCAGCAGGCCGACGAGGGCGGCGACCGCTCCGACGAGCGCGACGCGGGTGGACGAGGGAGAGCGGCGAGAAGTCATGAAGGCTCCGTGGCGGTTCGGCAGGGGCAGGACGTGTAGTGGCGATGGCGAACCGAAACCCGCAGTGTGACGGTTCCTGCGGGCGCAGCCAACACCCGTCCGCGGTCGCACGGCGGGGTTGGATGGCTCGCGAGGCCAGCCCGGGGCTGGGCCTGGGTGCGGTGTGGCCGCGCCCGAAGGTGCCCATCACAAAAAAAACGCGAGGGCTCGATCAGCGGGCGATGTCGGACTCGATACGGCCGTCGCGCATGGTGACCACGCGGGGCATGCGGCCGGCGAGCTCGTTCGAGTGCGTCACCACGAGGAAGGTCGTGCGGCGGCGCTGGTTGAGCGAGAAGAAGAGGTCCTGGATCGCCTGGGAATTCTTGCTGTCGAGGTTGCCGGTGGGCTCGTCGGCGAGGACCAGCTTGGGGTTCATCACGAGCGCCCGCGCGAGCGCGACCCGCTGCTGCTCGCCGCCCGAGAGCTCACCGGGACGGTGGGTGAGACGGCTCGAGAGGCCCACGTCGTCGAGGAGGCTCCGGGCGGTGCGCTCCAGATCGGCGCGCGCCATACCGCGGATGAGGCCGGGCATCATCACGTTCTCGAGCGCGGTGAACTCCGGCAGGAGGTGATGGAACTGGAAGACGAAGCCGAGCTTCTCGTTGCGGAAGGCGGCCAGGCGCGCGCTCGAGTAGCGGGTGACGTCCTCGCCGTCGTACTCGATGGTGCCGGACGTCGGCAGATCGAGCGTGCCGAGGAGATAGAGCATCGTGCTCTTGCCCGCGCCCGAGGCGCCCACGACCGCGAGCATCTCGCCGGTCTTCACCTCGAGATCGATGCCCTTGAGGATCTCGACCTCGCGGCCCTCGTGGAGGAAGCGCTTGGTCAGCCCCCGCACGCGGACGAGCGTGGCCGCGTCGGGATCGTGGGTGGCGCGCGACGTGGACGCGGGAGCCTCGGGGTCGGAGGGCGCTGCGGCGTCGGGCTCGATCGAGTGCTCGGGAGTGGTCATGCGTGGGGCTCTCAGGCCTGGCGGAGCGCGTCGACGGGGCGGAGGCGACTGCCGAGGATCGCGGGGTAGATCGTCGCGAGCACGCACACCACCACGGCGGCGAGGCCCACGAGCGAGAACTCCACCGGATCCACGTTCACCGGCAGACGATCGATGTAATAGACCTCGGGGTTCATGCGGATGAACTTGAAGTGCTCCGCCGCGAAGCAGACGAGGTAGCCGAGGCCGAGGCCGCTCATCGCGCCCAGGACGCCGATCAGGAGGCCCTGCACGAGGAAGATCGCGACGATCGCGCCGTCTTCGGCGCCCATCGCCTTGAGGATCCCGACCTCGCGCCCCTTCTCCTGCACCATCAGCACGAGCGCCGCGAAGATGCAGAAGCTCGCGACGAGGATCGCGATGCCGAGGGTGATGAACATCGCGAGCTTCTCGAGCTCGAGGGCGCCGAAGAGGTTGCGGTTCACCTCGCGCCAGCTGCGCACACGCAGCTCGTCGCGCCCCACGGCCTCGCGCACCTCGGCCGCGGCCTCGTCGGCGCGCGACCAGTCGTGCACCCGCGCCTCGATGCCGCTGATCTCCTGCCCCGTGCGCAGGAACGACTGCGCCGTGGCGAGATCCGTGTAGGCCATCTGCATGTCGTACTCGAACATGCCCGTGTAGAAGATGCCCGCGATGCGGAACGCCCGCGTGCGCGGGATGGGGCCCGTGGGACCGAGATCCCCGTTGGGCGAGACGACGGTGACCTCGTCGCCGACGTGCAGACGCAGCGAGCGCGCGAGCTCCTGACCCACCACGAGCCCAGGCAGCACGTCGCGCATCGGCACGGGGCGCTGCGGCTGGCGCAGGCCGTCGGCGTCGGGCTCCATGCCGTCGAGCAGCCTGTCGATCTCGTCGAGGAGCGAGTCGCGGCCCGAGCCCGGCGTCGCGTCCTCCATGGGCTGCTCGGCCAGCTCCATCACGCTCGGTCCTGCGTCGGCGTCGGACGTCGCGCCCGCGTCCGTCGTGCTGCTCGTGCCCTCGCCCTCGAGAGCCTCGCCCTCGAGATCGTCCAGCAGATCACCGATGGGCGGCACGTCGTCCTCGACGCCGAGCAGGCCCGGCCCATCGAGGAGACTCCCCGTCATCGCGTCGGGCGGGAGCTCGAGCAGCTGCTCGGGGTGCGCGAGGTACTCGAGGCTCCCGAAGCGCATGTTGCGCGGCAGATCGGTGGCCTCACCGAGCGTGGCGGGATCGATGCCGCGTAGCTCCGCGCCGCCGGGAGCCTCGATCGCGCTCGTGAGCATCACCTCGCCGGCCACGTAGGGGGTGGCACCGCTCACCGAGGGCACGGCGCGCACGGTCGCGAGCGTGTCCTGCCAGTCGCCGAAGGTGCCGTGCGTGCGATCGACGACGACGTGCGCGTGGTTGCCGAGGATCTTCTGCTGGAGGTCGGCGCGGAAGCCGCCCATCACGCTGAGCGTGGTGGCGAGGGTGCACGAGCTGAAGCTCACCGCGAGGATCGAGAGCAGGCCGATCGCCGTGAGGAAGCCGCTCTTCTTCGCGCGCAGCATGCGCGCGGCGACCTGCACCTCGAAGCGCGAGGTCTCGAGCAGATCGAGGAGCTTCGGCACGGCACGGAAGAGCACGCGCACCACGAAGACCGTGGTGATGCCGAGCGCGATCGCGGGCAGCGTCACGTCCTCGTCGTCGTCCTCGGGCACGAACGGGAGCGTCCAGAGCGCACCGACGAAGAGCAGCGTCGCGAGGCCGTCGACGACCACCCAGAAGCCGCGGCGCACGCGCTCGGGGATGAGCCAGAACGAAGCGATGACCGACGCGAGCTGGAGCACGAACGAGAGCACGAGCGCGATGCCCGCCCCGTAGAGGAGCGGCGTGAGGCCCTGCCCGTACGCGAGCGTGTCGATGGTCTCGAGCCAGCTCTGGAGCGGGCTGCGATCCGGGAGCGCGAAGGCGAGATCGAGCTCGTAGCGCGTCGCCGCGCCGCTCACGAAGTGCACGATGCCGCTCAGCACGAGCTCGGCCAGCACGAACACGAGCGCGGCCGTGGCGCCGATGCTCGCGCGCACCACACCACGGGTCTCGGCGGCGCACTGCTGCGCGCGCCCGAGGGCGCCCGTCGCCACCCAGACGAGCAGGAGGGCAGTGGGCAGGAACGTGGCCCAGCCCGAGACCTCGAAGATCTCGCTGGGCAGGAGATCGCGCTGGAGCTGGAGCGAGATCGTCGAGGCGAGGTGCAGCACGATCGCGAGCGGCAGCGCCCAGCTCGGCCAGCCGAGGTGGAGAGCCCGCACCTCCGTGCGCGCGCGGCCCGAGCGAAGGCCGAGCGCGATGGCGACGTGCGCCATGCCCCAGAGCGCCACCGCCGCACCCGCGGTGCTCCAGCGCTCGAGGCCGCTCGCGATCGTGGCACCGACCGCGACCAGACCGCCGATCGCGAGGAGCCCACCGAAGAGGCCATGCGCGAGGATCGCGCGGCCCGACACGGGCTGCACCACCACGGGCGCTCGATCGTTGCCCGACATCCGGTCAGCGCTCGATCTTCACGTCGACCGACTCGGTCACGCTCACATGATCGGATCGCACGACCTGCTTCTCGTGGCGCTGCGCCGGGAAGAGCAGCACGTCGCGGATCGAGGGCTGATGGCAGAGCATCATCACGAGGCGATCCACGCCGAGCCCGAAGCCGCCGGCGGGCGGCATGCCGTGGGAGAGCGCGCGGATGTAGTCGGCGTCGTAGTCCATCGCCTCTTCATCGCCCTTGTCGCGGCGGCCGAGCTGGGCCTCGAAACGCCCCGCCTGATCGTCGGCGTCGTTCAGCTCGGAGAACGCGTTGGACACCTCGCGTCCCTCGACGAAGAGCTCGAAGCGATCCGTCACGCTCGGCTCCGCGTCGGAGCGTCGCGCCAGCGGCGAGACCTCGAAGGGGTGCTTGGTCACGAAGACGGGGAGCGACTTCGTGCCGTCGGCGCTGCGATACAGGTGCACGAGGTCGGGCTCGACGAGGATCTCGTAGAGCACGAACACGCGCTCGCCGTGGCTGTCGCACTTGGCGAGGTGCTTGCGCGCGTCGAACCAGCGCGTGCGCACGTCGGCCGGCGCGCCCTTGAGCACGTCCTTCATGCGCGCGGGATCGAAGGCCTCCTCGAGCGTCTTGGCGAGCGCGGCCGCGTCGTCGACGACCTCTCGCGTGAGGCCCGCGAGCGGCGTGCGACACAGGGCCTGTCCGTCGGCGCCGAGGCTCGCGCGCGTCACGATCGCGTCGCGCATGTCCACGCGCACGAAGGGCTGCATGAGGGTGAAGCGCCGCTCGTCCCACCAGCCGTTGGGGCTCCACTGCTCCTTGGTCTTGCCCTCGCGGTAGAAGCGCGCGCGCAGGGCCTCGTCCACGTGGCGGAACATGGCCTCGGTGAGGTCCATGAGATCCTCGAACGTGGCGTACGCCATGTAGAACTCGAGGATCGTGAACTCGGGGTTGTGGCGCGTGGAGACGCCCTCGTTGCGGAACGCGCGGCCGATCTCGTAGACGCGATCGAAGCCGCCCACGAGGAGGCGCTTGAGATACAGCTCGGGCGCGATGCGCAGGTAGAGCTGCATGTCGAGCGCGTTGTGGTGCGTCTCGAAGGGCTTGGCGGTGGCGCCGCCGCGCAGCGGATGGAGGAGCGGCGTCTCGACCTCGAGGAAGTGGCGGTGATCGAGGAAGGCGCGGAGCTCCTTCACGATCTGGCTGCGCGCGCGGAACACGTGCGCCACGTCGGGGTTGGCGAAGAGGTCGACGTAGCGCTCGCGGTAGCGCTTCTCGACGTCGGTCATGCCGTGCCACTTCTCGGGCGGCGGCAGCATGGCCTTGCCGACGTGCCGGTAGCGGTTCGCGCGCACGGCGACGTCGCCGGTCTTGGTGCGGATGAGCGGCCCGCGCACCGCGACGTGATCGGCGAGATCGACCAGCGCCAGCAGCGCCACGTCGGCCTCGGGCAGCATCGGGAACGGCGGCTGCGCCTTGTTGCGCACGAGGGCCTGGCAGTCGCCGTGCGGCGTGCGGATCACGAGGAACGGGCCACGTCGACCGACCACGCGGCCGAAGAGCCAGTGCTCCTCCTCGTCGCCCGCGAGCGCGGCCTCGTCCGGGAGGCCGAGGAGCGCGCCCTCCCCGCTCTTGGCGTGCTGGACGCGCGCGAAGAGGCGGGCACGCGACGCCTCGCGGTCGCCGAGCGCCTCGTCGTCACCCGCGGGCGCAGAGGCACGGAAGTCGTTGGGGTACGCCTGCGTGCCGAGCCCAGGGAGCTCGGCGGCATGAGCGCGTCGCGCGGCGATGAGCTCGTCTTCGGTGGCCATGGGGGTGCGATGCGTAGCACGAACCCTCGCCCATCGCGGTGGACGCGCTCGCACACGCCCGTCGCCGCCGAAGAGCCTCGCCGCGTGTCTCCGCTGCGTCCGCTGGGCCGCCGAGTCCAGCTTGCCGCGGTGGGGTCTGCCGACCGCCTCTGCCAAGCTTCGAGTCAGGCTTCGCGGTGACGCGACGCTTCGAGCAAGTCGCGCTCAGCGTGGTGGGGTCGGCGGACCACCTTCTCCAAGCTCCCACTCGACTCGGGCGTGCCGGCCGGTCGGATCGCGATGGGGCTCCGCCAGCCCTCGACGCTCACGGCGCGATCGTGACGCCGCTCCGGCTCGCCAGTGCGCGCGACACGGTCCGCCGCTCCGCGGCGTCGAGCACGCGTGCGTAGACGACGACCTCCGCGATCGTCATGTGCGGCGTGAGACAGCCGATGGACGTCACGTCGGCGCGCGAGAAGTCCGTCAGGAGTCCGTCTCCGGCGGTCTGCGCGATCGTCATCGCGACGCCGTCGAGCTCGAAGTGCCCCACACCTCCGGCAGAGAGACCCGTCTCGAGCGTGTCGACGGCCAAGGCGTGGACGTGCGGCAGGAGATCAGTCGCGGTCGTCGCGTCGAAGGAGTTGCCGCCATAGTAGACGCCGAACCGGCCTCCGGCCGTCGCCCAGGTGTTGGGATCGATGCCCACCCACGCGCGGTCGGAGACCCGCTCCAGCTGCGCCAGGGGGCACGAGCGGGCCGCCGCGTCCGTCAGCGCGACCAC
Organism: Sandaracinaceae bacterium; assembly: GCA_019694315.1. Lineage (GTDB taxonomy): Bacteria > Myxococcota_A > Polyangia > Polyangiales > Sandaracinaceae > JAFLCL01. Next base: position 12,247 of record JAIBCE010000179.1, read on the forward strand.
CACGAACATCGTGCGGCCTGCGGCGGGTGCGATCCCCAGCACGTCGGGACGCTCGAGAATCTCGCCCGCCGCTTCCAGCGTCACGCCTGGGCGGCCCGAGAGCGCGGTGCGAGACCACAGTGGTCCCGAGGACACGGGGGTCATGTCGTGGTGCTCCCCAGAGAGGTCGCACCAACTGCAGACGCGCGAGTCGCCGCCGACGCGCACGCCTCGATCGGCGCGCAGCCAGAGGACGAGGCCCGTCGTCGGGACATCCGCGATCGGCGGGACCACGCCGTCGCACGAGGCCGTGCACGGCAGTGTCGAGGGTGCTGCGTCGGTGACCGACGCGAACGCGTCCAGGCCGGAGTCGACAGGCGGCGGGCTGAAGGCATCGACGGGGAGCGGGGTGAAGGCATCGACGGGCACGAAGGCGTCGGCGGTCGACGACGGGGCATCCAGACCTGCGTCGGGACCGACGCGGCGGCAGACCTCCATCCCGCCCTCCGGCAGGCAGAGGAGCCCTGCCTGACAGCGCTCTGCCGTCGCGCCACAGCATGGCGCGCCGAGGTCGCCGCACACGATCGACGGTGTGCTGCCGCAGCCGATCACGAACGAGCCCGTCACGAGCGAGCCCGTCACGAGCGAGCCCGTCAGGAGCGAGCCCGTCACGAGCGAGCCCATCGCGAACGAGCCCATCGCAAACGAGCCCCGCACGATCGCGCCCACCACGCGGACGCCGGGCGCCCTTTGAGACGACGTCATGAACCCCTCCTTGGTGTTCCGGCCTGCGCCGGAGGGACGAGTATCCCCGCGAACCTCGGCGCGCGGTGTGAGGGTCCGCAGGGCCACGCCGTGCACGGCGAGCGTGAGGTCGTGGTGCTCTGTTCACCCGGGGCTCCGCCCCGGACCCGGGCCAGCGGCACGCGCAGCTCGAAGGGCAGCGCGAGAACCCATTGCTCACGCGCACGCGAGGGAGCACTGCGCTCACCCAGTGGCGCGCCATCTCCGTCATACGTCTACCGAGGCATCGAGGGCAGAACCCTCTGCCTTTGCACGAGAGCCCCACGAGGCGATCGCGTCCGCAGTGCTCGCAGAGAAACCGCACGGCCCCATGCGCGAGCAGGGCTGATTGCGATCGGTTCGGTCACGGGATGATCGCGCGCCTGCAATCTCTTGGTAGGCGCGCCGCTACGCTCGCCATGAGTCGTTTGCCCCCTTCGTTCTTGCATCACTCGCAATCAATCGTGGTTGTGACTTCGAAGGTCGGTTCGCCGACGGAGAACGTCACTCGGCAATCAGCGCACGGGCAGGAAGGCTGCGCGGCAGGCGCCGCACTCCACCGAGGCCGCCAGGGTGGCCCGCGCCGGAGTCAGCCAGGCCAGCCGATAGAGCTCGTCGAGAAAGAGCAGGTCGCAGACGGGGAGCGGCTCGAGCGCGGCCGGGCCGTCGACGGCCTGATCGTCGAGCGACTCCAGCGCCACCGAGAGGCGCAGCGTGGCGCGGAACCCCGGCTCCTCGAACGTCCAGTCGAAGTGCTCGTCGGGCGGATCGACGCCGATCGGCGCGAAGGTGTCCCAAGCTTGCGCCTCGCGCCGCGGATCGACCCGCCCGAGCACGCCACCCGCCGCCGGCGAGGCCAGCCCGGCGGCGGCGCCAGGGAGGCGGAAGCGAAGGCGGGCCGCGGTGGGCAGCGCCACCGGCCGGCTCGGCAGCTCGTGCTCCGAGGAGAGGCAAAGCGGAAGGAGCGCGCCCGCGCGATCGGCGATGGGGGCGCGCGCGGCGGCGAGCTTCGACGCCAGCTCGGCCAGGGAGAGCTCGACCTCGCCCCGCCGGCAGGCCGGGCAGAGGAGCCACGCGGCGCCGCGATCTCGCAGCCCCTCGAAGAGCGCGACCCGCGCGGCCAGCACCGCCGCCCGCGCCGCCGGATCGGCCGCGATCTCGCCGGCCAGCGTCAGCGGCAGCGGCTCGCCGTCGAGATCGCCCAGCACCAGGAACACCGCGTGCCGGAGCTTGCGCGCGAGGAGCTCCGGGCGCCTCGTGTCCGACTCGCCGAAGCTCCCCATCGCCTGGACCACCGACGGTACGCGCGGGCGCGCGCTGCGAAGGCGCCCCGCCAGGGTGAAGCGGATGGGCTCGTCGATCACGGTCGCAGGTCCTCCATCCGCACGCTCTGAAGGCGGGTGGCGCGCACGTGCACCACGCCGGTGCCACCGAGCGCCTCGACGGCGGCGGCGTTGAGCGCGATCACCCGGCGAGTGGGGAAGTGCTGCTGCGCCACCCAGAACACCTGGTGCTCGGTGTCCCCCGGCCCCAGGTCGCCGACCAGGGCGTTGCGCTCCGCGGGCACCTCGCGGTTCTCCACGCCCTCCGGTAGATGGGTGCCGCGGATGGTCCCCACCAGCCGCTTGACGCCGGTAAGCGTGCCGTCGGGGCCGACGCGGCGGAACTCGGGCACCTGCTCGAGGCGATCCTGCACCGTGCCGAGCAGCGGGGCCCACCGGCGCATCGTCGGCTGGGCCGCGGCCGCCTCCTCGCTCTCCGACAGCGAGTCGGCCAAGCCGCGTGTGCCGCTGGACTTCGACGGTGGTCAACGGGCGCGGCGGGCGCGCTCGACTCTGCTCGCGCGACTCAATCGGGCCTCGTCGAACTTCTTCATTATCCGGAACAGTTCTGTCGTTCCCTCCCGTTCGCGATTCCAGCGTGCGTGACGCGGTACGCCTTCGACCTCGGGACGAATGCGAACCGAACCTCCGGACGGCAGCTTGAGTGAAGACGAGACCTGCGCGGTGACCACGATGTTCCTGTTGTCTGGCGTCCAGACGCGTTGGGCGTTCCACCGGGGTCCGCGTTTTGGAACGGACCCAAGACGATCCACGGCCACCTTCGGCATGTGGGAGGCGTAGATGATCTGCTCGGCGGCGCCTTCGGCTTGAAGGGCGTTGAGCGCGAAGATCTCTTCCTCGTCGTTGACCTCCACGTAGTCGGCGAACGAGGCACCCACGCGGTAGACGTCCGTATCGAACAGCACCAAGAGATGGCGCGGTGAGAGCGGCATGAACACCAATAGCCCTCGCGACGTCAGTCCCACCGCTGCTTGGGCATTCGGTCCCGCCCATCGGTTGTGCAGCACCACGGGAGAGTCCGAGGTGATGAAGCATGCTGTGCGCGACACGAGCACCTTTGCGCGCAGGTCGCAGATCAGCGGAATGCCGTCGTTGGCGATGCTCAACGCGACGGCGATCCATTCGTCGGGCACGCGCACGGAGACCCTGTCGATGGTATCCCCGAACTGCTTGGGGAACTCTGGGTGGGTCCTGGCAGCCATCCGCATCCACGCGGTTTCCTGCTCGGAATGGAGCCTGAGGCGATCCGGTGTCCGACCCATCTGCAGCCCGACGAACCGGAGGAGCGAGGTCATCTCGGCGGAGGTCGGCTCGGGGACGCCGGCCTCAGCCACAACGGAGCTGATGACCGGGTCTGCTGCGGCTTCGATCGCGCGCAGGGCATGTTCGAACGCGAGGTCCTTTCCGTAGAAGTACTCGGCTTGACAGGCCGTCGCGATGGACGCTCGCGGCACGTGCTTGCCCGTCTTCACGAGCAGCGTGCTGATGGCCCTTCCGTCCGTGCCGTCCGCGGCGAAGCGGCGGAGGTACGACTGAGGTACGAAGTGCTGTCGCTTGTGTCCGCTCACAATGGAAGAGCCTCGGGTCTCTGTTGGACGCGTGGGGAGCTAGGAAGCTGACGCCGCATGCGTGGACGTCAACGACCACAAGGGCTGGCACGCGGCCGTCCGACCGAGTCGCGCGGCCTCGCGGGTGGCGTCAGGCGACGATCAGGCAGTCGCCGCCGCGGCGCTTGGCCTCGAGGAGGGCGCTGTCGGCGGCGCGCATGATCAGGCCGGGGTCCCCGCGACGGTCGGCGAGTCCCGCAGAGATCGTCACGGTGTGCCGGTAGCCGTCGTGGACACACGGGGCGAAGCGCACGGCCTCGAGCAGCGCGTCGATCGTAGTCGGTATGAACGGGTCCTCCCCGCCCTGATCTGAACGTTCCCGTCGCCGCCGAGCCCACGTCCGATGGTCTGGGAGCCGCGGTCGTGGGTCAAGCGCGGGTCGGCGGCTCACTCGCTGGGCCGGTCAGGTTGCTCGCGAGCTTTCACGCGCGCTGGCGGCCGTGCTCTGGGCACACGTGTGCCTTGGCACGCGCTCC
>JAIBCE010000589.1 GCA_019694315.1 Sandaracinaceae bacterium
AGATGTGGCCGTTGCTCTGCTTCACGATGCCGTAGACCGTCGCGAGGCCCAGGCCCGTCCCCTTGCCGGCCGCCTTCGTCGTGAAGAACGGCTCGAAGATGCGCGCGAGCGTGACCTCGTCCATGCCTGTGCCGGTGTCGCGGACCGCGATCTTCACGTAGGAGCCCGGGCGCATGCCGAGGTGGCGACCTGCGTACTCGTCGTCGACCGCGGCGTTCTCCGTGCGGATCGTCAGTCGCCCGCCGCTCGGCATCGCGTCGCGCGCGTTGACCGCGAGGTTCATCAGCACCTGCTCGATCTGGCCCGCGTCCGCCTTCACCGCGCCCAGGTTCGCGCCGGGGTAGAAGACGAGCTCGATGTCCTCGCCCAGGAGCCGGCGCAACATCTTCTCCAGGCCGGCCACGAGGCCATTGAGATCGAGGACCTCGGGGCGGAGCATCTGCTTGCGACTGAAGGCCAGGAGCTGCCGAGTCAGCCCCACGGCGCGCGTGCTCGCCTTGCGCGCCTCCTCGATGTCCGCGCGCGCGGGATCGCCCGGCGGCAGCGCTTCGAGCGCGAAGTCGGTCGACGAGAGGATCACCGTGAGGAGGTTGTTGAAGTCGTGCGCCACCCCGCCCGCGAGGCGGCCGACCGCCTCCATCTTCTGCGAGGTGCGGAGCTGCTCCTCCATCTCGTGCTTCTCGGTGAGGTCGGTAATGACTCCATGTATTCCAGCAAACGCGCCGCGCTCGAAGAAGGGACGCGCGAGCACGCGCATGGTGCGCATCTTCCCGCGGCCGTCCATGCTGCGGGTCTCGAAGATGACGCGCTGTCCGGCCTTGGCCTCGGCCCACCGGAGCCGCAGCCTCGGCAGGTCGACGGGGCTCGCGAACGCGTCGAGCGCGCGGCCCACGACGTCCTCGGGGGCGTGGCCGTAGCGCACGATCGCGCGGCTGACGGCGGTGATCTTGCCGCGCTCGTCGGCCTCGAACACGACGTCGTCCAGGTTGTCGACGAGCGAGCGATACCGCTCCTCGCTCGACTGGAGGGCGCGGGCGCGCGCGAGGTGATCGAGGCCGAACGAGATGTCCTGCGCCATCGAGGCGAGGAGCTGCACCACCTCGTCGTCGAAATAGGCGCGCTTCGCGCTCCCGATCGCGAGGCCGCCGACGATCTCGCCCCCACGGCGGAGGGGAAAGCCGGCCGCAGCGCGGATGCCCGTGCGCGGGACGATGGTCGTCCGGGACTCGAAGATCGCGTCGAGATCGATGGCGTTGCTCACCACGGGCTGGCCTCTCCGGACGGCGTCCATCACCGGGAACGTCCCGGCGGGCGTCTCGGGACCGAGGCTCAGCGCGCGCCCGAGGAGGAGGCCGGCCGCGGGGCCGGAGACCGCCTCATACCGCAACATGCCTGTCTCGCGCTCGATCAGCACCACCGTCACGGCGCGGAGATCGCCGAGCTCGAGCGCCGCGCTGCACACGCGCTGAAAGAGATCCGCCTCGTCCGTCGCGCGCACGATGGCCTCGTTCGCGCCGGAGAGCGCCCGGTAGATGCGCGAGAGGCGCTGAACTCGCTCCTCCGCGAGGGCGCTCTCGGTGACGTCGTCGCCGATGCCGAGGACCGCCTCCACCGCGCCCTCCGCGTTCATCAAGGGGACGTACTGGACGTCGAAGACACGGAGTCGCCTGTCGGCTGTCTCGACCTGGAGCCGGACGCGCTGGACGATCCGCTCGTCGCGCGTGCGCTCGAGGAGCCGGACGAACTCGGCGCCTTGATCGGGAGGCCCCACCTCGTCCGGACGCTTGCCGGCGAGATCTGCGGCGGAGTGGCCCATCAGCGCGCACATCGCCGGGTTGGAGTACAGGCCGCGCAGCTCGCGATCGAGGAGCATCACGGGCTGCGGCAGGCTCTCCAGCGCGCGCAGTGCAGGGATCGAGGAGGGGTCGGGAGGCATGGACACGTTCGACAGCGAGGTCGTCCGCCGGTGGACGGGGCCAGAGTCGGTCAGGCTCACGGATGCACCGATCGGGCCGCCACACCGCGCGCCGTCGTTCGTGAGCGCGCGGCGCCGGTCTTGGCCGTTTTCGCGGGGCGATGCGCACGGGTTGCGTCCGCGCCCCGAAATGCGTTTCCATGGCGGGTGAAGTCTCGCCGTGATCCGACGGCGACGGGAGCGAGGATGAGCCTTTTCGAGCATGGATATGCGCTGATCGTCGGGGTGGGCGGTGATCTGCAGGCGAGCGTGGCGGACGCCACGGACCTCGCCTCCGTGCTGAAGGATCCGCTTCGGGCCGCGTACAAGGCGGAGAACGTGATCCTGCTCACGGAGGCGGCCGCGACCCGTGACGGCGTCGTCGCAGGTCTGCACAGGCTCAGGGACATGACGAAGGCCGATCCGCAGGCGACGGCGGTGATCTACTTCTCGGGACACGGCATCGTCGTCGGGGAGAAGACGCCGACGCCGAAGTACTTCCTCGCGACGCACGGCCACGACTTCGATCGACCGGCGGAGACCTGCCTCTCGGACGAGGACTTCTCGAAGGCGATCGACGAGGTGCTCGCGCAGAAGAAGATCGTCTTTCTCGACTGCTGCCATGCGGCGGGGATCCCGAAGAGCAAGGGCGATGGCGCGGTGGAGACGGCCCTCCCGAAGAAGACGCTGCAGCAGCTCACGGGCGGGGAGGGCACCGTCGTCGTCGCGTCGTGCGGCCACAAGCAGAAGTCGTGGGAATACCCCGGTTCGCGAAACAGCCTGTTCACCGAGGTGCTCCTCGAGGAGCTCGGGGTGGGCGACGAGACGGACGGGCTGGCGTACATGTTCGGCGTCCTCAACGAGGTCACGAAGCGGGTCAGGGCGCGCGGAGGCGACAAGTACCCGCAGGAGCCGCTCGTGGCGTACGCGAAGGGGCTCACCAATTTCCCGATCTGCCGGGGGAAATGGGGGGCCAAAGGGGGTGTCGGCCAGCCGGCCGGGACTGCACCGAAGAAATCGAAGGGCGCGGACACGGCTCGATCGGTCTTCGTGTCGTACGCGCAGGCGGACAAGGCCTATGGAGAGGAGCTCGTCCGGACGCTCCGCACCTACGAGCGAGCGGGGGTGTTTCGCCTCATCCCGCACGACGTCGACCCCGGCAAGGTGGTGGAGCTGGAGGTGCGCCGGAAGGTCGAAGAGGCCGGCGTGATCGTCTGTCTGCTGAGCGCCGATTACTTCGCGGACAA
>JAIBCE010000590.1 GCA_019694315.1 Sandaracinaceae bacterium
GCGAGCCCTACCCGACCGACAGCGAGTTCGCCTACCTCACCGCCGTGAGCAAGGGCGAGCACGATCCGATCGACACGCTCGCGCCGCGCCTCGGCCGCGAGCTGCGCCGCACGATCGAGCGCGCGCTGCGGCTCGACCCCTCCTCGCGACCGAGCCTCGAGGAGCTCCGCGCGGCGCTCCTCGCCGAGCCGGGTGCACGCGAGCGCACGAGCACGCCCGAGGCCGAGCCGCCTCCGCGCAAGCCGTGGTGGAAGCTCTGGTGAAGGCGGGAGGGGAAGGTCCGCGTAGACCCTCGAGGGAGCTCACATCGCGCGCACGTGCTCGAAGTGCGCTTGCGTCACCGGCGTGACCGACAGGCGCGTGCCCTTCTGGAGCACGAGCATGCCCTCGAGCGCCTTCTCCTTCTTGAGCTCGTCGAGCGAGATCGTGCGCGGGAGCTTCGCGACGAAGCCCACGTCGACCTGCTTCCAGCGTGGATCCTCGGGCTTGCTCGCGGCGTCGAAGTACTCGCTCTCGGGATCGAACTGCGTCGGATCGGGATAGGCGAGCGTCACGATCTCGCAGATCCCCGCCACGCCCGAGGGCTCGGCGTTCGAGTGGTAGTAGAGCGCGAGGTCCCCGAGCCGCATCTCCATCATCGCGTTGCGCGCCTGGTAGTTCCGCACGCCCTCCCAGCCCGTCGTGCGCTCGCGCGCGAGGTCGTCGATGGAGAAGACGTCGGGCTCGCTCTTCACGAGCCAGTAGCGGCGCTCCCCCGGCGCGCGCGGCGGCAGCGCGGCCACGGGGCCCACCGGCTTCGTCGGCGCTTGTTTCTTCGTCGCAGCGCTCTTCGTCGCAGCGGTCTTCGTCGCAGCGCTCTTCGTCGCAGCGTTCTTCGGCGCAGCGCTCTTCTTCGCAGCGTTCTTCGTCGCAGCGTTCTTCGTCGCCGCGTTCTTCTTCGGCGCAGCGCCTTTGGGCGCAGCGCTCTTCGCGCTCTTCGCGGAGGACTTCTTCGTCGTCGCCATGAGGGGCATCCTGCCTCTCGTCGTCGGGTGACGGAAGCGCTACGAACGAGGGGTGTTCCGCAAGCCCGGCCTGAGCGTGCTCGAGGCGCAGCGCCTCTGTCGTGACGCATGCGGCGCGCTCTGCTGTCAGGGCCCGCAGGTGCTCGTGCTCGACGCGCACGAGGTGGCGCCGATGCGCGACCACGCCGCGCGGCTCGAGGCCGAGCTCGTCTTGCACACGCATCCGGACGGACGCGCCTCGCTGCGCTTTCCCGATCACGAAGACGACCGCTGTCCGATGCTCGACGACACCGACGCGTGCCGCATCTACGACGCGCGTCCCACGCGCTGCCGAGCGTTTCCCGAGGGCCCGCGGCCAGGCTGCGTGATCTCGAGCGACGAGACCTGACGGAGCGCTGCCTCGCCCCACGGACCTTCGATAGGATCCGTGCGATGTCCGACGATCCCCCCGAGAAGACTGCCGACGCGAGGTCCTATGCCGACTTCGCGTCGCGCACTCGCGCGAAGCTCGCGGCGATCGGGCCTGCACCGGCCTGGCCCCCCATCACGCCGGAGCAGCGCGCAGCGCTCCAAGACGCCTTCCGGCGCGAGCTCCCGCGCTTCGAGCGTCGCGTGCCTACCTCGACGATCGAGGACAACGGCCACCCGTTCTTCCGCAAGGTGCGGGTCCTGCGGCTCGCGGATGCAAACTTCCCCGCAGAGCTCGCGTTTGCAGCGTGGACGAGCTTCGGCCCCATCGTGCTCTCCGGCAACCCCGTGGCGCTCGTCGCGATGTGCGCCGACGAGAGACCGTCGTACGTGGAGGATCTCGATCTCGCGATCGTCCTCGCCAACATCGCCGGCGTGTGGGCAGGCGCATCCCTCATGTCGTTCGTGCAGCTCGCCTCGGTCGAGGACATCCCCTTCCGCCGCGCGGGCCCGGCCGATCTCGAGGCCGAAGCGCGGATCCGCGAGGCCTATGCGAGCCGCATCCACCCGCCGCGCGTGGAGACGTTCGCTGGAGGTGTCCGGGTGACCATGTGGCTCGTGTCCGAGAGCAAGCTGCGACTCCGGGTGTCCGAGACGCGCCCGAACCTCGTCACGACCCGGGAGGACGTGGTCGCAGAGGTGCCCGCGCATCCGGGGCGAGGCTGGCGCATGGTCGGAAAGCGCTTCGTCCCGGTGATGTGATGGAGCTCGGTGTGGCGCGCAGGCTCCTCACCGAGGTCAGACCGCGTCGAGCAAGAACGGCTGCAGCGCGGCGGCGATGCGGGTGCCGTGGACCTCGGGGTCGACGGGGTTGAACCAGCGCCACGGGTGCAGCCACGTGCTCGGGCGAAAGAGCGAGGCCTGCCCCCACGCGCACTCGACGAGGATCGGCGCGATGCCGCGCGCGTGGAGGTCGTCGAGCTCCATGCCGTGCGCGAATTGCCCCGGCACCCACCTCGAGCTCGAGCGGATCACGTAGCGGCCGCCGAGGCGCTCGTTCACGCCGCGCGCGTGCGCGTGGAGCACGTCGTAGTCGGGAGGGCGACCGAAGCGCCCGCCGTAGGGCAGGAGCAACATGCCTCCGAAGGAATGGAGCGAGGCGCCGCGCACGAAGTCGCCCCGCGAGGCGTCGAGCTCGTCTTGCACGGCCTTGACCTCGGGCTCGGAGCCAGGGTGCGCGCCCGGGGTGCCGAGGAACGTGAAGATGCGCTGGTAGAAGGGCTTTCGTGGCCGCCAGTCGGTGGCCCAGTTGCGGTTGAGATCCACGCCGTGGGCGTTGCTCCGCACGAAGCGGAAGCGGCGCGCGCGGAGGTTCGCCTCGACCACGCGGTAGCCGTCGGGGTTGAGCAGCGGATAGATCACGACGCGGCGCGAAGGACGCTCGCGCAGGAGCGCGTCCACGAGCGCGAGCGCGCTCTCGACGCCGATCCACTCCATGGCGTGGAGGCCCGCGAGCACGAGCGCCGAGCCCGCCTTGATCTCGGGGCCGAGCTCGAAGCGCACGATGGGCTCTCCGCGCACGGACTGGCCTGCGATCGTGAGGCGTGCGCCCTCGCGCTCGCGGAGCGCGAAGCCCTCGAGCAGCTCGCGGTAGCCGCTGTAGCGGCCCCACGCGGTGGGCACGTCCGACGCGAGCGAGGGCGCGTCCTCGTGGGCACGAAGGGCTTGGGCGAGGGTGCTCACCAGCGACACAGGATCGGCCAGAGGCCGATCCTTGTG
>JAIBCE010000180.1 GCA_019694315.1 Sandaracinaceae bacterium
CGGTACCCGTGCCGGTCGGCGCGATCGCGAACACGCGCTCCTCGGTGACGAGCACGGTGCTCGTTCCGTCGATCGCCACGAGCCCGGCGATCCGCTCCTCCACGCCCGGCAGCGCGTACGCGTACCAGCTGGTGCCGTCGAAGAAGCCGAGCATCGCGCGCGAAGGACCCGCGAGAAGCGCGAGGATCTGGCCCGGGAGCACCGGAACGATGCTCCGCACGTAGGCCTCGGGGATGCCGCCCGAGATCGGGTGCTCGCGAACGACATCGCCCTCCACGTAGAAGAGCCCCTGCGCCGAGCCCGCCCAGAGCGCGCCCTCGGGCGTGGGCGCGAGCGTGGTGCACGGGAAGCGCTCGCCGAAGATCTCCCATCCGCTCGCGCCGCGACGCGCGAGGCCCGAGAGCGTGCACGCCCACGCCGTGCCGTCGCTCATCACGGCGAGGTCCGTGATGCGCGCGACGGGTGGCGCACCTGCGACCGCGGTCACCTGGCCTCCCGCGACACGGAACAGCGCGCGATCGACGCCCACGAGGGCGCTTCCGTCTCGATCGATCGCCACGGCCGTCACGTCGTCGCTCGCGAGGCCCTCGGCGCGACCGATGCGTGTGGGCGCACCCGTGCCCTCGAACACGTAGAGGCCGTCGTCGCTCGCGACGTATGTGGTGTTGCCAGTGCGGGCGACGTCGCGGATCTCCTCGATGTCGGTCATCTCGACGACACGACGCGCGCCGTGGGAGGTCGCGATCGTCGGGTACGCCGAGCGCGGCGTGGCGGCCGGGCCGCACGCGAGCAGCAGGGGCGTCGCCACGGCGGTGGCGAGCGAGAGAGCGGAGCCGAGCGAGACGAGCCCGAGACGCGTACGGTGCGACATGCGGGCGTGAATATCACGGCCTCGACGCATCCGAGCGCCCCGTTCTCGAGGGCTCGTGACCACGAGCACGCGGCCTCACCCCGCGCGTCCCTGGCCCCGACTCCGGCCTCGTCTCGAGCCTCTCCTGCGGGCCCCTCTCGTCGGGCGATGCACCGACGGCCTACAGCATGTTCACGGGGTCCACGTCGAGGCTCGCGCGCGCGGGCGCCAGCCCCTCGTCGATCGCCGTCAGCACCGCGAGCGCCACCGCACGAAGCGGCCTGCGATCGCGCCCCTTGAGGAGCACGCGCTGACGGAATCGCCCACGAACACGGGCGATCGGGGCCGGCGCCGGCCCCAGCACCTCGACCTCCCCCGACACGCAGGCGACTTGCTCGCGCGCGATCGACGCGAGGCGCTCGGCCACCGACTCGGCCAGCCCCTCCTCGGGCGCATCGACGCGCACGGCCACGAGGCGTCCGAAGGGCGCGTAGCCGAGCTCCTTGCGCTTGGCGAGCTCGTCCTCTGCGAACGCGAGGTAGTCGTGGTGCACGGCGCACGCGACCGCGGGCTCGCTCGGCTGGTAGGTCTGGAAGATCACGCGCCCCTCGCGCTCGCCGCGGCCCGCGCGCCCCGCCACCTGCGTGAGCAGCTGGAACGTCCGCTCGGCGCTTCGGAAGTCGGGAAACGCGAGCGACTGATCGGCGAGCAGCACCCCCACCAGCGTCACGCCCGGGAGGTCGTGTCCCTTGGTGACCATCTGCGTGCCCACGAGCACGTCCACCTCGTGACGCTTCACGCGCTCGAGCACGGCCTCGATGCCCGCGCCCGACGCCACGTCGCGATCGAGCCGTGCGATCCGCGCGCTCGGCAGCACCCGCTCGAGGTGATCTTCGACCTTCTCGGTGCCCAGCCCGATCTCGACGAGCTCGGGCGCGCCGCACGCCCCGCAGGCCGTGCCCACGGGTGCCGCGAAGTCGCAGTAGTGGCAGCGCATGACGCGCGCCTTGCGATGCTCCGTGAGCGCGACGCTGCACGCGGGACAGCTCGCCACGGACCCGCAGCGCGCGCAGCGCAGCGACGGCGCGTAGCCGCGACGGTTCAGGAAGAGCACGGCCTGATCGCCGGCCTCGAGGGTCTCGACGAGCGCGCGATGGAGCGGGAGCGTGAGCAGCGGATCGCCGCTCGGGCCGGCGCCGGTGCGCGTGAGATCGACGATCTCGACGCGTGGGAGCGAGCGTGGCGTGGCGCGCTCGGTGAGGGTGAGCAGCGTGTGGGTACCGCGCCGCGCGTGCTGATAGCTCTCGAGCGAGGGCGTGGCGGAGCCGAGGATCGCGACGGCGCCCGCGCGCTGCGCGCGGAGGATCGCCATGTCGCGTGCGTGGTAGCGGAAGCCCTCTTCCTGCTTGTAGGAGCCGTCGTGCTCTTCGTCGACGACGACGATGCCGAGCGCCCGCACCGGCGCGAAGAGCGCAGAGCGTGGACCGATCGCGAGCGACACCTCGCCGCGCCGCAGCCGCTCCCAGGCCTCGCGCCGATCGCGATCCGACAGCTCGCTGTGGAGCACCGCGATCCCGTCGCCGAAGCGCGCCCGGAAGCGCGTGACGAGCTGCGGCGTGAGGGCGATCTCGGGTACGAGCACGATCGCGCCCTGCTCGGCCGCACGCACCTCGGCGATCGCCTGGAGGTAGACCTCCGTCTTGCCCGAGCCCGTGATGCCGTGGAGGAGGAACGTGCCGCCGCGCTGGGCCCGCAGCGCCGCGGTGATGGCGTCGATCGCGGTCCGCTGCTCGGCGGTCGGCACCCGCGGCACCTCCCGCTCGACCGGGCTCGCGAAGAACGGATCGAGCTCGACCTCGCGCTCCTCGAGCACGAAGAGGCCGCGCTTGGCGAGCGCGCGTGCGTGAGCCCGTCCACCGGGGATCAGTGCCTCGAGCTCCGCGAGCCCGATCTCCACGCGCGCCTCGACCACCGCGATCACCTCGCGCTGGCGAGGCCCGAGACGCGCGGGCGCCGCGAGCGCGGCCCTGCGCACGAAGGTCTGTGTGCGCCGCGCCGCACGCGCCCCGCGGAGATCCTCGACACGTGCGATCGCCCCGCGACGGCTCAGCGCCCTCACCGCCTCGGCGGCGAGCGGAGGCGTGGCCGTGCGCATCACCTCGCCGAGGGGATGGAGGTAGTAGTCCGCCGCCGCGCGCAGAAATTCTCCGAGCTCGCGATCGATCACGGGCTCGGCCTCGATCACGCCGAGCACCTCGCGCGTCTCGAACGCGGGCGGGCGGGCGTGGGTCTCGACCACGATCCCCGCGAGCGTCCGGCCGTGGAACGGGACCGCCACGCGATGGCCCACCCGCACGTCCTCGCTCCACGCGCCTCTGGCCTCGAGCAGGGTCGGCTCGGGCAGCCGGTACGTGAAGAGACGCCGCAAAGGGACGGGCAACGCGACGTCGACGAACCTCACGAAAGCCCTCGTATCAAGCCGATCCAGGGCCCTCAAGCCCACACTGTTGACAGGAGGGCACCGACCCCTGTCCAATTCATCCATCCAAGGAGGGTTCTCTTTTGGGAGAAGCCAGAGACGGCTCGGCAGCGACGGCGTCCATGACCGGCGGTACCGTGTCCACCGCGAGTGGGCCCGATCCCCTGATCGGCCGGGTCATCAACGATCGCTACAAGATCGTCTCGCTGATCGCCCGCGGCGGCATGGGCAAGGTGTACGCGGGCGAGCAGGCCCCGCTCGGTCGCCAGGTCGCCCTCAAGATCCTCCACCCGAACTACAAGGGCGAGCACGACCCCGACTTCCACCGTCGCTTCTTCCTCGAGGCGGCCACGTGCGCGAAGCTCACCCACCCGAACACGGTCACGATCTTCGACTACGGCCGCACCGACGACGACGTGTACTACATCGCGATGGAGCTGCTCGAGGGACGCACGCTCCACCGCGCGCTCCGCGAGGACGGCCCCATGCCGCCGCCGCGCGCGCTCCACATCGCGAGGCAGGTCTGCCGCTCGCTGCGCGAGGCGCACGCGATCCACATCGTGCACCGCGACCTCAAGCCCGCGAACGTCTTCCTGTGTCGGCGTGACGACGACAACGACTTCGCGAAGGTGCTCGACTTCGGCCTCGTGAAGAACACCGAGGAGACGGCCGAGGATCTGACGCAGACCGGTCTCTTCATGGGCTCGCCCAAGTACATGGCGCCCGAGCAGATCCAGGGCGAGCGCGCCGATGGCCGCGTCGACATCTATGCGCTCGGCGTGATCCTCTACGAGATGCTCACGGGCAAGGTGCCGTTCGATCGGCCCAATTCCGTGAACATCCTCATGGCGCACGTCCACGACGAGCCGCCGTCGTTCGAGATGATCAACCCCGAGGTGAACGTCCCGCCCGCGCTCGAGGCCGTCGTGCGCCGCTGCCTCGCGAAGAAGCCAACCGAGCGCTACGCGACCATGGATCAGCTGCTCGCCGCGCTGAAGGACGCGGGCGAGGCCGTGCCGCGCGGCGTCTCGCTCACGTCGCTCAGCTCCTCCGACGTGCTGGCGGGCAGCGGAGAGAACCCGGTGGCGCTCACGCCGCGGCCCGGCTCGGGAGAGGTCTCGGTCCCCTCCCTCACGCCGAGCGGCGTGGTCTCGGTGCCGAACCTCGGCGCGATGGCGGCGCCCGCGTCGAGCGCAGTGTCGGCGTCGTTGCCGCCCGTGCCGAGCGAGGCGCCCCACAAGCCCGGTACGCCGCCGTGGGTCTTCGCGCTCGTCGGCCTCGCGGTGATCGGCCTCGCGGGCGGCGCCTACATGGCCATCGGTCCCTCGGCGCCCACCACGACGACGCCCCCGCCGACCACGTCCCACACAGGCGATCCCTCGCACGCTGGCACAGGCGCGGGCACCCAGACGGGCACGCAGACTGGCACCCAGACTGGCACCCAGACTGGCACGCAGACTGGCACCCAGACCGGCACGCAGACTGGCACCCAGACTGGCACCCAGACTGGCACCCAGACAGGCACCGAGACGGGCACGCAGGAGGCGCCGGCCGCGCGCGTGCACGTGATGATCACCTCGACGCCTGCCGGAGCGAGCGTCCGACTCGGAGAGCGGCGCCTGGGCGCGACGCCCATCGACATGGAGCTCACGGGGGACGACGCGCGCGCGGGGACCGAGCATGCGTTCGTCTTCGCGATGACGGGCTATCAGACGACGACCCTTCGACGCATCGTCGATGGGGACACTCTCTCGATCGACACGCACCTCGCGCGTCGCCCGGGCGGAGGCATGGCAGGCGGCGGCGGCGACCAGACCCACGTCCAAGGCTATCGGGATGACCCTTACGCGGATCCGTAGCAACCAAGAACCACCCACCCAGGGGGCACGCGGCCACGCGCAGAGGCCGCGGCGAGACGCGTGGCGGAGCCTCGCGCTCCGAGCGCTCGTCCTCCTCTCGGCCGTGATGCTCGCGCTCGTGGCGCCTCCGACGGTGTCGAGGGTACGGGCCGACGTCCGAACCGAAGCGCGTAACCACTTCCGTCGTGGCATGCGCCTCATCGGCGAAGGCCAGGTCGACGAGGGCATCACGGAGCTCGAGGAGGCCTATCGGATCCTCCCGCACCCCAACGTCCTCTTCAACATCGCCCGCGCGCAGGTCGAGGCCGGACGCTACGAGCAAGCGCTCGACTACTACGAGCGCTACCTCGAGTCCGATCCGCAGGATCGTGAGTCCGTCGAGACGCAGATGGCGGATCTGCGCACGCGCATCCAGTCGCAGCGCGTCGCGGCGCCCGTCGTGGAGGACACGGGCGGCGGCGAGACGAGCGGCGGCGAGACCACGGGGCCCGTGGCCTCGGAGGACGAGCTGAGCGCGCTCGAGGACTCCGCGTCGCAGATCGACATGCTCGGTCAGGCCGCCTCGAGCGAGGAGCTGCGAGCGCGCGCCGAGCGCCTGCGCGCGCTCGCCCGCTCGCTCCGTGAGCGACGTGCCCAAGAAGCGGCGCAGGCGAGCACCGGCACGGGTACCGGCACCGGCACCGAGACCGGCACGGGCAGCGAGACCGGCACGGGCACCGAGACCGGCACCGAGACCGGCACGGGCACCGAGACCCAAGGCCCCGCCGTCGAGGTCCGCGAAGGCGACACGTACGAAGAGTCGGTCGTCTCCTCCGCGCGCGCGGCGCAGTCGCCCCTCGACGCGCCGAACTCGACGACCATCGTCACCGCCCAGGACATCCGGCTCTCGGGCATCACCGATCCCGCCTTCGCGCTCCGACGCGTCGCGGGTGTGTCGCTCCTCCAGACCGACCCGGGCAACCCGCAGCTCAACATCCGCGGCCTCAACCAGCGCCTCTCGAACCGCGTCGTCGTGCTCATCGACGGGCGCTCGGTCTACCTCGACTTCCTCGGCACCACGCTCTGGAATTTCCTCCCGCTCAACTCGGAGGACATCGAGCGCATCGAGGTCATCCGTGGTCCGGCCTCCGCGCTCTATGGCGCCGACGCCTTCAGCGGCATCGTCAACATCATCACGCGCAACCCGGGTGATGCTGGCAACTACGTGTCGGCGGGCGTCGGCACGGGCGGACAGTTCCGCCTCACCGCAGGGGCCTCCGCGCGCGTCGATCGCTTCCGCTTCCGACTGAGCGGCGGCTACCAGCGTGCCGATCAGTACGCGCTCGAGGTGGGCCCCTCCCGCGTGGACGCGAGCCCCGCGGCGACCGATCCCAACCTCGGCTATGACCGCCTGCAATTCAACGGTGACGCCGTGGCCCGCGTGGACCGTGGCGTGACGCTGCGCTTCGGCGGCGGCCTCTCCACGGGCAGCTTCGCCTTCCAGGGCCTCTCGCGCCTGCGCCAGCTCCACGGCCAGAACGGCTTCTTCTCGCAGGCCTTCGTCCAGATGGACACCGACATCGGCCTCTCGGCCCGTGTCTTCTGGAATCGGTTCGCCACGACGGTGACGAACCAGGCCTCGATCCCCGGGGGCCTCGAGCTCTCGCAGACCACCGACGTGCGTCGCCAGGACATCGTCGATGCCGAGGTCGTGTACCGCAACAGCTTCGATCTCGCGGGCATCGACAACGCGGTGATCGCGGGCATCGGCTACCGCTTCAAGGAGATCGACTGGGACTGGATCAGCGGTCTCGTCCAGACGCAGCACCACGGCTCGCTCTTCCTCCAGGACACGCTGCGCTTCTCGGACGTCCTCCAGATCGTCCTCTCGGTGCGCGGCGACCTGCACCCGCTCGTCGGTCCGCAGGTCTCGCCCCGCGGCTCGGTGGTCGTGCACCCGACCGAGGGCCAGACCATCCGCCTCACCGGCGGCGCGGCCTTCCGCTCGCCCACGTTCGTCGAGTCGTACGTCTCGGTGCCGAACCAGACGCCCCTGCGCGGCGCCACGGCCTTCGGCGTCGGCAGCACCAGCCTCAACCCCGAGCGCATGATCTCGGTCGAGCTCGGCTACATGAACGCGATGACGGAGTACTTCTCGCTCGAGCTGAACGGGTACTTCAACTTCGTCTACGACTTCATCTTCCTCTCGAACAACCAGGCCTTCCGCCTCGCCGACTTCACCAACGGCACACCCCGCGCGGGCTACGACCCGACGAACCAGGCGTACACCGTGGGCCAGCTCTTCTTCGCGAACGAGCCCGGCATCTTCCGCCAGATCGGTGGTGAGCTCGGCGCCCGCGCGTATCCGGTCGACGGCCTCGACATCTACGCGAACTACGCGATCCACGAGACCGCACCGCTCGCGGGAGGCGCCGCCAACAGCCCGTTCGCGCGCGACGCGCGCACGAGCGCCCACATGATCAACGCGGGCGTCCAGTACCGCGCGCCGTTCGGCCTCCACGTCGCGGTCGACTTCTCGTGGCAGAGCCAGCAGACGTGGGTCGAGCAGGAGCTCGATCCCAACACGAACCAGGTCGTCTTCACGACCTTCGCCCTACCCGACTACGCCACGCTCAACGCGCGCGTCGGCTGGTCGCTCTTCGACGATCACCTCGACCTCGCCATCGTCGGCACGAACCTCGTCGCCGACGGTCACCGCGAGCATCCGTTCGGTCAGCCGATCGATCGACGCTTCCTCGGCACCGCCACGGTGAGGTTCTGATCATGGCCTCCACCTCCACGCACCTCTCGAACGTCTCGCGCCTCGTCGTGGGCGCCCTCGCGCTGAGCCTCGCGGGCCCCCTCGGCGCGTGCGAAGCGCCCAACCAGGACACGCTCCGCTCCATGGGCGGCCCCACCCCCGATCCCACGGGCGTGCTGCGTGGCTCGATCCTCTACTCGGGCCCGCGCCCCGAGTGTCTTCGCCGCGAGGACGGAAGCGCCTACGCGCTGCCCGGGCACGTGGTGCTGCTCTTGTTCCGCTACGACAACCCGCCGCCGCCTGCTGGCAGCGCGTCGAGCGCCGAGAATTTCCTCGTGATGCCCGCCGACGAGCTCTTCTCGCTCGACGACTGCATGCCCCCCGAGCCCAGCGCCGAGGATCTCGCACCGATCATGCGCTCGGTGGGCTTCACCTGGCCCACGATCCGCCTCGGCCGCACCTATCAGATCCGCGGCTTCTACGACAACGACGGCGACTTCAACCCGTTCTTCGGCGTCCGCAACCTCGCGACGGCCGGCGACGTGGGCGGCGGCGCGTTCGTGAGCGCATCGGCGGCCGTGCCCGTCTACACGCCGATCGAGCTTCCGCCCGCGAGCGAGGCGCCCAACGGCTACGTGGTCGAGGGCGTGGCAGTGACCTTCGGCGCGGTCGTGCGCACGGAGCGTCCGATGTTCCAGGTGGGCGAGGCGACGACGGCGCTCTCGTCCGAGGCCACGATCCCGCCGATCGCCGACGCGATCGCGCGCGAAGAGGCTCTCTTCCGGCTCGCCAACATGCGCATCTCGCTCGTGCGCGATCCCGACACGAGCGACCTGTTCGGCACCAACACCTTCGGCAACGCGCTCGCCGCCGCAGGCATCGGCTTCGACTTCCGCGCGAGCCACCACGGCCTGCCGATCCTGCCCGTCGACGCGAATTCCGATGGGGTGCAGGACCTCCATCCGATCCTCGGCTCGAGCGGCGTGCCCTGGTATCTGCCTGCGATCCTCATGCGTCGCGCACGCAACCCCGTCGAGGTGCGCGCCGGAATCCCCGACGTCCTCCTCATCGCGACGATCCGTCCCACGGTGCCGCTCGGCGTGCGCCAGGGATTCGTGCCGCGAGAGACGCTCGCGAGCGCCGATGTGGTCGTTCCGCCCGTCGCGGTCGCCATCACGAACCCCGCCTCGCCCATCACCTGTCGCGTGCCCTACATCGCGCCGGGCAACATCGCCGAGCTCTACGAGGGCCGCCCCGTCGATTGTCAGGAGCTGCCCACGGGCAACTACGACGTGAACGTGCTCTCGGGCATGGCAGGCGGTCGCGTGATCGACGCGCTCGACGACTGCGTCACGGAGTGCGTGGCCGGCGGCTCCACCGCCGAGGCATGCACGCCGGGCTGTCGCACCGAGGCCGCGCTCCGCTCCGACACGGGGTACGTGTTCACAGGCGGCGCGTACTCGTCGCAGGCGTGGTCGATCCCGAACGAGCTCGGCTGTCCCGACACCGCCTACCGCAGCACGGCCGTCAACCAGCTCGATCTCCCGCGCGCCGACGGCACGCTGCCGAGCTGCGACGAGAGTGCGCTGCTCCTGCACGACCAGGGTCGCCAGGGCTCGTTCTCGGTCGTCGATCCCGATGGCGACAACGCCCCCGACG
Source organism: Sandaracinaceae bacterium (assembly GCA_019694315.1). Taxonomy (GTDB): domain Bacteria; phylum Myxococcota_A; class Polyangia; order Polyangiales; family Sandaracinaceae; genus JAFLCL01. The sequence continues at coordinate 9,588 of JAIBCE010000180.1, forward strand.
CCACGAGCACGGCCGACGGTCACGGTGTCGCCTCGTGTCAGAACACCATCCGCGCCTCCACCGGCATGATCTCCGCCGTGACGTACACGGCGCCCAGCGCCGAGTGCTGCGCGCCTGTCCTGCCGTTCTGCGGCCTTCCGCTCTGTCCGCTTCGCGATGCGAGCACCGAGGGCTATCCAGAGGCGAGCCGCGGCCTCGAAGCATCCGCAGGAACCACACACCAGACGCGCGAGATGCGCGTGCCCGACGTCGACTACCGCGTGCGCGCCGACGGCTCGATCGAGCCGCTCTGCGTGCCGTTCCTCATGCCCGCGGGCTGTTGCCAGATGGCGAGCGGCACCTGACCGCATGACCTGGGCTCGAGCTCGACCAGACGACCTGCGAGCAGTCGCGACGCGAGGAGCCACGAGGGCCCTCGCCGTGAGCCCCATGCTCGGCGTGCTCGCGACGCTGCTGTCGAGCGCCCTCGAGCCGACGAGCGCGAGCGCGCAGGCGCCCATCATCCTCCAGCCCGTGCCCGAGCCGCCCCCCGTGGGGAGCGGGCCGATCATGGGCCCGCCGGTGGTGGTGATGCCCGGCCAGCCGAGCGTGATCGTCACGCCGCCGACCCCACCAGAGACCATGGTCGTCGTCGGTGGTGGTGTGAGCGTCCCTGTGTGCCCCGCGGGCGTGCCGTGTCCGCCTCCGTGCCCGCCCGGTGCGTTCTGCCCTCCGCCGCCCTGCGCGTGCGCGAGCGAGCGCATCGTGGTGGTGCAACCACCACCGAGCGAGGTGATCGTCGAGGGCCAGGGCGTGGTGACGACGAGCGCCCCGGTCGAGGTCGCCCCGAGCGAGCCCGCCCCGGGCACGTTCGCGCTCGGATACCTAGGCACCTTCGATGGCACCGACGTGCTCCACGGCGCGGCGCTGCGCTTCACGGGTCACCTCGAAGACGTCTGGTTCCTCGAGGTGATCCTCGGGGGCCAGGGGGCGGCCACCTCGTTCCGCAACATCGGCGAGGGCGTGTTCCTCATCGGCCCTCGGGTGGCCGCGCCGATCGTCACGCCCAACCTGCGCCTCTACGCATCGCTCGACACGGGCATCCTGATCCGCTCCATCGGCAACATGCAGACGTGGGGCATCTGGCCGATCTCGCTCGGTGGAGGGCTCGAATTCGGCGGCGAGATCGACACGAGCTGGTCGATCGGCGGCTACGTGGACGTTCGCGCCGAGGCGCGTGTGCCCTTCGAGCGCGAGAGCGCCTCGATCGGTCTCGTGTGGTCCGGCGGCCTGGCGTTCCTCTGGTTCTGACGCGGCGCTGATTGCCGCAGCGCGTCGCGAGACAGTACGCGTCTCCTGTGCGTTCGACGCGGGCGCGGTCTGCACGCCGAGGCTAGTCTCGGCGCCGCCATGACCTTCAATCGCCACGACAGCATCCTCGGGGCCATCGGGCACACGCCGCTCATCCGCCTCAACAAGCTCACGCGCGACGTGCGCGCGACGGTGTGGGCCAAGGTCGAGACCTTCAATCCGGGCCACTCCATCAAGGATCGGATGGCCCTCAAGATGATCGAGGACGCCGAAGCCAAGGGCCTGCTCAAGCCGGGCGGCACGATCATCGAGGGCACGAGCGGCAACACGGGCATGGGCCTCGCGATGGCGGCGATCGTGAAGGGCTACAAGTGCATCTTCACGACGACCGACAAGCAGTCGAAGGAGAAGGTCGATGCGCTGCGAGCCTTCGGCGCCGAGGTCATCGTATGCCCCACCGACGTCGATCCCGAGGATCCGCGGTCGTACTACTCGGTGAGCTCGCGGCTCGAGCGCGAGACACCGAATTCGTGGAAGGCCAACCAGTACGACAACCTCTCGAACGCCCAGGCGCACTACGAGACGACGGGCCCCGAGCTCTGGGAGCAGACCGAGGGCAAGATCGATCACCTCATCGTCGGTGTGGGCACGGGCGGCACGATCTCGGGCACGGCCCGCTTCCTCAAGGAGAAGAAGCCGAGCGTGAAGGTGTGGGGCATCGACACCTACGGCTCGGTCTTCAAGAAGCTCAAGGAGACGGGGGTCTTCGACAAGCACGAGATCTACCCGTACGTGACCGAGGGCATCGGTGAGGACTTCGTCCCGCAGAACGTCGACCTCTCGCTCATCGATCACTTCGAGAAGGTCACGGACCGCGACGCGGCGATCTGGACGCGAGAGATCGTCCGCCAGGAGGGCATCTGGGTGGGCAACTCCGCGGGCTCGGCCATCGCGGGCCTCCTCCAGCTCAAGGATCGCTTCCGCGAGGGCGAGACGGTCGTCGTCATCTTCCACGATCACGGCACCCGCTACGTCGGAAAGATGTTCAACCCCGACTGGATGCGCGCGATGGGCTACGAGCCCACCGAGGGGCCCACGGCGCGAGCGCTCGTGAAGAACAAGAAGGTCACCGAGGTCGTCGGCGTCGAAGAGACCGACTCGGTGGAGCACGCCGTGTCGCGCATGCGCGAGAACGACTTCTCGCAGATCCCCGTGCTCCGACAGGGCCGCATCGTCGGCTCGCTCAGCGAGGCCCACGTCTATTCACGCATGGTCTCCGACGACAAGATCCGCACCGAGCCCGTGCGCATGATCATGCAGAAGCCCTTCCGTTACGTGGACATCGAGACGCCCGTGAAGCTCCTGGCGGGCATGATCACGCCCGAGAGCCCCGCGGTGCTCGTGCGCGACTTCCCCGCGAACGCCACGTACATCCTCACCGGCTACGACGTGCTCGCCGCGCTCTGATCGGCTCGACGCAGATCACGGACGACGGCGCTGTGATCGCGACGCCGCTCGCGATACCGTCGCCACGATGAGCGACGACGCCTTCGACGTCTGGCTGCTCGACTTCTCTCGCAACCCCGACGCGACCGCGGCGCTCCAGCGGAGCTTCGGCGTGGACGAGGGGCGCGCGCGGCGCATCCTCGCGACGCTGCCGCGGGTCGTGCGGCACGAGGTCTCCGCGCTCGACGCCGAAGACGTGGCTGCGGCTCTGCGGATCCTCGGCGCGAAGGTGGACGTGCGCCCCGCGTCGCCCGACAGCAAGGCGAGCGGCATCGAGCTCACGCGCCCCCAGCGCAAGCGCGCGGCGATCCGCTCGAACGACGACGACGACGCACCGCCGAGCTCTCCGATGCTCGAGGTGCCGAGCTCCGTCGAGCTCGATCCCGACGCGGCGGTGGGCGATCCCAAGCTCGGCCTCGATGCGCCGCTCGCGATCCCGGAGCCCGTGCGTCGGCCCGCGCCCAAGCCCGCTCCCAAGGTCGCGCCGAAGGCCGCCGTGGGAGCGAGCCTCGATCCCCTCGATCCGCTCGCGGAAGGAGGCGGCCCGCTCGAGCTCGCCGTGGAGCCCGAGGCGCGCGAGGCCCCCAAGCCCATCACGCGTCAGGGGATCGACGCGGACGCGATGAAGCGCATCGAGCAACAGCGCGAGGCCGAGCTCGATCCCGGCGCACCTCCACAGCGGCGCGGCTTCGCGATCCCGACGATCCCGCCACGTGTGGCGGCGGGGCTCGTCATCGCGGTGGTGCTCGGCACCGTCGCGTTCGGCCTCCGATTCCTGCGGCAGTCGATCGTCGACGACGCGCCGCCGCCGGCGCCGATCGTGATCGACGACGAGGCCCACGCGCTCGCCAATGGCGTGGACGTGAACGAGTTCCTCGCGCGGCCGAACGCACGCCTCGGCATCGATCACCTCCGCAACCACGCCCTCGTGAGCCAGGCGCAGAGCGGCGGCGCCATCCGTGTGCTCGCGACGAACCTCGCCGAGGTCGAGGGGCGACCGGTCGCGATGACCCTCGTGATCGAGCTCCCGAGCTCGCCCCTTCGTCGGCGCCGGGTCGCAGCCGCCATCGAGAGCTACCGGACGCGACGCTTCGTCGATCCCGAGAGTGTGGTCGTGCCCGGGCCCGACCAACGGTACGTGTTCCTCGAGCTCGACTGATCGCGCGCGGCCCGAGGCGTGCGACCATCCCGCGATGCGCGAGCTCGACTGGTTCATCGCTCTTGGCTGTGTGGCGATCGCGCCGCTCGCCACCTCCCTCGGCGGCTGTGACGGTGGCGCGACCGCCCCCGATGCAGGAGGTCCGCGCGATACCGGCGCGCCCCTCGACGCGCCCGGCGAGGACGCCTCCGGGGCGGACGCGATGCCCGCCGCAGATGCCGGGACGAGCGCAGAGGCCGACATCGCCACGGCACTCGCGTGTGGAACGCCCTGCCGACGTTCATGGGCGAGGAGGCCGCGGCCATCACCGTCGCCCCGGGCGTGTTCGCGCCCGCGTGCCCCAAGCACGACACCATCCACGACGACGCAGACGTCTACGGCGTGACGATCGATCCCACGGGCACCGAGCCACTCTCGCTCTACGACGTATGGCGACCTTGGCGCACGGGCGGCTCGCCCACCGCGGTGCTGACGACGGACCCGATGCGGACCGACACGTCCTGCGGCCCCTGAGGGCTCGCACCCCGCCACGATGACGCGCGGCGGTCTCGGCCGACTCGTCGAATTCCCCTTGTTGGAGAGCGAATTCGAGCGTCTCGGGATCGGGTCCGCTCACGGCACCACGGGGATCTCGGCCCACACGCGGGTCCCGCGGGGAGAGCGCGCCTCGACGTCGAAGCGACCTCCGAGCAGCTCGGCGCGCTCGCGCATGCCGCGCAGGCCTCGGCCTTCGTGGCCTTCGCGTGGCGCCAGCCCCACACCGTCGTCCTCGATCTCGATGCGCACGAGCTCGGCGTCCGTCACCACACGCACGCGCACCTCCGTGGCAGACCGCGCGTGGCGCACGACGTTCGTGAGGGCCTCCTGCACGATGCGATAGACCGCGGTCTCGACCGTGGTGGAGAGCGCACGATCGAGCACGAGCTCGCGCACGACCTCCACGCCGAGGTGCTCGCGCGCGTCGTCGATCGCGCGGTGGATCGCCGCCTCGAGACCGATCTCGTCGAGCGCCGCCGGACGCAGGCGCGCGAGCGCCCGACGCACCTCCTCGATCGTCGCGTCGGTGGCCTTCGCGATCCCTTGCGTGATCGTGCCGGCCGAGGCCCTCGCCTCCTCGCCTGGCTTGGAGAGGTGCGCCGAGAGGACCTCGGTCTGGATGCGGATCGCGGTGAGTGACTGCGCGACCGAGTCGTGCAGATCGCGCGCGATCGCGCGGCGATCCTCCTCCTGGGCGGCGATCGCGCCGAGGCGCAGCGCACGCACGCGCTCCTCCATCGAGCGCGCCGCGAGCCGCTCGACGAGGGTGGCGATCCGCTCCTCGGCCACGCGCGCGTTGCGGAGCGCGATCACGTACACGAGGAACGCGAGCGCCACCGCGAGGAGCGTGAAGCCCGCGAGCAAGGCGAGCGCGCGCCGACGGAGCGAGGCGCGGCCCGAGCCCACCCACACCGTGCCGATGCGACGCCCCCCCACCTCGATCGGCGCGGAGGCCCAGGCGAGTGGCTCGTCCGGGACCTCGTACGAGCCCGCGTCGATCGGCACGCCCGACGCGTCGACCACGTCGATGCGCACGACGTTGGCCTGCGCCTCGAAGTAGCGGAGGTGCTCGACGAGCTTGAGGGAGTCGTAGCGCCAGAGGACGGGCTGCTCTTCCGCGTAGCGCGCGAGCGTCTCGGCCGCCTGCAGCGCCAGCGTGTGGCCGCGCTCGTCGAGCTCGTTCGCACCCATCACGAAGAACGCCAGCGGCGCCGAGACGGCGAAGAGCGCGCCGAAGATCACGAGCAGCGGAGCGAGACGCTCGCGCAGGGTGCCGGTGATCGCGCCACCGCCAGCGCTCGCCGCGTTCCCCAGCGCGGGCTCGTGCGACGAGCTCACGGCGCACCTCCCTCGAGCGGCAGCGGCGCAGCCCCGGAGGCCGCGATCACGGCGCGGCCCTCGTCGCTCGACGCGAACGCGAGGAAGCGCGCGACGTCCTCACGCGACGGGTCGCGCACGACGAACGCGAGATCCTTGTAGAGTGGGTACGTGCCGTCGGTGACGCCGGCGACCGACGGCATGCGGCCATCGAGCGCGAGGATCCTCGCCGTCGGCGCGTTGGCGCGAGCCTGCGCGAGATCGGCGATGCCGATGCCCCCGCGCAGACCGAGCAGCGCACGGGTGAGCTCGTCGTCGTGATAGACGACGCGGAAGCGGCCCTGGGCGATCGCCTCGTCGGCTGCCTCCGCGAAGCCCGTGACGTGACGGGCCACGACGGCGCTGCCCGCGTCTCCGCGCTCGCGCAGCAGCCACACGCGCGGCGTGCCGTCGCGCCAGCTCGTCGTCTCTCCGTGGAGTGAGCGGACGATCTCGCTCGTGGTGATGTCGCCGTCGCGCACGTCGGGGTGAGCGAGGAACGTGATGGGCACGCGCGCATACGGATGCACCGAGAGGCCGAGCCCTCCCTCTCGCTCGTTGAGCGGCCGAGCGACGAGCCCGATCGCGATCGCGCCGTCGGCGACCGCACGCACACCTCCCGTCGAGCCGATCGACTCGTGCACCACGATGCGCTCGGTCGGATGCGCGACGCGGTAGGCCGCGGCGAGCGCTCGCGTCACGACGAGGTTCGAGCCCGAGCCCGCGAGGTGGAGCCCCGACCCGAGCGTCTCGCCCTCGGGCGCGCGCGCAACGCTCGCCTCGCGCGCCGCGCCCACGCGCGGCGGCGCCTCGCCCCGCTCCACGACCGTCACGACGAGCGTGACGATCGCGAGGAACGAGAGCGCGACGGCGAGGACGCGGACCATGGCGCTCCGTCAGAGCACGAGCTCGTCGCCCCGATCCGGGATCGTCA
>JAIBCE010000591.1 GCA_019694315.1 Sandaracinaceae bacterium
GAGCGCGCCTGGCTCGCGTGCGCCGTCGGCAACCATCGCGCCGCGCGCTTCTACGAGAAGTGCGGGTGGTCCCGGACGCGCATCGAGCCCTCCGAGGTCACCCTCGCGCACGGCACGATGCAGATCGACGTCTGGATCTACGAGAAGCACCTCGCGCGCAGCTGAGGGGCGCGCGAGGGAAGACGCCTGCGACGACGCGCCGCACCCGGGCTCACGCGCTCGGGAGGCCGACGAGCTGGCGGCTCACTCGGTCCAGGCGCGCAGCCACGGCATCGTCGTGCGCGACCGAGCCGCACCCGGAGAGGGAGGTGCGCTCGCGCGCGAGTCCATCGGCCACCACGGCCGAACCCCTGCGCGGCCGATGGCGAGAGCGGAGCCCGAGGACTCCGACGGGCCGCCGCGGCCGCGCTCGGCTAGCATCGCGTGATGAACTGGACAGCTCTTGGAGCCGTTCTCGGAATCTGCGCGTGGCCGATCATGGTAGGCGCGACGTGCGAGGGCTGCGCCACGCAACCCGTCGAGATGGACGACGGCGGGGCCGCCGATGCGACAATCGCGCGCGATGGTGAGAGCGATGCGGCCGACAGTGGGCGCGACGCGAATCGCCTCGATGGGGGGAGCGACGCGTTCCTCGAGATCGACGCCGACCCCGCGCCGGATGCCCATGCAGGCCCCGACGCCGCCGTGGAGCCGGACGCGTTCGCGGAGTCGGACGCGTTCGCGGAGTCGGACGCATTCGCGGAGTCGGACGCATTCGCGGAGTCGGACGCGTACTCGAATCCGGACGCCTACGTAGCGCCCGATGCGTACGTGTGTCCCGACGGAGATGGTGACGGCGTCTGTGACGCGATCGACGATTGCCCCGCGGTGGCTGATCCTCTGCAGCTCGATGCCGACCGCGATTGGATCGGCGATGCGTGCGACGCGTGCTCCGGGAGCGAGCCCTTCGAGGTCTGCGGCGATTGCGTCGACCAAGATTGTGACGGCCTGATCGACGAACAACCATGCGCCTTTCGGCGCCTCGTGGCGGTCACGGCGGCGGCCGGCGACGTCGGCGCGGGCCGATCGACGGACTTGCCGATTGATCATGCTTGGCTCGTCTCGACCGGATCGAGCACGCCGTCGGGAAACGACCTTCGCCTCTACGTTCGCGACACCAGCGCTCGTTGCGACGACCACGACCCGAGCGCGTGCTGGACGGAGCTCGACGTCGCCGCCGCTCCTGGCTTCAACTCGGCCTCGACGGTGCTCCGGTTCGCGACGTACGCGGCGATTCCGTCCGGGCAGACGAGCCTCGAGTACGCGCTCTACAACAACGTCGGGACCGGTTTTCCGAGGCGAGGAGTCGTCCCGACCGGATCGGGCTCGGCCGCGTCGGCCGCGATCGGCGCGCGGGAGCCGCTCGGTGCCTCGTGCGTGCCGGCGGAGCTCACGCTCACGTACCCGATGGACGAGCCTCCGGGAGCGACGAGCGCGCACGAGGTGGGTGGGGGGCTCCCGTTCGCGTTGATCACGGTTGAGGCGAGCCCGACCTTCGGCGACGCGCTCCCGGGCCAAGGCTCGATGCTCTTCTCGGCAAGCGCGGGGCGCGCGACCGCCGGCCCCTTCAACTCTCTCCCGAACGGAACGACGGCGACGTTCGAGCTGACGATCACCGGCACGCCCGTGAGCCGTCCCACCATGTCGCTACTGTCGGTGGAGAGCGGCAGCGCGATGCCGTTCGAGCTTCGCATCTCGAACGGGCGCGTCCTCGAAGCCGCGAGCGACGGCATCGTCCTCGGACGCTGGAATCTCGACCTCGCCACCGTGGGTCGGACGGTGTTGCATGTGATCTACGACTCGAACGTGGTCTCCACGCAGCGCGTGCTTGCGTTCCGCGACGGTGTAGAGCTGACACGAACGTCTGGCGCGGCGCCAGCGAGTGGAGCTCCTCTCGCGCTCCGCTCGACCACCTGGACTCTCGGCAATTCGAGCTCTGGCGGGAGCCCGCTGATCGGCTCGGTCGGGTGGCTCGCGTACTCGGACAGCGTGCTCCCCAGGCACCGCGTGGCCGAACGCGCTCGCGCGCTCCTGCACGCCGACGACCCCTAGTGTCGCTGCCCGAGGCTCCTATGAGCACGCGCTCGGCTCACGCGCTCGGGAGGCCGACGAGCTGGCGGCTCACTCGGTCCAGGCGCGCCGCCACGGCGTCGTCGTGCGCGATCGGGTTCGGTGAACGGAGCGGCCAGCCGCCCGCGTTGGCCGCCTTGTCGCGGTACATCCCGAGCTGGCTGAAGTACGCCCCCGAGTGCGCCTCGACCTCGGGCGAGAGGAGCGCGTAGAGCGTCGTCTGCGTGCCCTCCCACGGCTCGATCATCCCGGCGAGGCGCAGGAACGGGCGGAGCACGGTGTCCTGCATCCACACGGGCAAGGACGAGCGGATCAGGTTCGTGCGCACCCACCCGGGATGGACGCTCACGGCCGTGATGCCGCGCGCCCGGACGCGCTCGGCGAGGTGCTTGGCGTGCAGCACGTTCGCGAGCTTCGACTGCGCGTAGGCCTCCCAGCCGTCGTACTTGCGCCGCTCGAAGCCGAGATCGTCGAAGTCGATGCGGCCCTCCCGGCCCTGCGCGACGTCGTGATAGCAGCTCGAGAGCACCACGACGCGCGAGGGCGCGCCCTTCTCGAGGGCCGGCAGGAGCAGCTCGGTGAGGAGGAAGTGCCCGAGGTGGTTCGTGCCGAGCTGGGTCTCGAAGCCGTCCTTCGTCTTGCCGCGCGGGGTGTTCATCACGCCCGCATTCGCCACGAGACCGTGGATCGCCGGGTGCTTGGCCGAGACCTCGGCGGCGAACGCGCGCACCGACGCGAGGCTGGCGAGGTCCAGCGCCACGACCTCGATCCTTCCGCGCGCATCGGCGCTGGCCTGCGCGCGCGCCTTCTCGCCCTCTTCGGGCCGGCGGCACGCGAGCACCACGGTCGCGCCCTGCTTGGCGAGCTGGAGCACGGTGACGAGCCCGATGCCGGAGTTGCCTCCGGTCACGACGTAGGTCTTGCCGGTCAGGTCGCGGGCGAGCAGCTCGGGCGGGCACATCTTGGGCGTGGGCATGGCGGGCCTCCTCGGCGCGCGAGGGCGGCGCCGTGC
>JAIBCE010000592.1 GCA_019694315.1 Sandaracinaceae bacterium
GCCACGCGGCGGGGTTGCGCAGCAACCCCAGGAGCGCGCGAGAAAGCGAGGCTTGGGGAGCGTCGAGCAGGGGGGAATGGGGGGGAGTTGCCGACTCCCCCCGACCGCGCCGAAGGCGCGAAAAAACCGAGTTTCGAGCGCCGCAGGCGCGGGAATGACTGACCTCCGCTCGGAGCTCAGGTCGGAGGCAGGAGCACGCCGCTCACTGCGTGCACTACGCCGTTGGTGCCGACGATGTCGGTCACCACGATGTCCTCGCCGTCGACCGTCGGCGGGCTGCCGGGCGCGAAGGGCAGGGTCGCGCCGAGCAGCGTCGGCAGATCGGTCGCCGCGGCGGGCAGGCCCGTCGAGAGCACGATGCCGGGCGAGGGCGAGGCGAGCACGTGATAGAGCAGCACGTCGCGCACGGCCGCGCCGTCGCTCGGGAGACCGCTCGGGAACGCCGCGGTGAACGCAGCGTTGGTGGGTGCGAACACGGTGAAGCGCGCGTCCGCCGACGAGAGCGCCTCGGCCACCGTGCCGCCGCCCGACAGGGGCGCCGCAGCGCCCACGGCCGTCACGAGCGTGCTGAAGCCGCCCGCCTCCGCGATGTCGACGATGTTCATCGGGAGCAGGACCTCGCCCACGACGTGCACGACGCCGTTGATCGCGGGGATGTCGGCCGTCACGACGGGCGTGCCGTTGATGCGCGCGGTCGTGCCGTCGAGGCGCGCGAGGAGCGACAGGCTCGGCGCGGTGCCGCCCACCTCGTAGGGTGCGCTCGCGAGCGTCGCGAGGGGCGCGGGCGTCGCCGCGATCGCGCTCGACGGAACCGCCGCGCCGATCACGTGATAGAGGAGCACGTTCGTGAGCGCGTCGCCGGTGGGCAGCGTGCCGAGCGCGGTGAACGCCTCGTTCGTGGGCGCGAAGACGGTGAAGGGGCCCGCGCCGGAGAGATCGTCGGTCAGGCCCTGCGAGGCCACGGCGCCCGCGAGCGTGCTGAAGCCCGCGTAGCGGGCGATCGCCTCGACGGTGGGCGGAAGGAGCACGCGATCGATCACGTGCACCACGCCGTTCGAGGCCTCGACGTCGGTGGTGATCACGTTCGCGCCGCCGGTCACGGTGTTGCCGCCGTTGATCGCCACGCCACCCGCGGTGGTGATGAAGATCGGCAGCTGCGCGATCGTGGTCTGCGCGCCCGCGGTGACGGCCGACGAGGGGACCTCTCTGAGGAGGCCGTGGTACAGCAAGATGCCGCGCAGGGTGTCGGGCGGCGTGGCCTCGATCGCCGCGAGCGTGAAGCCCGAGGCCTCGAACGCCGCGTCGTTCGGCGCGAAGACCGTGAACGCGCCCGGCGCATCGAGCGCCTCCGCGATCGGCGTCGGCGTCGCGCCCGGGATGGGCGATGCGCGCAGGATCGCGGCCTCGAGGATGTCGAAGTCGTCGCTCGCGACGACGAGGTCCGCGATGGTGGGCTCCTCCGTCGTGCCCGCGTCCGGGCCGGGCGCATCGGCACCCCCAGCGGCGTCCGTGGTCACGGCCGCGTCCGTCCCACCGTCGCCATCGCCACAGCCCCACGCGCCGAGCGCGAGAGACACCGCCGCCATCATCGAAGCTCGAGAAAGCTTGGAAGTCATCATCACTCCTCCAGGACGCCCCGTGCGTCCGCTGTGCCGGAGACCTGGGGATGGCGTGGTGGCGTGTCAAGCTTTTCTCTGGACAGCATCTCGACGTTGCCAAGTCGGGAGTCTGGCCACAGTCTCTCCGCGTCGGAGGCACGGCCCGATGAGCGCTCCCATCTTCGAGGTCTTCTTCGACGGCGACTGCCCGCTCTGCGTGCGCGAGATCCGCATGATCCGAGCCCTCGATCGGCGCGGTCGGCTGCGCTTCACCGACATCGCGGATCCCTCGTTCGATCCGGGCCGCGAGGGCCTGCCCGACTGGGCCACGCTCATGGATCGCATCCACGGTCGGCGGCTGCCTTCGGGCGAGGTGGTGGAGGGCGTGGAGGTCTTTCGCGCGCTCTACGGCGCCGTGGGCCTCGGCCTCCTCGTGCGCGTGTCGCGGATCGCGCCGATCGCGCGCCTCCTCGACCACGCCTACCACGCGTTCGCGTCGCGACGGCTGCGTCTCACGGGCCGCTGTGATGCGCAGCGCTGCGCGGTGCCGCGTCGCCGTCCCGTGCAGGCCCACGCGGTGGCGTCATGAGCCGCACGGTCGACGAGCGCACGTTCCCGATGCGCGTCGTGACGCGCATGACCGGGCTCACCGCCGACGTCGTCCGCGTGTGGGAGCGGCGCTACGGCGCCATCACGCCCGATCGCACCGAGGGCAACGCGCGCCGCTACTCCGCGGCCGACATCGAGCGGCTCACGCGCCTGCGCGACGCGATCGCGCAGGGGCACACGATCGGCGCCATCGCGACGCTCTCGGACGCACGGCTCCGTGCGCTCGCGCAGCCCGCGCAAGAGGAGCCGGAGCGTCCGGCGCTGAGCCCCTACCTCGAGGCGATCGCGGTGCTCGATCTGCCGCGCGCCGAAGCGGTGCTCTCTCGCGCCTCGCAGCTGCTCGGGCCGCGGCGCCTGGTGCTCGAGCTCGTCCTGCCGCTCCTCAAGGAGGTGGGCGATCGCTGGCACGCCGGCAGTCTGGGCGTCGCGCAGGAGCACGCGGTGAGCGCACAGATCGCCGCGCACCTCGGCACCTTGCTGCGCACCGCGGTCCTGCCGAGCGGCGCACCGCGCGTGGTCTTCGCCACGCCTCCAGGTCATCACCACGAGCTCGGCGCGCAGATGGCGGCGGTGCTCGCCACCACGCACGGGGTGAGCCCCGTGTTCCTGGGCGCCGACGTCCCGTTCGACGAGCTGCTCAGCGCGTGCGAGCGCGCGCGCGCCGGCGTGGTGGCGCTCTCGATCCTCGTGGAGAAGAGCGAGCCGCTCGAGCGACGCCGGGAGCTCAAGGGGCTCGAGTTGCTCGCACGATCCGTCGAGGTGTGGGTGGGCGCGCCCGCGGGGCATCCCTCCCTCGAGGCCGCGGGTGTGCGTCCGATGCGCGACTTCTTCGCGCTCGAGGCGGCGCTGACGCGCCGCCACGGCAGCGCGAGCGCCGGCTGACGATCCGAGCGTGAGACCCGCCGCGTGGCGTCCCCAACGGCGATTCTTTCTCCCTCTCTCAGCTTCCGTTGCTCAGCTC
>JAIBCE010000181.1 GCA_019694315.1 Sandaracinaceae bacterium
GTCGGTGTGTGCGCTCCGATCGGGACCAGCGCGCTCGGCGACGACGCGAAGAATCCGAGCTCGCCGCCCGTGCCCACGGGTCGCTGCGTCACGCCGGGCGGCAGCGCGTCGGGCGCGAGCGTCACGGCGCCATCGAGCACCTCGGTGAGCGCGAGCCGCTGTGGCGTCGCGAGCGCACGAATCACGTCGGGACCCTGGACCGCGCGGAGCGCGAGCTCGATCGTCTGCGGGTCGATCACGCGGACCTCGCCCTCGAGCCCGAGCGCAGCGCGCCGTGCATCGAGGATGGGGGCGTCGGCGCTCGCGAGCGGCCCGGTCGGACAACCGAGCTGGGCACGGAGGCTCGCGCTCCCGACGAACGCAGCCGGCGCGTGCGCGCGCGGTGCCGAGAGCAGCAGGTATACGCCGCTCCCGAGACAGCCGAGCACGATCACGAACGAGAGCCCGAGGCCGATCACCCACGACGCGCGCATGCGCGCCACTGTCGGCCGAAGCGGCGCTCACGACAAGCTGCGACGAGCCTAGCGCTCGAGCTCATCCACCCGTGTCTGCCTGCTCCGCTGCCGCGTCGGTGTGGACGCCTGCGTCGTAGTCGCGCGGCGAGGCCACCTTGTTGTGCACGAGGAGCCCCTCGGCGAAGTAGTTGTGCTCCTCACCACCACCGACGGTGATGTTGAAGACCTCGACCTCGCCATAGACCTTCTCGCGGCGCAGCTCCGAGATGGGGAGCGCGCGCGTCTCGCCGGCGCCGAGCCAGCCGAGCAGGTGGTGTCCGAGCGCGAGGTCCTCGGCGCGCACCCAGCGCGAGGAGCGGGTGTCCCAGAACGGATGCTCGGAGGTCACGCCCGCGATCACGAGCTCACCGGCCCGCAGAGAGAGGAGCTCCCGGCTCCTCGTGCGAAGCACGTCGACCACCGGTCGCTCGACGATGACGGCTCGCTCGGTGTCGTACGCGAACACGGTGTCGCCGACCGCGAGGTCCTCGATGGGCCGTCGACCCTTGGGCGTGGCGATCCGCGTGCCGCGGACGAAGCAGGCGCCGCAGCAGCCGAAGAGGAGCGCGCGCCCCAGCATCGCGCTGCCCGCGAGCGCCCCCGTCCACTTGGCCAGCGTCTTTCGCTTCTGCGCGTCGTCTCGGTCCGTCACGGGCACCTCCTTGCGTGGGCGAGCGAGCGTAGATCGAGGAGGCGTCCGGAAGAAACCGAGCTTCTTTCACCGATGACGCGCATCGAGTGAAGGGACAGGATCGGCGCATGAACGACTCGCTCGATCGGCCCGAGGCGGTGCGGGAGGACGCGCGCCTCGATCTCGACAAGCTCACGGGATGGCTCGCAGCGCACGCGCTGCCGGGCGCGATCGAGGTGCTCCAGTTCCCGCGGGGCTACTCGAACCTCACGTACCTCCTGCGCGTGAGCGCGGAGGGCGCCGCGCCGCGCGAGATCGTGCTGCGACGTCCGCCGCTCGGCGTGAAGATCGCGTCCGCGCACGACATGGGCCGCGAGCACCGCATCCTCAGCGGGCTCGCGAGCGTGTGGGACAAGGTGCCGCGCACGATCGGCTACGAGCCCGACGAGTCCGTGCTCGGCGCGCCCTTCTACGTGATGGAGCGCGCGCACGGCGTGATCTTCCGGGCCAAGCAGCCCAAGGGGATCGCGCTCTCCTCGCTCGACGGACGCGCGCTCTCCGAGACGCTCATCGACACGCTCGCGGAGATCCACGGCATCGACGTGCAGGCCGCGGGCCTCGCGGATCTGGGCAAGCCTGCGGGCTACAACGCGCGGCAGGTCAAGGGCTGGACCGAGCGCTACGAGAAGGCCAAGACCGACGAGATCGCCGACGTGGACGCGATCGCCCGGTGGCTCGCGGAGCACACGCCCCCCGAGTCCGGCGTGGCGCTGATCCACAACGACTTCAAGTACGACAACGTCGTCTACGCGCCCGACCTCTCGCGCATCGTGGCCGTGCTCGACTGGGAGATGTCGACGCTGGGCGATCCGCTCATGGATCTCGGCACGACGCTCTCGTACTGGGTGGAGGCGAGCGATCCGCCGCTCTTCACCGCGATGCGCTTCGGGCCGACCGACGCGCCGCGCAGCCTGCGCCGCATGGAGGTCGTGGAGCGCTGGCAGACCAAGACGGGAAGGCCCGTGACGAGCCTCGTCTTCTACTTCGCGTTCGCGCTCTTCAAGCTCGCGGTCGTCGCGCAGCAGCTCTACCAGCGCTACGCGCGCGGCCTCACGAAGGAGCCGCGCTACGCGTTCATGATCGAGGGCGTGAAGGGCCTCACGCGCACCGCGGTGCGCGCGGTGGAGACGGATCGGATCGACGTGCTCACGCCGTGAGCCACGGGGGAGTGGGGATGGACGCAAGACATCGGGCCGACGACGAGCACCTCGCGTGTCGAGCTGCCCACCACGAGACGCTCCTGCTCGCGGCACTGACGCTCGTCTTCGCGAGCGTCGTCGCGACCTCGACCGAGGCGCAGCAGGTCCTCGAGCGTGTTCGGCTGGTCGCTCACACCGTCGAGCGCGACGCCGCCGTGTGCACGGCGCTCGAGCCAGGCGACTCGGTGACCCGCTGCATCGAGCTCGACCGACGGCTGCGGAGCGCGGCGTTGCTCGCCGAGGTCTCGGCGTGCGTCGATCGCGAGCGATACGCGCGCCCCGTGATCGACGGGGGCTTCTCGGTGGTGCTCGAGGTCGACACCTCGGGGGCGATCGCTCGAGCGGATGTCCTCGCGTCGCCGCGCTTGGCGAGCACGGACTTCATGCACTGCGTGGAGGCGGCGCTGCGCAGGCTCCCGTTCCATCGCGACCTTTCGGCGCGTGCGGAGCAGCGCTGGCGGGTTCGGCCTGAACGACGTGCGGGCCACGCAGACGCGGCCTCACCGTGGCACATCCTCGGCGATCTCGATGTGGGCGCGGGTGTGATCCTCTGGCCGACGGAGACGCGTCTCGGCTTTCTCCTGGGGCTGCGCGCGGCGCTGCTCCACGACTGGATCGGTCTCTCGGCGTCGCTCGATGTCACCGATGCCTTCGACGATCGCCCCGGCGCGGCCGTGCTCTGGAGCGCGCGCTTGATCGCGCGGCCCGAGCATCGGGTCTCAGCCGATCTCACGATCTTCGGCTCGATCGAGGCCGGCTTCGCGCTCTCGGCGGGGCAGGGAGAGCGCGTGCCACAGCACGAGGACGAGCCCGCATTCTCGGGACTGCTCTCGATCGGGGCGGGCTACTGGAACTGGACGTTCGCGCTCGAGGTGCTCGACGCGATCAGCGAGAGCACCCACCGCGTCGGTGTCATGGTCGCGATCGGTGGCGACTTCCACGTGAGCTGACCGGCGGCTCAGAGGCCCACGAGCTGGAATCTCGCCCCGCCGACTCGAGCCCGCGTCACTCGCATCGTTCCATGCGAGTGACACGTGCTCAGAGCTGCTCGGTGGCGAGCTTCCCGAGCGCCTCGCGAGTCGTCCACGCCATGCCGTCGGCGTCCTGGAAGCGTGCGCGCGGATCGCGGGCCATCGCCCGATCGACGATCGCCGCGATCGTCGGCGGCAGGTCGGGCACGAGGGCGGTGAGGCTGGGCCGTGGGCCGCTCATGATCGACACGATCATCTCGCTGAGCGCGCCGCTGAAGGGGAGCTGCCCCACGAGCATCTGGAACATCATCACGCCCATCGCGTACACGTCGGCGCTCGGCCCTGCGGGGCGACGGCCCATGAGCACCTCGGGCGGGATGAAGCCGGGCGTGCCCACCACGCGACCGTCGGGCGTGAGTCGGGGCCCGGCGTCCTCGAGCTGCGCGAAGCCCAGATCGACGAGCACGGGCCCTTGGTGCTCGGTGACGAGGACGTTCGCAGGCTTGACGTCGCGGTGGACCACACCCGACCGGTGCATCGCGCCGAGCGCATCGAGCAAGTCGAGCGCGAGCGGCACCGCCTCCTGCCACGGCATGCGCTGCCCAGGTCGATCGAAGAGCACGTCGAGGAGCGGCCGCCCGAAGATGCGCTGCATCACGACGTAGGGCCGGCCATCGGGCAATTGCCCGTGATCGAGCACGCCGACCACGTTCCGGTGGTGCACGGCGCGCAGCGCGACGACCTCACGCTCGAGCCGCTGAAGCGTCTTCTTGTCGAGGCCGACGCGCGCGATCTTGATCGCCACCTCGCGCGCGTGCGGGTGATCGTAGCCCTCGTAGACGCGGCTCGTCGCACCGCCGCCGAGGTAGGCGCGCACCTCGAGCCGGTGATCGATCCAGCGAGGGTCGGAGTAGTCGTCCTCGTCCAAGGCAGCACCACGCTTAGGCGCGACATCGAGCGGCATGACGCGGCCGCGTTCGCAAGTCGCGTTCCACGCCCTCAGGGCACGCTCGACGTGCGCTCGACGTGCGCTCGACATGCGCTCGACATGCGCAAGGCGCGTTCCACGTGCGAGGTGGTGGGACACGAGTGAGAGACACAATCCAAGGCGACGATGGGGGAGCCGGCCGGCGGGGGAGCGAAGCTCCCCCTTGAGGCGCGAGCCGGTGATCGGACCGGTGATCGCAGGAGCGAAGCGACGAGAACCCGGCGCACAGCAACGAAGTTGCGAGCACGGGGAGAACCCGGGAGGAGCGAAGCGACGACGAGCCGGTGATCGGACACGCGCGCAGCGAATGGAGTGAGCGAGCACGGGAGAACCCGGGGGCCGCGGGGGTCGGGCCCCCGCCTCGAGCGCCGGAGGCGCGGGAAATACTGAGAGACCGAGAAACAATCGTTTCTCGGGATCGAATGGTCGTACGGGGTTCGGGGGTGAAGCCCCCGACGCGCGGCGCCTGCGCCGCGCAGAAACTGTGTGTCGGCCTCAGCCGATGCATCGTCGGCTGCCGGCAACGGCCGACGGGGTCCCCACGACGTGCACGTGCGATCGTGCGGCGGCTGACGGGTCGCGCCGGAGCCTCCAATTCTCGGGCAATTCGACGGGCGAGTCGCGGCACGCCGGTTGCGGAGCGCGGTGCATGACGCTGCGCGCCCGCACCCTCGCCGTGACTGCCTCGCTCTGGCTCGGAGCCTCGTTCGCGGGGTGTGCCTCTTCGGAGGCATCACCGATCGCGATCCTCGACGGCGTCGCCTCGGACACCGCGTCCGTCGTCGTCGTCTCGCGCGAGCACCCCAGCGATCCGATGGTCTGCACCGCCTTCCTCGTGGCGCCCGACCTCCTGCTCACCGCGCGCCACTGCGTCGCGTCGGTCGCGGGTCGAGGCTGCGCCGTGTCGGCGCTCGATGTGCTCGAGGGCGCCACGTTCGCGGCCTACGAGGGCGCCTCCGTGGATGCGTCCAGCACGCCACGCGCGATCGTGGCGGCGCGGGTGGAGCCGGGCAGCGTGGGGCAGTCGATGTGCGGCAACGACGTGGCGGTGCTGCAGCTCGCGGAGCCGCTCCGAGACGTCACCCCGCTCACGCTGCGCCTCGAGGGCCCGCCGATCGTGGGCGAGGCGGCGGTGCCTGTGGGCTATGGCTACGCCACGCCCGGCGACGACACGACGCTCTACACGCGCCGCATGCGCACGGACGCGATCGTCGCCACGCTCGGCCCGGCCTCGACGGTGTCGGGTGACGTTCGCCTGACAGAGGCCGAGTGGACCCTCAGCGTGGGGCCTTGCGCGGGGGACTCGGGAGGCCCGGCGCTCGACGGCACCGGCGCGGTCATCGGCGTGATGTCGCGCGGCGTGCAGGCCAGCTGCACCGACATGATCTACGGACGCATCGACGCACACGCTGCGTGGCTGTCCGAGGAGATCGCCGCGTCGTACGCGCGCACCGGGACGAGCCCGCCCGACGATGCGGCGATCGCCGTCGACGATGCTGGCGCTCCCGATGGTGGCGCCGTCGTGGACGCGGGCGTGGCTGGAGGCTCGGGCGGCTGCACGGCGTCGGGATCCTCCCGACCGGGCGCGCTCGCCTGGCTCGCGCTCGTCGCGGGCGTCGTCGTCAGCCTTCGTCGTCGCTCGCCCCGCTGAGCTCGTCGTTCACCGAGCCCTCGCGTCGTCGCAGCGCGCGGCGCACGAACTCGTCGAAGACGTCGAGCAAGTGCGCCTCGATCGCGGGGCCCTCGAGGATCGCGAGCGCGTGCGCGATCGCCTCGATCGTCGAGACCGCGCCGGGGCGATCGGTCGAGCGCAGCGCATAGCGGGATGGCCCACGATCCGGGAGCTTCACGTGCTCTGCGCCGATCGCGGCGGCGTCTCGGCGCGCGATGCGGCCGGCCTGCGTCCAGGTGCCGTCGGGCACGACGAGCACGAGGTCGTCACGCGCATCGGCGTGGGTGAGGAGACGCGCGTGCTCGCTCGGATAGAGCACGAGGCGATGACCCGCGGGCACGGGCCCCGGCGCGCGGTGCTCGGGGTGACCTCGCCCGTGGATCGTCGCGCCCTCGAGGGCGCGCACCGCGAGGCGCGAGGTGTTCGTGGTCTTGTGGAGCTCGATGTAGTGCGCGACCACGTGCACGCGCGTGCGTGCGGGCCACCGCTCGATCTCGTCGCACAGGCACACCGAGACCGAGTAGCGACAGCGCGCGCAGCGCAGGGCCCTCCGGCTCCGCATGGCGAGCGCCTCCCGGTAGGTGCCGGGAGGCGTCGCCTGCGCGCGCGGGTCGCTCGGCTCGCTCACGCGATCACTGCGGCGGGGTCGGAGCCGGCGCCGGCGCGGCCTCGGTCGGCGTGGGCGCGGCCTCGGTCGGCGCAGCCGGCTCCGCGGGCGCTGCGCCCGGCATGCGCGCGTGCTCGGGGAGGGTGCCCGTGAGGCTGCGGAGGAACGCGACGATGTCGGTGACCTGCGCGTCGGTGAGGTCACGGTTGAGCTGCACCTGACCCATGATGCGCACCGCGCCCGCGAGCTCGGTCTGCGAGCCGTCGTGGAAGTAGGGCGCCGTGAGCTCGATGTTGCGCAGCGTGGGCACCTTGAAGCGGTGCCGATCGTTCTCGTCGTGCGTCACGTTGAAGCGGCCGTTGTCGGCGTCGGTCAGCGGCGTGCCGCGGAGCTCGAAGTAGTTCCGCACGAGGCCCATGCGCTGGTACATGCCGCCGCCCACGTTCGGGCCGCGGTGACACGCGGTGCAGCCGACTTCCTGGAAGGTTGCCCAGCCGCGCTGCTCGTCGGCGCTGAGCGCGCTCTGATCGCCGCGGAGGAACGCATCGAAGCGCGAGGGCGTCGCGAGCGAGCGCTCGTACTCGGCGATCGCGTCCGTGATGTTCGCCTGGGTCACGCCATCCGGATAGATCGCCGAGAATTCCGTGCGATCCGCTTCGCTCGCCCCGAGCGTCGCGACGACGGTCTCCCAGCTCGCGCCCATCTCCCCGGGGTTGGCCACCGGGCCCGCGGCCTGCGCCTGGAGGTCGGCGGCGCGTCCATCCCAGAATTGCACGAAATTCAGGCCGGAATTGAGCACGGTCGGCGCGTTGATCGGGCCGATCTGCCCGTTGATGCCCTGCGAGGTGGCGCGGTGCTCGGCGCCGCCCGTGTCGAGGGAGTGGCAGCTCGCACAGGAGAGCGTGCCGTCGCCCGAGAGGCGCGTGTCGTGGAAGAGGCGCCGCCCGAGGAGCACCTTGCTCATGGCCACCTCGGGGGTGGGCAGGGGCTCGACGGCCGGGGCGGCTGCGGGCGTCGCGGGCGTGGCCGTGGTGCTCGGCGGCGTCTCCGTCGTCGGGGGCGTCTCGGTCGAGGGCGTCTCGGTGGTGGGCGTGGGGGCCTGGTCCTCGCCGCACGCGACGAGGGCGCCCGCGGACGCGAGACCGAGGCAGAGGGAGAGGAGGAGGTGTTGTCGCGACATGAGCGGGGGATAGGGCCGTCGAGGCTCGTGATCAAGGGAGCGCCTGGCCTGGGGGAGAGGCGACGGAGCGACATCTCCTCGGGCGCCCGAGGGAGTTCCTGCGCGCGCGGACGTATCATCGCCGTCCGGAGGAGACCTTGGAGACCCACGAGCCCAACGCGCCCGAGCCGCTGCCCCCCCTCGGCGAGACCCCGCCCGAGCCCGCGCCCGAGCGTCCCAAGGCCTACCGCGCGCCGAGCAAAGAGCCGCTCGCGCAGATCGCCGACGCGCTGAAGGAGATCACGCCCGTCCTCGACGCGGCCGACATGGAGCCCGACCCAGGGCGCACCGATTGGTCGCGCGCACGCGGTCAGATCGACGCCGCCTACGCGCTCTTCAAGGGCGAGGTGCTGCCGGTCATCGACGACGCGCTCGCGCCCATCCCCGCGGGCAACGACCTCCGCCTCAAGGTGAGCACCAACGTCGCGTGGATCGGCGCCGAGATCGCGTCGCTCCTCTTTGCCTCCAAGCGCACCGACGACGCGCAGCGGCTGCTCCTTCAGGTGGCGCGCATCGCGCCGACCTCGGCGCCCGACGGCATGGACATCCGCGCCGAGCTCGAGGCCGCAGGGGCCGACACGGCGGCCTGGGTGGAGCTCATGCGCGCGCGCTATCTCCAGCGCGGACGCCAGTGGGACGAGGGCGATCGCGTGCTCCGCGCGGCCAAGGGCAAGGCCACGAGCCCCACGATCAAGGCCGCGATCACCAAGCAGCTCGGGGGCGCGCGACCGATCACGAGCGCACCTCCGCTGTTCCGCCTCAACGGCTGCGGCGCGAGCATCTATGGCGAGCGCGATCGTCGCCCCGACGGCTCCTACGTCACCACGTACTGCGTCGCGCTGCTCTTCATCCCGGTCTGGCCGATCAGCGCCTACCGCGTCGTCGATCACGGAAACGGGAGCTACGGCTTCCTCGCGAAGGAGCCTCTCTCGAGCTTCGCGCGCGGCTATCGCTGGGTGGCCGCGGGCCTCGTGGGGGTGTGGCTCGCGAGCATGGCGGTCACGAGCTACCTGTCGGATCCGCATCGCCTCGCCGCCAACGCCTTCGCCGAGACGCGCGAGAGCACGGCCTCGATGGCGCCCGATCAAGCGCTGGCCACGTGGAGCTCCCTTGCGAACACGCACGGCTGGTCGCTCACGGGCGATGCGCGCGACACCGCGGGCAGCGAGATGGTGCGCCTCGTCCTCGACGCGGTGCCCTCGCCGATGACGTCGGCGCGCGTGGGGGAGGTCGAGTCGGCCCTCGCTCGCTATCGCGCGCTGCCCGAGCTCGCGCATGGTCCGGCGCAGGAGCGCGCCGTGCTCGATCGCGTGCTCGCGTGGCAGGCCGACGTGGGCGCAGCCACGCAAGACGACGCGGTGGCGTCGCTGCGCGTCCTCGATGCCCTCGGCGCGAGCGATGGCGCCAGCACCGGCGCGCTCGCCGAGGCCGAGGCCTTCCTCGCCACGAGCGGACGCGGCTCGCTCTTCGCGACTGCGCCCGAGATCGCGGAGCGGCGCGCATCGCTCCATCGCGCGATGGCCGAGCAGCTCGCGACCGAGTGGCCGCTCGAGGCGATCGATCACTGGGCGCAGGCCGGCGACGCGGCCTCGCTCGAGCGCATGGGGCAGGTGCTCTCGAGCCTCACCACGTCGCGCTCGCTCCTGCTCGAGGCCGAGGCGCCGGTGAGCAGCTACCTCGCGGCGACGAGCGCGGGCACCGAGCCGCGCGACACGATCGCGATCGCGCTGGCCGGGGCGCGCACGATGCAGAACGACGAGGGCCGCAGCCTCGCGCTCGCGTCGGGCGAGGTGCGCGCGCTCGAGGCGGTGCTCGAGACCTACGCGGACGACCAAGAGACGATCGCGGCGCTCGCGAACGCCAAGCGCCAGGCGGGTGACCTCGCGGGCGCGCATCGCCTGCTCGATCCGCTGGGCGAGCCGGGTCGACTGATCGCGTCGATCCAGGCCGTTCGCGCCAGCCTCCTCTCGGACGAGGGCCACCTCGACGAGGCCGCGGCGCTGCTCTCGCACAGCGTGCACGCGCGCCTGCCCGGCTTCCAGGCCGCGCAGCGCGCCTACCGCAGCGCCTTCGATGCGCGCACGTCTGCGCTCGAGGCGCAGGTGCGCGGCCCCTTCCCGCCGATCGAGCTCGAGGAGCGGCTGCGCGACGTGCCCGAGTGGGACGAGGTGCGCGGTCGCGAGATCGTCCAGAGCTGGTTCCTCGAGCAGATCACGAACGACACCGGCCTGGCCGCGCTGCGCGACGCGCTCGATGCGCGCTCGGGCGTGGTGCCGTCGGTGCTCCAGCTCGCGATGCTCGAGCTGCGCTTGGGCAACGACACCACGGGCGAGGTGCGCGACGGCCACTTCCGCGAGGCCGAGCGCCTCTTCCTCGCGATCCGCGACGAGGCTGCGGGGCTGCCGAGCTTCCACCTCGGCCTGGGTCAGGTCTATCACCGGCTCGGTCGCGCCGCGGAGGGCGACGCGGAGATCGGTCAGGTGCTCGCGATGGGCGACCCGGCGCTCGAGCTCGAGGCGGCGCACACGTACCGCGACCTCGGCCTCAGCTCTCAGGCACAAGAGATCGCGCAGCGCGTGTACGACGGCGGCGTGGCCCCCCACGCGCAGAACGCCGCGATGCTCATGTCGCTGCTCGCCGCCACGCTCGAGGACGAGGAGCTGTGGCTCTCGCGCGCCGATCAGAGCAGCGACTTCGTGCAGATCAACCTGCTCCAGGCGCGGGCGCGGCGCCTCGCACGCGACGGCGATCTCCGTCAGGCCGAGACCCTCTTCGGCCAGGTGGCCGATCGCTTCCTGCGCCTCTCGTCGCACGACACCGCCGCCCTCAACAACGCCGCGATCGCGCTCCAGCAGCGCTACGCGTGCTCGGGCAACCCCGCGCACCTCGCGCGCTCGGTCGAGCTCATGGAGCAGGCGCAGCGCCTCGCGCCCGAGAGCGGCCTCACCGCGGCGAACCTCGCGGAGCTCCTCGCGTTCGCTGGCAACGTGGCCGTGCTCGATCGCTTCGTGCACACGCGCGAGCTGCACCTCGAGGGCTCCACGGCGAGCGAGCTCGTGGACTGGATGGTCTCGGGCAGCCAGCACGACGCGGTGCTCGCGGCGCTCCGTGAGGAGCCGCGCCTGCGCCGCGCGCTCGAGGTGCTGCGCCAGGCCGAGGCCCTCTCGCCGCAGCGTACGGCCGCCTACGACACCGAGCTCGACCTGCTCGAGCGGATCGACGACGCCGCGGGCATCGCGGCCCTCGCCGAGCGCGTGGGGCACGTCACGAACCTCGAGACGAGCCAGATGGCCGAGCAGGCGGCGCGCTGGCAGCGCGGCGAGCTCGACGAGAGCGTGCGGCCCACCTACGACAGCAACATCGCGCTCCTGCGCGAGCGCGCGGACGGCCTGCGCGGCGGTCACGCGCCGACGCACGCCGCGGTGCTCGTGCTCCTCGCGCGCCAGCTCGCCGAGCGCACGCAGATCACCCGCGATCCGGCCGACTTCGAGGCCGCCGAGGCCGCGCTGGCCGAGGCCGAGACGGTGACGCCGGGCTGGGGTAGCGCGCAGGCGGCGGGCTGGGCGCGGGTCGGTCGCGAGCTGCTCGTGCTCGCGCAGAGCAACGCCACGGTGCAGTCGATCGTCGCCGAGGGCTGGCGCTCCACGTCGCTGGGCGTGCTCTGCCTGCGCCTCTCTTCCGAGCCGTCGGCGCGGGACGCGGCGCGCGGCGACGCAGCGCTCGGCGAGGGCGTCGCGATGCTGCACGGCAGCCGCAACCACGGCATGCAGACCCTCGCGTGCGCGGCCC
This sequence comes from Sandaracinaceae bacterium, assembly GCA_019694315.1. GTDB lineage: Bacteria > Myxococcota_A > Polyangia > Polyangiales > Sandaracinaceae > JAFLCL01. The sequence goes on from JAIBCE010000181.1 coordinate 11,631, forward strand.
TCGCAGGTGACGAGGCGGTCGGCGCGGAGGCGCGCGCGCAGACCGAGACGCCGCAGTCGCGGAGCGCGTTCGTGGTCGAGACCACCCTCGCGCCGTGGTCGCACTACGAGGAGCTGGCCACGCTTCGTCCATGACGTGACAGGGGCCGCGCGTGGTGTCGCAAAACGCGACGGCCTCGCGCGGACTGGCCGGCCGGGTGGCCTGATCCTCGACGCTCCGAGAGCACGGTGATATTTTTCACGCGCGCTCGGCGTGGAGCAGACGTTCGCTCCCATCGAGATCGGCTCGAAAAGACGCAGCTCGGACGATCCCGAGTCTCGACGAGACCGCCGGCGTGAGCCCCGCCCCCATGGTCAGCCCGCTGCACGGCGCCGCACGGTTCACCGACATCGTCGAGACGGTGCGGGGCTACCAGCCGCATGCGGACTTCGACCTGATCCATCGGGCCTACGCCTTCGCCCACGCCAAGCACGAGGGGCAGAAGCGCAAGTCCGGCGAGCCCTACATCACGCACCCGATCGCGGTGGCGCAGGTCATCGCCGACATGCGCCTCGACGCCTCGAGCGTCTGCGCGGCACTCCTCCACGACGTGGTCGAGGACTGCAACGTCTCGGACGAGGAGATGGCCAAGCGCTTCGGCGCCGAGATCGGCTTCCTCGTCGACGGCGTCACGAAGCTCGGCCGCGTGAACTTCACCTCCAAGGAGGACCAGCAGGCCGAGAGCTTCCGCAAGATGCTCGTGGCCATGGCGCGCGACATCCGCGTGCTCCTCGTGAAGCTCGCCGACCGTCTCGACAACATGCGGACGCTCGACCACATGAAGGCCGAGTCGCAGGTCCGCATCGCGCAAGAGACCATGGACATCTACGCGCCTCTGGCGGGGCGCCTGGGTATCAACTGGCTCAAGAGCGAGCTCGAGGATCTCTCCTTCAAGTACCTCTACCCCGAGCACTTCCAGGACCTCGTCCAGAAGACCAAGCGCGTCCAGAAGGACCACGAGCGCTACATCTCGGACGTCGTGAAGCGTCTGCAGAAGATGCTGATCGAGCGGAGCTTTCCTGCCGACGTCTCGGGCCGCCTCAAGCACCTCTACTCGATCTACCGGAAGATCCGGCAGAACAACGTCGACTTCGAGCAGATCCACGACGTGATCGCGTTCCGCGTGCTCGTGGAGAACGTGAGCGACTGCTACGCGGCCCTGGGCGTCATCCACTCGCAGTGGACGCCCATCCCGGGCCGCTTCAAGGACTACATCGCGCTCCCCAAGCCCAACATGTACCAGTCGCTCCACACGACGGTCATCGGGCCTGGCCAGCGCCGCATCGAGGTGCAGATCCGCACCCACGAGATGCACCGCACCGCCGAGGACGGCATCGCGGCGCACTGGACCTACAAGGAGAAGGGCTCGGGCGGCCTCGACGCCAAGGACGCGGCGCGCTTCGCGTGGCTGCGCCAGCTCATGGAGTTCCAGCAGGAGGTCTCGGACCCCGCGGAATTCCTCGACTCCGTGAAGGTCGATCTCTTCGCCGACGAGGTCTACGTCTTCACGCCCAAGGGCCAGCTCAAGGTCTTTCCGCGCGGCGCGACGCCGATCGACTTCGCGTACACGATCCACTCCGAGGTGGGCGAGCACTGCTCAGGCGCGCGCGTGAACGGCGCGATCCAGCCGCTGCGCTACCAGCTCCGCAACGGCGACACCGTCGAGATCCTCACGAACCCGCAGCAGCAGCCGAGCAAGGACTGGCTCGACTTCGTGGCGACGGGCCGCGCGCGCTCGAAGATCCGCGCGTACGTGCGCGCCGAGGAGCGCAAGCGCTCGGTGAAGCTCGGGCGCGACCTCATCGAGCGCGCGTTCCACAAACGCGACATGAGCTTCGCGCGCTTCGTGAAGAGCGGCGAGGTCGACAAGGTCGCCAAGACGCTGAAGTTCGCCAACGCCGAGGAGCTCTTCGCGGGCGTGGGCATCGGCAAGGTGGAGCCGCAGGAGGTCTTCGACGCCGCGATGGCCGACGAGGCCGCGCAGACCTCGCTCCGGCCGAGCCTCTTCGAGAAGGCCGCGCGCGCCGTCACCGAGACCGTCACCGGCAACCACGGCGGCATCGCGATCGACGACGTCGACGATCTCGTGATCCGCTTCGCGCAGTGCTGTAACCCGCTGCCGGGCGATCCGATCACCGGCTGGATCACGCGCGGGCGCGGCGTGACCGTGCACCGACGCGGCTGCCCGCGCGCGATGGAGCTCGACCCCGAGCGCCGCATCGACGTGACGTGGTCCGAGCGCGTGAAGGCCGCGCGCCCCGTGTCGCTCCGCATCATCACCACCGACAAGCCCGGCATCCTCTCGAACGTGAGCGCCGCCTTCACCGAGGCCGGCGTGAACATCCAGGAAGCCAACTGCCGCGTGGGCACCGACGGCACCGCGGTGAACCTCTTTCACTTCCAGGTGAACGAGGCCGCCAAGCTCCAGACGCTCATGCGCAAGATCCAGAGCCTCGACGGCGTCTTCTCCGTCGAGCGCGGCTGATTGCCGCGCGGGCAGCCTGCCGCTCGGTCGTGAGGGCGATTGCCGGCTCGACACCAGCCTCGTGCTGCTCGCGCTCAGCCGAGCGCGCGGCGGTAGGCCACGGGCGAGCGGCGCGTCCAGCGCTTGAAGGCGCGCGAGAAGCTCGCGATCTCCGCGAAGCCGAGCGAGCGCGCCACGTCCGAGACGTGCGCGTGGGGGCTCGCGAGCAGGAGCTCGGCCACGCGCCTGCGCTCGGCGTCGAGGAGCGCGCGGAAGCGCGTCCCCTCGCGCGACAGGCCCCGCTGAAGGGCTCGCTCGCTCGTGCCGAGCGCCTTGGCGATCGCCTCGAGGCCGAGGGGCTCCTCGGTGGCGAGGCGCCGACGGAGCTCGCGGCTCACCCGATCCGAGAGGGCCGCCGCGGAGGCGTCGAGGGCACCGCGGACGCGCGCCGTCGAGGCCTCGGCGAGCTCGAGGAGGTAGGCCCCGAGCTGCGGATCCGCCCTCGGAATGGGCCGATCGAGGATCGCGCGGTCGTAGTGGAGCTCGTCGACGCGCGCGCCGTGCTCGACCGGCACGCCGAAGAACGCGCGGTAGGGACCGGGCGCGAGCGACGACGCGTGGCTCATGCGCACGCGCCTGGCGGTGAGCGTGCTGGCCGACAGGAGCTCGAAGAACGCGTGCCCGCTCGCGAGCATTGCCTCCACCGGCTGGCGCAGCGCGCTCAGGGCCGCGTCGCGCGCGAGGCTCACGACGAGCACCTCCCCACGCACCGCGTACGAGAGCCGCGACTCGCCGTCGACGATCGCCTGGTACGCGACGAGGCGATCGAGCGCCTCGCCGAGCGTGGCGGCGTGGGCCGCGAGGTAGCCGAGCAGACCGAGCGACTCCACGCGCCAGCGCGTCGCGAGCTCGAGGCCGAGATGATCGGAGGGAAAGCGCAGCACGAGCAGGCGCCAGAGCCCGAGCACGCGCGAAAGGGGCACGCGCTCCTCGGGGCTCGGTGTGGGCGGGAGCGAGACCTCGCGCGCCACGCGCTCGCGATCGAGACCCTTGGCCTCGGCGAGGCCGAGGAGCGCCAGCGGCAACACGCCGCTCACCGAGCGATCACGCACCGTTCGTTGTCGGGGCACCCGCCGAGCCTATGCAGAATCGGCGCGAGTGTGGATGCCGATCGGGCCGCGTCGCATGCGGTCAACGCGCTGGCGCGTTTCGTCCTGTCGTGTGCTGCGCCGCTGCGGTAGCCCTCGCGCATGGCCTGGTACGACGTGTTCTCGAACTTCTACGATGCCTCGCTCGAGGGCCTCTACCGTCCGTTCCGAGAGGCCGCAGCGTCGCGTCTCGCGCTCGCGCCCGGTCAGCTCGTGCTCGACGCGGGCTGCGGCACCGGGCAGAGCCTCGACGTGCTGAGCCCCGCGGTGGGTTCGAGCGGGCGCGTGGTGGGCGTCGATCTCTCCGCGGGCATGCTCGCACGCGCACGCAGCCGCGCGGCGCAGAAGGGCCTGGACAACGTACGACTCGTCGAGGGCTCGCTCCTCACGCTCGAGCGCGCGCAGCTCACCGAGCACCTGCCGAGCGGTCGCGGCTTCGACCGAGCGCTCGCGTTCCTCGTGATGAGCGCGCTTCCCGAGTGGGAGACGGCGTCGGCGCGTGTGTGGGAGCTCGTCGAGCCCGGCGGCACGATGATGATCGTCGACGCGAACACGGAGTCGATCGGCCTCCAGGGTCACCTCGTGAACCTTATGGCGCGCGCCGACATCCGCAGGCGCGTGTGGTCGCACCTCGAGCGCGTCTCCGAGGGCTTCGTGCTCGAGCGCCTCGCGGCGCCCTACTCGGTGGGCGGTGACATCGTGATCGCCCGCGGCACCAAGCCCTCGCGCTGAGATACCGTGTACTCGCGCAAGCCCTTTCTTCACGAAGCGGTGGCGACCGCGGGGACGAAGGGGCGCCTGTTCTTGGCGACGCTGTAGATGGCGTGGAGGAGCTTCCTCATGGCCGCGACCAAGGCGACCTTGGGGAGCTTTCCCTTCGCGCAGAGGCGCTCG
>JAIBCE010000593.1 GCA_019694315.1 Sandaracinaceae bacterium
GTGAGCCTCGCGTGCTCGCGCAGGCGCGCGACCATGCGCAGGGAGTGCTCGGAGGCGCCGGTGGCGTCGAGCACCACGAGCGCGTGGCGAGCGAGCGCGGCGAGCGCATGATCGGTGACCTCGTCGAAGCCTGCCGCGTGTCGATCGAAGCCTGCCGCGTGTCGATCGAAGCCTGCCGCGTGTCGATCGAAGCCTGCCGCGTGTCGATCGAAGCCTGCCGCGTGTCGATCGAAGCCTGCCGCGTGTCGATCGAAGCCTGCGCGCTCCACGTCGCGTGCCTCGTGTTCGGGGCGCGGCCGCGCGGCCCTGGCGATCCAGAGCGCCTCCACCGGCACGGCGTAGGCTCCGAACACGGTGGCGAGCATCGACGCGAGGCGCGTCTTACCGGCGCCCTTGGGTCCCACGAGCAGGACCACGCTCGGCGGCGTGCTCATGCCATCCAGCGTGCCCCCTCACCTCGCGCCGTGGAAGGGCCGTGCGGTGGCCCGACCAGGCGATGCTCGGAGGTCGAGCGTCCTGTCAGGGCATGAGCGACATGCGCTCCGGCACGTCGAGATAGAAGTGGCGGATCTCGCCGCACATGTACGTGTTGTCGAAGAAGCGCACCTCGCCCGTCTCGAGGTCGTAGTAGGCGCCCACGAGCCCCACCGAGCCCTCCTCGACGAGCCGCCGGATGACGACGCTCCGCTCGACGATGGCCTCGACGGAGCGGTGCACCTGGATCTTCGCGACGCGCTCGACGAACGCGTCGTTGCTCGAGGTGCGGTCCGTGAAGGTCTGCCGCTCGAAGTACACCGAGGGCTCGATCTTGTTGAGCAGCGTGGAGAGGTTGCCGAGCTGCACGTGATCGCAGGCGCCCTTGATCGCGCCGCAGCTCGTGTGCCCGAGCACCACGACCAGCTTGGATCCGGCCACTTTCGTGGCGAATTCCATCGATCCGAGGATGTCCTCGTTGATCACCGTGCCCGCGATGCGGATGGAGAACACGTCGCCCAGGCCCTGATCGAAGATGAGCTCGGCCGAGGTGCGCGAGTCGATGCAGCTGAGGATGGTCGCGAACGGGAATTGCCCGTCGCTCGTCTCGTTCACCTGCTCGAGCAGGTTGCGATGCGCCCGGAGGTTCGAGGCGAAGCGTGTGTTGCCCTCCCGCAGGTGCCGTAGTGCCGTCGCAGGCGTCATCTCGGCCTGGCTCTCCTTCGTGTGTGCGCGCATGGAGGCGCTTCTATCAGGTCGAGCGCGCGCGGGGCCCAGTCCCGGCCTCTGGACGCGCCTGCCGCCGCTCGCCCGGGGCCCTGCCGCGCCGCGTCGTCGTCACGCTTCGGTCACCGCCGGAAGCGAGCGCTTGCGCAGGGCGGCCGGCTCGGATTCTCTACGCGCCCCCATGCCCGCAGATCCCCGTTCCGTCTCCGAATTCACGCCCGGGAGGCGTGAGCGGACCGCCCACTTCGTCCCCGTCGCGATCGTCGGTCGTGCGTGCCTCCTGCCGGGCGCGACGAGCCCCAAGGAGCTCGCGTCGATCGTGTTCGAGGGGCGCGACGCGACCTCCAGCGTCGCGCGTGGCCGATGGCGCCTCGCGCACGAGCGCGTCGTGTCGTCCGTCGAGCGCACCAACGGCGATCGCGCGTGGTCGGATCGGGGCGGCTACGTGACCGCGGAGCCCGACGCGCCCGCGGATCTGGCGATCGGCAAGGCCGAGCTCGAGCGCCTCGATCCGCTCACGCGCTGGCTCTGCACCGTGGGCCGCGACGTGGTGCGCGACGCGCGGACGCACGCGGCCCCGGCGCGCACGGGCCTCGTGGTGGGCAACCTCTCGTTCCCGACCGATCACCTCGCGACCTTCGCCGCGCGCGTGTGGCTCGAGGGCACGCCGTTCGCGCCGGCGATCGACATCGATCCACGCGATCGCTTCATGTCGGGCTTGCCCGCGCACCTCGCCGCGCACGCGCTCGGACTCGGCGGGCCGGTGCACGCCCTCGACGCGGCCTGCGCCTCGTCGCTCTACGCGATCGCGCATGCCTGCGAGGTGCTCGCGCGCGGTGAGGCCGACGCGATGATCGCGGGCGCGGTCAATCGCGCCGACGATCTCTTCATCCACATCGGCTTCTGCGCCCTGCAGGCGATGAGCAAGACGGGGCGCTCGCGCCCGTTCCACAAGGACGCCGACGGTCTCGTGCCGGCCGAGGGCTGCGCGCTCGTCATGCTGCGCCGCCTCGACGACGCGGTGCGCGATGGCGCGCGCATCCTCGGCGTGATCCGCGGGGTGGGGCTGTCGAACGACGGCCGCGCGCGTGGCCTCCTGGCGCCGAGCGAGGAGGGGCAGGCGAGGGCGATGCGCGCTGCGTACGCCAGCGCGGGCCTCGCGCCTTCGCAGATCGACTACGTGGAGTGTCACGCCACCGGTACGCCGGTGGGCGATGGCACCGAGCTCCGATCGCTGCGCGAGGTCCTCGGGCCGCGCGCGCCCGCCTCCGCGCCGCTGCCGCTCGGCTCGCTCAAGGCCAACCTCGGGCACCTCGTGACGGTCGCGGGCACGGCGGGCCTGCTCAAGGTGCTCTCGGCCTTCGAGCGCGGACAGCTGCCCCCCACACCGCACCTCGGCGAAGGCGAGCCCACGCTCGGCGCGCTCGACGAGCTCGGCTTCGAGGTGCTGCGCGCGCCCCGCGTGTGGCCTCGGCGGAGCGACGAGACGCCGCGCCGCGCCGCGGTGAGCGCGTTCGGCTTCGGCGGCAACAACGCGCACCTCGTGATCGAGGAGTGGGTCGACGCCGAGCTCGCGCCGCGGGTCTCGCGACCGCTGCTCCGCGAGGGGCGCGTGTGCATCGTCGACGTGGAGGCATGCGTGGCCTCGCTGCCCGACGCGGCGGCGTGGGCGGACGCGCTCGCGAGCGGACGCTCGGTGATCGAGACGCGCCAGGACGGAGTGCGTTCGGCGAGCGCGAAGGAGGTCGCCGTCGAGCTCGCGGGCCTCAAGTTCCCGCCGACGGATCTCCAGCGCACCCTCGCGCAGCAGACGCAGCTGCTCGAGGTCGCGCGGCGCCTCGCGGCGCGGCACCCGAGCCTGCTCGGCGCGGCCGCGCCCACGCGCGCGCACACCGCCGTGCTCGTGGGCATGGGCTGCGATGCCGAGGTCGCGCGCT
>JAIBCE010000182.1 GCA_019694315.1 Sandaracinaceae bacterium
GGTGTGGAGGTGCGACAGCCCGCGACGGTGCGCGCCATCGCGTCGCGCGGTGAGCGCGGCTTCACGCTCGCGGTCGATGCGATCGGCGGGCCGGTGTCGATCGACGCGCGGCTGGTCGCCGACGCGAGCGGACGGAGCGCGGGCCTCGGAGCGCGCGCGCTCGGGCGCAAGCGCACGCCGGTGGGCGCGCGGACGTTTGCGGTGCACGCCTACTGGCGCGGGCGGGCTCTCCCCGCCACGCCCAGCATCGAGGCCGTCCCGCGCGGCTGGTGCTGGGGCGTGCCCATCCCCGACGGCAGCTACGAGACCCTCGCGTTCATCGACGAGAGCCGATGGACCGAGCGCGACGGATCGCTCGAGCGCTGGCTCGTCACGCTGCTCGGCGACACCTCGATCGGACGCGCGATCGAGGGCGCGCGCCTCGATGGGCCGGCGCGCATCGTCGATGCCACCGCCTCGCTCGACGAGCACCCGATCGGTGCGCGCTGGATCCGCGTGGGTGACGCGGCGCTCACGCTCGATCCGCTCTCGTCGAGCGGCGTACAGAAGGCCATCCAGTCGGCGCTCGCCGCGGCCATCGTCCTGCACACGCTCCTTCGTCATCCGGGCGATCGCGCGCTCGCGATCCGCTTCTACGAGGAGCACGTACGCGCGGCCTCCGCGCGTCACGCGCGCTGGGCCGCGGAGCACTACGCGCTGGCTCGCGAGCGCTTCGACGATCCCTTCTGGGCGAGGCGTGCCGCGTGCGGGGACGAGGTCGCGCCGCGCGCCGCGCGCCCGTCGGCCGTGCAGGCAGCTCGCGGCTCGGCCGACGCGTCTCACTGGCGGCTGTCGGCCGAGGCGCGCGTGCGCGAGGTGCCGTGTCTCGGTGTCGATCGCGTCGAGCTGCGGCAGGCCCTCGAGCACCCGGCGCTCGACGGACCGGCCGCCTTCCTCGGCGACACGGCCCTCGCACCGCTCGTCACCGCGCTGCCTCCGCGCTTCAGGCTCGAGGACCTCGCGCGCTGCTGGCCGAGCCTGGCCCCCTCGCGGGCCCTCGCGATCGCGCGCTACCTGCGCGACCGCGGCGTGCTCGAGCCGGCCTGAGAGCACGCGTCACTCGCGTTGATCCAACACGTGGGGCGCGGGCTCTCTCGGCGGGAGGGCGGCTCTCGGCGATTCTCTCGGCGAGAGGGAGGGGCTGGGGGCAGCCCCTCCAGAAGGAAAGGAAGAGCATGAGTTCACGCAAGTGACTCATGCTCTGGCGCGGAAGCCGGCCCGAGCGCACGCGCCTCGGATCAGAGCGAGACCTTCGGGAGGTGCGTCATCGCCTCGTCGACCTGCGCCTGCGGGTAGTCGTGGTCCGAGAGCTGACCGCGGTGGTAGGCGTCGTACGCCATCATGTCGAAGTGGCCGTGTCCCGACAGGTTGAACACGATCACCTTCTTCTGACCGTTCTTCTTGGCCTCGAGGGCCTCGTCGATCGCCACGCGCACCGCGTGCGCGCTCTCGGGCGCAGGGATGATGCCCTCCGCCTTGGAGAACTCCACGGCCGCCGCGAAGGTCGCGAGCTGCGGCACCGCGCGGGCCTCGACGTCGCCGTGATCGACCAGCGCGCTCACGCTCGGCGACATGCCGTGGTAGCGCAGCCCGCCGGCGTGGATGCTCGGTGGGATGAAGGTGTGCCCCAGCGTGTGCATCTTCATCACCGGCGCCGACGCGGCCGTGTCGCCGTAGTCGAACGTGTACTTGCCGCGCGTCATGCTCGGGCACGAGGCAGGCTCGACGGCGATGATCTTGGTCTTCTTCCCGTTCGTGAGGTTCTCGCGCACGAACGGGTACGCGAGGCCCGCGAAGCTCGAGCCGCCACCCGCGCAACCCACGACCACGTCGGGGTACTCGCCCGCCATCTCCATCTGCTCGAGCGCCTCGAGGCCGATCACGGTCTGGTGCGTGAGCACGTGACCGAGCACCGAGCCGAGGGCGTACTTCTTCGAGCCGCCGCTCGTGGCGGCCGTCTCGACGGCCTCCGAGATCGCGATGCCGAGAGAGCCCGGGCTGTCGGCGTTCTCCGCGAGGATCGCGCGGCCAGCGTGCGTGCGATCGGTGGGGCTCGCGTACACGGTGGCCCCGAAGTTGTCCATGATGACGCGGCGATACGGCTTCTGGTGGTAGCTGACCTTCACCATGAAGATCTCGAGATCCATCCCGAAGAAGTTGCACGCCATCGCCATGGCCGAGCCCCACTGTCCCGCGCCCGTCTCCGTGCACATCGCGCGCGTGCCTGCTTCCTTGTTGTAGAAGGCCTGCGCGACCGCGGTGTTGGGCTTGTGCGAGCCCACGGGCGAGACGCCCTCGTACTTGAAGTAGATGTGCGCCGGAGTGTCGAGCGCCTTCTCGAGGCGCGTCGCGCGGATGAGGGGCGTGGGGCGCCACAGGCGATAGATCTCGCGCACGGGCTCGGGGATCTCGATGTAGCGCTCGGTGCTCACCTCTTGCTGGATGAGCGCCATGGGGAAGAGGACGCCGAGGAAGTCGGGCGTGACGGGCTCGAGCGTCTTGGGGTGGAGCACCGGCTGTGGAGGCACCGGCATGTCCGCGTTGATGTTGTACCAAGCGCGCGGAACCCGGCTCTCCTCGAGCAGGAACTGTCGTCTCGTCATCGGTGCCCTCGTAATCGATGGAGCGCTGCGCTCGACCCGCTCGAGCGCCACACGTTCGCCTCGCGGCCACCGTCGATGGTTCCGCGGACGGTGTCAAGGGCGGGTGAGGCTTGCGTGCGCGCGCGTGTGTCCTGTACGAAGGACGGGTGTCGGGCATCGGCGATTGGCTTCGCAGCGCAGGGCTCGGGAAGTACGCCGCGCGCTTCGAGGAAGAGGAGATCACCCTCGAGGTCCTGCCGCACCTGACCGAGTCGGATCTCTCCGCGCTGGGGCTCCCGATCGGCCCACGCCGCGCGCTCCTCGTGCAGCTCGCGCGCCTGCGCGCGGGGACCGAGGCTGCCTCGAGCCCGGGCGCGTCGTCGGCGCCGCCGACATCGCCGCCTCAGGTCGTGCAGACGCCGACGCCTGCCACGCCCGCGGCGATCACCACGCCCACGCCGAGCACGCCCAACACGCCCACCGCGCCGCGCGCCGCGAGCGACTCCGGCCGCGTCTCGCTCTCGTCGCGCGCCATCGAGCTGCTCTCGCGCGGCCCCGAGCGCCGTCAGCTCTCGGTGATGTTCTGCGATCTCGTCGGCTCGACGGCGCTCGCGGAGCGCCTCGACGCCGAGGACATGCACGCGCTCATCCAGACCTACCGTGCCGTCTCGGGCGAGATCGTCGCGCGCTACGGAGGCCACGTCGCGCAGTACCTCGGCGATGGGCTCATGGTCTATTTCGGCTGGCCCGTGGCGCACGAGGACGCGGCCGAGCGCGGCGTCCGCGCGGCCCTCGAGATGGTGCGCGCGGTGAGCGAGATCCACGCGAGCCCGCGGCTCTCCGTGCGCATCGGCATCGCCACCGGGACGGTGGTCGTGGGCGAGGCGCCGGGCCTCGAGCCCACCGAGGCGCGCCTCGCGATCGGCGAGACACCGAACCTCGCGGCGCGCGTGCAGTCGAGCGCGCAGCCCGACGAGATCGTGATCGCCGACGGCACACGTCGCTTGCTCGGCGAGGCGTTCTCGTTCACCGACCTCGGCCCCAAGCTGCTCAAGGGCTTCGCGGCGCCCGTGCAGCTCTGGCGCGTGGACGAGGCGCGGCGCACGGCCGGTCGCTTCAGCGCGGCGCACGCTGGCACCGAGCTCTCGTCGCTCGTCGGTCGTGACGCCGAGACGGCGGAGCTCGCGAGGCTCTGGCAGGCCGCGCGCCGCGGCGAGCGCAGCATCGTCGCGATCGGCGGCGAGCCCGGCATCGGCAAGTCACGCCTCTTGCTTGGCTTGAGGCAACAGATCCGCGAGCCCTACGAGGAGCTCCACTTCCAGTGCTCGCCCTTCGGCGTCGACTCGGCGCTCTCGCCGTTCGTCGAGCAGCTCGAGCAGGCCGCGCAGCTCGGTCGCGACGACAGCCCCGAGCGCCGGCTCGACAAGCTCGAGGCGCTCCTCGTCGCGCAGGGCGTCGATGCCGCGGAGCTCGCGCCGTTCCTCGCGGGCCTGCTCTCGCTCCCGGTCGATCGCTACCCACCGATCCGTCTCTCGCCGCAGAAGCGCAAGGAGCGCACGTTCGACGCCGTCGCCGCGCTCGCCCTGGCGCGCGCCAAGCGCGGCCCGCTCCTCTTGCTCGTGGAGGACACGCACTGGCTCGACCCCACGAGCGACGAGCTCCTCCAGCAGCTCTTCTCGCGCCTCGCGGGCCTGCCCGTGATGTTCGTGACCACGCACCGTCCCGAGCGACTGCCGACGTGGCTCGGCAGCGCGGGCGTCGTGTCGATGAGCCTCCAGCGCCTCGAGCGACAGCACGGCATGCGCATCGTGCTCGCGATCACGCGCGGCCTCGCGCTCCCCGCGGAGGTGATGGAGGAGATCCTCGCGCGCACCGACGGCGTGCCGCTCTACGTGGAGGAGCTCACGAAGTCACTCCTCGAGTCCGGCTTCCTCCGCAAGCAGGGAGAGACCTACAACCTCCGCTCGTCGCCTGAGAATTTCTCGATCCCCGCCTCGCTCCGCGACTCGCTCATGGCGCGCCTCGATCGCCTCGAGGAGCACAAGGAGATCGCCCAGATCGGCGCCTGTTTCGGGCGTGAATTCAGCTATCGGCTGATCGAGCGCGTCGCGCCGATCCAGGGCGCCGCCCTCGAGCACGCGCTCGCGCGCATCGTCGAGGCCGGCCTCGCGATGCAGCAGGGCACGCCGCCCGCCGCGACCTACGTCTTCAAGCACGCACTCGTGCAAGACGCCGCGTACGACTCGCTCCTGCGCAGCCGCCGCAAGGAGCTGCACGCCTCGATCGCGCTCGCGCTCGAGGGAGAGCTCACCTCGCGCTCGGTGGGCGTCGAGGCGCTCGCGCACCACTACACGCAGGCAGGCAACCTCGATGCGGCCATCCCGCTCTGGCGTCGCGCGGGCATGCTCGCGCTCGATCGCGTGGCGCTGCGCGAGGCCACGGCGCACTTCCAGCGCGGCCTCGGCCTCGTGGGGCAGCTCGCGGCCTCCCCCGAGCGCGATCGCCTCGAGGTCTCGATCCGCGAGCCCCTCAACGCCGCGTGGACGGGCCTCCGCGGCTGGGCCGCGCCGGAGGTCGAGGACAACGCCCGCGCGATCCTCGCGCTCACCGAGTCGCTCGCCCTCGCGCCGCCCACGGGCGAGGCGCCTTCGCGAGCCGAGGCCGACGCGAGCAACGCCGAGAGCCGCATGCTCGCGATGTGGTGGATGTGGACCACCACGATCACGCAGGGACGCATCGCCGACTCGCTCGAGTGGGCGAGCCGCATGCTCGCCGAGGGCGACCGCACGCACGACGCGGACCTCGAGCTCTTCGGCCACGCGGCGATGATGGTGCAGCGCCTGCTCCAGGGTGATCTGCTCGCCTCGCGCGAAGAGACCGAGATCGTCCTCGCCCGCTACGATCCGCGGCGCGCCGAGCGCTGGATCCAGCTCACGGGCCACGATCTCCGCACCTTCGTCGAGGTCTACGCGTGCCAGCTCACGTGGATGCTCGGCTATCCCGACCAGGCGCGACGCGCGAGCGACGCGAGCACCGAGCACGCGCGCACCGTGGGCCACGCGTTCAACCTCGTCTGGGCCCTGACCTTCAGCGCCTACGCGTACGCGTACGCGCGCGACGCGGCGGGCCTCGACGCGCACCTCGAGGAGGCGCAGCGCCTGGCCGAAGAGCAGGCCCTCGCGTTCATCTCCCTCGTGTCCGTGCCGCAGGCGCGCGGCGTGGGCGAGATCCTCGAGGGGCGCCCCAAGCAGGCCATCGAGCTCCTTCGTCGCGGCATCGACGGCTGGACGAGCCGGGGAGGGCACGTGCGCGTGCCGTTCCTCAAGGCCGCGCTCGCCGAGGCGACCGCGCTCGACGGCGCGCCCGAGCAGGCGCTCGCGATCGTCGACGAGAGCCTCGCGCAGATCGCGCGGCCGGGCTGGCAGGAGCGCGAGTGGCTGGCCGAGGCGCTGCGGATCCGCGGCTGGATCCTCGGCCTGCTCGGTCGTCCTGACGAGGCCGAGGCCGAGCTCGCGCGCTCGATCGCGATCGCGCGCGCGCAGGCCGCTCGCTCATGGGAGCTGCGGAGCGCCACGACCCTCGCGCGTCTCCTGGCCCCTCACGACCCCGCGCGTGCGCGGGAGATCCTCGCGCCGGTGCACGCGTGGTTCACCGAGGGCCACGACACCGCGGATCTGAAGGCCGCGCGCGCGCTCCTCGACGAGCTCGCGACCGCACCGGCCGCCTGAGGTCAAGCCGGCGGGGCAGCGCCGGCCGCTTCCTGCTTCGCGATCTCGGCGCGCACCTCGTTCATGTCGAGCGCCTTCACCTGCGTGAGCAGGTCGTCGAGCTGCGAGGCGCGCAGCATGCCGGCCTGCGCGAAGACGAGGATCTGATCGCGGAACACCATGAGCGTCGGGATCGCCTGGATGCCGAGGCCGGCCGCGAGGCGTGGCTCGGCCTGCGTGTTCACCTTGGCGAACGTCACGTCGGGGTGGCGCGCGACGGCCTGCTCGAACACGGGCGCGAACGCGAGGCACGGCCGACACCACGGTGCCCAGCAGTCCACGATCAGGACGGAGCTGTCCTCCACCGCCTTCTCGAAGGTGGTGGCGGTGAGATCGACGGGGCGGCTCGGGCTCGACATGGGGGGACTCCTCGCGGCCGCGAACGCGGCGGCCACGACCGCCTCCCGAGCAGTCGCCGTACCAGGCCGAGCGCCGAGGGACGCAACGTGAAACATCGGGGAAACAGCGCGTCTCGCCCACGATTGCGCGCAAACGAGCGACGTGTTGCAACGAATGTTGCGTCGATGTTTCACACGCCGAGCCGATGATGGAACATCGGACGCCGGGAATCGCGGCGGGCCCCGCCCGTGTTCGGCGCAGGATCCGGATGCCGCGCGCGGTTGGCAAATTTGACGGGCCCCCGGGCATTCACCATTTTCAGGGGGTCGTGACCTCGCCGCTCCGCATGGCCCTCGCCCTCTCCGCGCTCACCGCGCTCGGTGGGGCGATCGGCGGGCTCGCGACGACGGCCTCGGGCTGCAGCGAGCCCGCGCACGCGCAGCGCTCGCCGATCCCCGCGATGCGGGTGGCTCCGGGCACCGACGACGAGCCCGAGGTCGTCGAGGAAGATCTCGACGACGCGGTGCAGATCCCCGCGACGCCGACGCCCTCGGGCGCGACCTCGGCCGACCCCGCGCCCGACCTCAGCGCGACGTATCCCGTCTACCCACCGCCGCCCGCGGTCTATCCCGTCGACGCCGAGGGCAACCCCATCTACGGCCTGGACGTGGCCGTCGAGGATCCGAGCGGGAGCTCGCTCCGCGGCTTCCACGCCGCGCTCCGACGCGCCGAGCGCGGCGAAGGTCAGGCGCGCATCGTGGTGTACGGCGCCTCGCACGTGGCCTCCGACACGTGGACCGGCATGGCCAGGCGCGTGCTCCAGCAGCGCTTCGGCGACGCGGGCCACGGCTTCGTGCTGCCGGCCGCGCCGTGGCGTCACTACCGGCACGAGGGCGTGATCGTCGAGTCGCCGCGCCGCGGCTGGGAGGCCCGTCGCTACTATCGTGGTCAGAGCGCGCCCGAGCGCTTCGGCCTCGCCGGGGTGGCCGTCGAGACCGACGACGCGGCGTGGGGCCGTGTCACCACGAGCCACCAGAACGCGTCGCGCTACGAGCTCTTCTACGAGGCGCAGCCCGGCGGCGGCACCTTCGACGTGATCATCGACGGACAGCTCGTGCAGCGCGTGCCCACCAACGCGCCCGTGAACCTCGGCGCCTACCAGCTCTTCACGCTCGAGGACGGCGCGCACACGTTCGAGGTGCGCCCGCACGGCGACGGTCGCGTGAAGCTCTACGGCGTGGCCGTGGAGCGCGAGGCGCCCGGCGTGGTGCTCGACACCCTCGGCATCAACGGCTCGCGCGCGGCCTCGCAGCTCCAGTGGGACGAGGCGCTCTATCAGGAGCACCTGCGCCGCCGCATGCCCGACCTCGTGGTGCTCGCGTACGGCACGAACGAGAGCGGCGACGACGAGCAGCCCATCCAGAGCTACGAGGCGCAGCTTCGTCAGGTGGTCGAGCGCATGCAGCGCACGGTGCCCACCGCGAGCTGTCTCCTCGTGGGCCCGAGCGATCGCCCGATCCTCGCGCGCGACGGAAGCGCCACGCCGCGCCCGCGCACCTTCGAGGTGATCGCCGTGCAGCGTCGCGTGGCGCGCGACTACGGCTGCGGCTTCTTCGATCTCGTCGCCTTCGGCGGCGGGCCCCTCCACATGATGCAGTGGGCGGCGTCCTCGCCCGCGTGGGGCGCGAGCGATCACATCCACTTCACGCGCCGCGCCTACGACCGCCTCGGCCAGGTGATCGCGAACGCGCTCGTCGCCACCTACTGATTCGTCCCCGGCGTCCTGGCCCGCGAGCGCGACCGGTGAGCGACCCCACGCCGAGGCCCGCGTGCTCGCGCCGAGACGCAGGTACCATCTGGCCCATGGACCTCACGCGCATGCTCGCGATGTGCGAGCGCGATCAGTGGTCGGAGGGCGACCTCGACTGGTCGGTGACGCCGCGCGCGCTCTCGCGCGAGCACGAGATCGCCATCTGCCAGTACTTCACCGACATGGCGGGCATCGAGCTGCTCGCCGGCGCGCTCTTCGCGGTGCAGCGCGACCAGACCGACGACCCTACGCTGCGCGCGATCTTCCACTCGTTCGTGGTCGACGAGGAGCGGCACTCCCTCGTGGCCAAGCGCCTCGCGCGCCACTACGACGTGCACCACTACCGCGACTACCGCGAGAACCCGCACCTCACGCGCTTCGCGAAGCACTTCGTGAAGGCCGTGAAGGAGCTGCCGCCCGACATCGCGAACGTCTACATCACCACGGGCGAGCTGCTGCTCGACATCGCGCTCCTGCGCTCGCTCGACGACTTCGTGGACGACGCGATGAGCAAGCAGGCGATGAAGCTCATCAACCGCGACGAGTCACGCCACATCGCGATCGATCACCACATGGTCGAGCACTACGCCTCGCCTGCGTACACGCGCTGGCTCGAGGCGAGGCCCAAGAAGCGCAAGCGTGATCGTGCGCGTGCGGCGGCCTCGCTCGCGGGCCTCATGTGGCACGCGCGGCCCTTCTTTCGCGACGTCTTCTTCGGGCCCATGGATCTCCTCGATCCCGGCGGCGCCCGCATGCGCGAGGCGTTCAAGCGCATCCAGATCCTCGGCCTCAAGGAGGGCGTGACCGATCGGCCCTTCTCGAAGTTCACCTACGTCTTGCAGCAACTCGCCGACGACGCCCTCGTGGGCCGCGTGTTCCGCCCCATCGTGGAGCGTGTGCTCGGCGTGGACGGTCGCGTGCTCCGCACGCTCTACACGGACGAAGAGGCCGAGCGCTTCCGGCGCATGAGCTTCGATCAGCTCGCCGACGAGGCGCTCGCACAGAAGGCCGTGAATTGAAGGCTCTCCACGCATCGCTCCGTGCCCCGCTCGCGGCGGGCCTCGCCGCGCTCGCGCTCGCAGCGTGCGCCTCGTCGCCCTCGAGCCACGAGCCCACGACGCCGCCCTCGCCGCGCATCACGAGCGCCGAGCAGGCGATCGACGCCGTGCTCGCGTCCGACGACTGCCGCGCGGAGGCGCTGCGCGACGAGCGCCCGCGTGCGTTCGCGATCGGCACCTCGGCGTGGCTCGTCCACATCGTGTGCGAGCAGGGCGCCTACCAGTCGGTGGGGCACCTCTACCGCGTGGAGGCGAGTGGCGAGCTCCGCCTCGAGACCCTGCCGATCGTGAGCGCGGCGGGCGCGCTCGAGCACAGCGAAGAGGTGGGCGAGATCGAGGTGGATCCGAGCTCGCTCGTGATCACCGAGTCCGTACGCTACCGCGGCCTCGGCGACTGCGGCCGGCGCGTGCGCGCGCGCATCACCCCGACCGGCCTCGCCCTCGTCGAGCACCGCGAGCAGACCGAGTGTCCCGACGACGACGACGCCGAGCACGTGACCGATCCCGCGGAGTGGCCGCTCCGCAGCGTGGTGGGCGCCGAGTGACCGAGCGCGACGTTCGTCGTTCGCTCAGCCCACGCGGCGCTCGAGGGCGGCGATGCGCTGCTCGTGATCGCGGACCGTGTCGCGCACGTCGAGTCGATCGCGGAGGAGATCGCGTACGTCGACGAGAACGGACGCGACGGCGCGCATCTCGAGAGTGACCGTGCTCTCGAGCGCGTCCATCCGGGCTCGCATCGCCGGCTGCTCGTCGCGGATCTGCATCAGGACCCTCAACGTGCTGCTCACCTTGCCGCTCATGGGACGACCTCCGATGGGCTTGGTTCTCGGCACAGGGCGCCTCCTGTTGCGGGGGGGAGGCTCCAAGATGACACGAGGGCGAGGCGGACCGCACGTGGTCTCGGCCGCCGCGATCACTCCACCTTGAGGATCGCGTGGAAGGCTTCCTGCGGGATGTCGATCGAGCCGACCGCCTTCATCCGCTTCTTTCCTTCCTTCTGCTTCTCGAGGAGCTTGCGCTTGCGGCTGATGTCGCCGCCGTAGCACTTCGCGGTCACGTCCTTGCGCATCGCCTTCACGGTCTCGCGCGCGATGATCTTGCCGCCGATCGCGGCCTGGATCGCCACCTCGTACTGCTGCCTCGGCACGATGCCGCGGAGCTTCTCGGCGAGCCCGCGGCCCACGTGATAGGCCTTCTCCTTGTGCACGATGATCGACAGGGCATCGACCCGGTCGCCGTTGATCATCATGTCGACCTTCACGAGCGGGTTCGTGCGGTAGCCCGCGAGCTCGTAGTCCATCGAGGCGTAGCCCTTGGTCGCGCTCTTGAGGCGATCGAAGAAGTCGAAGAGCACCTCCGACAAGGGCAGCTCGTAGATGATGATCACGCGGTTCTGCGACGCGTACTGGATGGCCTTCTGCTCGCCGCGACGCTCCTCGCAGAGCTTGAGCACCGCGCCCACGTAGTCGCTCGGCACGTGGATGGAGACCTTGAAGAAGGGCTCGTCGATGTGATCGATCTTCACCGGATCGGGCAGGCGTGAGGGGTTCTCGACGAGCTGCATCTCGCCGTCGGTCGTGTAGACCTTGAACACGACGCTCGGCGCGGTGGTGATGAGGTCGAGGTCGTACTCGCGCTCGAGGCGCTCTTGCACGATGTCCATGTGCAGGAGGCCGAGGAAGCCGCAGCGGAAGCCGAAGCCGAGGGCCTCGCTCGTCTCGGGCTCCCAGGAGATCGCGCTGTCGTTGAGCTGGAGCTTCTCGAGCGCGTCACGGAGCTGCGGGTACTGGTTGGCCTCGGTCGGGAAGATGCCGCAGAAGACCATCGGCTTCACTTCCTTGAAGCCCGCCAGCGCCGTGGCCGCCTGACGCCGCATCTCGGTGACCGTGTCGCCGACCTTGCAGTCCTTGACGGACTTGATGCTCGCGGCGAAGAAGCCGACCTCGCCGGGGCCGAGCTCGTCGACGGCCCGCGCGAAGGGCGCGAACGCGCCGATCTCGGTGACCTCGTACTCGGCCTTGGTGGCCATCATCTTGATCTTCTGGCCCTTGCTGAGCGTGCCATCGACCACGCGCACGAGCGCCATCGCGCCGCGGTAGGCGTCGTACCAGGAGTCGACGAGGAGGCCGCGCAGGGGCTCCTTGTCGCCCGCCGTCTTCGGCGGCGGCACGCGCTTGCAGATGGCCTCGAGGATCTCCTTGATCCCGATGCCCTCCTTGGCGCTGCAGGGGATGCCCTCGGAGCAGTCGAGGCCGATGACCTCTTCCACCTCGCGCTTGACGCGATCGATGTCGGCGCCCGGCAGGTCGATCTTGTTGAAGACCGGGATGATCTCGAGGTTGTTCTCGAGCGCGAGGTAGACGTTGGCGAGGGTCTGGGCCTCGACGCCCTGCGACGCGTCGACCACGAGGATCGCGCCCTCGCACGCGGCGAGCGAGCGGCTCACCTCGTAGTTGAAGTCGACGTGGCCCGGCGTGTCGATGAGGTGCAGCTCGTACTCGATGCCGTCGCTCGCGGTGTAGCGGAGGCGCACGGCCTGGGCCTTGATCGTGATCCCCCGCTCGCGCTCGAGCTCCATGTTGTCGAGGAACTGCGCCTGCTTCTCACGATCGGAGAGCGCGCCGGTGAACTCGAGCAACCGGTCGGCGAGCGTGCTCTTGCCGTGGTCGATGTGCGCGATGATCGAGAAGTTGCGGATGCGCTCGACGGGGAAGCTCATGGGGGCGCGAGGTGTCGCACAACTCCTCCGCGTGGGCGAGCGGCGGCCGGGTGGAGCGCACGGCGGAGGCTGGCCGGGGAGGGCGGGCGAGGACCAGCGCGCGAGGGCTCAGTCGGCGGTCGTGCGTCGTGCCAGATCCCGATCGCTCTCGCCCGACGTGTGGGGCGGCGAGCTACTTCTTCGTCGGCGGTCGCGCGTCGAGCGAGAGCTGCCCCGGCATCTCGTGCTGGTGCTTGTCGAGGACCATGTCGATGCCCTCGCGGATGTAGACCGCGATCGGCACCTTGGTGCGCTCGTGCAGGACCTTCAGGCGGTCGGCCTGCTCGGGCGTGATGTAGATCGTGGTGGAGACCTTCTTGCGCGCCATCTCGACCACCTCTCCGACGCGCTCACGTGCTCGGAGCTCGTCCCATCATGCACGACGACCATCGCCGCTGACGTGACGTGAAGTTACATGCCACCGCACGTAATGTCAAACGCGCAAATCGGCGATGTTCCGGGGCTTTTCGGCTTTGGCGGTCGGGTTGCCCGGCATGCAGGTGGTCCCGTATGCTGCCGCCTCTCATGCACGGACTCCTCTCGGGACGGAGGGCCACGCGCGCGCGCGGGCCCAGGTGGCAGTGGGCGCTCTGCCTCGTGAGCCTCGCCGCATGCGGTGGCGGTGAGCAGCAGATGCCCCGCTCGGAGGTGCCGCAGGGCAGCCGCGGCGAGACCGCGATCCGGGAGCAGTGCAACGGCGAGGGGCGGGCGGTCGACGTGAACAACGACGGCTCACCCGACATCCGCCACGTCATGAACGGTGGGGTGGAGCGCTGCGTCCAGTTCGACATGAACTTCGACGGCATGGTCGACATCACGCGCTTCTTCGCCGAGGACGGCCATACCGTGGTGCGCGAAGAGCACGACTTCGACTTCGACGGACGCCTCGATCAGATCTCGTACTGGGAGGGCGGTCAGATCGTCCGCAGCGAGCTCGACACGAACTTCGACAACCGCATCGACACCTGGCTCTGGTGTCAGTCGAACCTGCTCGAGCGGAGCGAGCGCGATCGCCGTCACAACGGCCGGCCGGACACGTGGGAGTTCTTCCATGCGGGCCTCATCACCGAGGCGCGCTACGACGAGAACAACGACGGCGAGCCCGATCGTTGGGAGATCTTCAACGCAGGTCGCCTCACGCAGGTGCGCCGCGAGAACCCGAACGGTGGCGATCCGCTCGTCGAGGACATCCCGCCGGACTCGGCCGGTGGCACGCAAGAGGTGCTGACCTGCGACGGCTCGACGCCGCCTCCGCCTCCCACGGTGCCTCAGACGAGCGCGCCGCCCGCGCCCGCCACCGTGCAGGCGCTCGAGGCCTCGGGCGCCACCGAAGGCGTGACCGGGGGCTCTGGCACGAGCACGGGCAGCTCGGCCACGACCGACGGCACGACCACTTCGGGCACGACCGGGTCGGGCACGACCGACGGTACGGTGTCCTCGGACGGCACGTTCTCGACGGGAGGCACGCCGTGAAGCGCTCGGTCCTCGCCATCACCACCCTCGCGCTGCTCGCGGTCGGTCCCGCGTCGCTCGCGGCCTGCGGCAACAGCAACCAGCGCTCGAGCCGCGGAACCACGCGCCGCGCCACGCGGCCCACGAGCCCCGGCGAGCACGTGGACGACCACGCCCGCTGCGAGACGAACACCTCGGACCGCGAGGTCTCCGAGTACGACACGTCGGGAGACGAGGTGCCGGATGTGCGTCGCGTGTTCCGCCGCGCGGGCGATCCGCCGCTCATCCGCCTGGTGCTCGTGTGCCGCGAGGCCGATCTCAACGGCGACGGGACCAAGGACGTGGTCCGCTACTACAACGACGAGGGACGTCCGCTGCGCGAAGAGGCCGACCGCAACTTCGACAGCCAGATCGACACGATCACGTACTTCCAGGACGGCCGCGTGGTGCGTCAGGAGATCGACGACAACGCCGATGGCCGCGTCGACATGAAGATCTTCTTCGACGACAACGGTGCGCCGCTCCGGGCCGAGCGCGATCTGGCGGGGCGGAGCACGCCCACGCAGTGGCACCCCGACCGCTGGGAGTACTTCGAGCGCGGCCGCATGGTGCGCATGGGCACCGACATCGATGGGGATGGTCGCGTCGATCGCTGGGATCGCGATCACGAGCGATCGCCGGCGCCCGGTGAGGCCGCGAGCGAGCTCGGCGGCACGTCCGAGGGCACCAACGTCGAGGGCACGGCCGCCACCGGCGGCGGTTTCTGAAGGGCGCCCTCGCAGCCGATGAAAGAACGCCTCCAGAAGATCCTCGCCCACGCGGGCGTGGCCTCGCGCCGCGCTGCGGAGGGGCTCATCACCGCGGGCAAGGTCCGCGTGAACGGCGTGATCGTGTCCGAGCTCGGCGCGAGCGCGGACGCGCGCCGTGATCGCATCGAGGCCGACGGCAAGCGCATCGTCCTCGAGAAGCCGATCTACCTCGTGCTGCACAAGCCGCGCGCGGTGGTGAGCACGCTGAGCGATCCCGAGGGGCGGCCGAGCCTCGCGGACATCGTGAAGAACGTGGGCGCGCGCGTGTATCCCGTGGGTCGCCTCGACTTCCACACGAGCGGCGCGCTCGCGCTCACGAACGACGGCGAGCTCACCGACGCGCTCCTGCACCCGCGGCGCGACGTGCCGAAGATCTACGTCGCCAAGGTGCGCGGGATGATCTCGATCGAGAGCCTCGACCTCCTGCGCAACGGCGTGGTGCTCGACGACGGGCAGAAGACCAAGCCGGCCGACGTGTTCGTGCTCCGCGAGGAGGACCGCAACACGTGGCTGCAGATCACCCTCTACGAAGGGCGCAACCGGCAGATCCACCGCATGGGCGATGCGGTGAGCCACCCGGTGCTGCGCCTCGCGCGCCTCAGCTTCGCGGGCATCAGCACGGACGGCCTGCGCCCTGGCGAGCTGCGCGAGCTCACGGGCGACGAGCTCGAGAAGCTCAAGAAGAACTACGTGACGCCCTACCGCCGCGCGAAGGACAGCGCCCCCGCCGCGACGAAGAAGAAGGGCCAGCTCGCCATCGACGACTGAGCGCGAACGCTCTGTCGACAGCGGGGTCGCCAGCCGGTGTTGACAAGCGAGCCGCGATCGTCCATAACGCGCCTCCCACTCGTCGCGGGGTGGAGCAGTCTGGTAGCTCGTCGGGCTCATAACCCGAAGGTCGTCGGTTCAAATCCGGCCCCCGCAATCTCGGTTTCTCATCAGCAGCTTCTCGCGGAAATCAGCGCTGTCCTAGCGCTTCCCATCGAGGTCGAGCTGCCGGCCGTAAGGAGCCGCCGTCGTGCTGCGTAGGCACAACGGCGGCTTCTTCCGTTGGCCCCGGTCGATCGTCCGGCCGGCGAGGCGACGGCGGTCGCGTCGCGTGCCGCTCATGCGCCGCGGCCGCGCACGCCACCTGGTGCGACTCGCGCGGCGTCTCCGCCTTGCGCGACGCACCGCTCGGTATGCCCGGCAAAGGCGCTGCGCGGGTCGCGCCCCCGCTGCCACTGACCCAGCCCCAGCTCCAGCCGGGCCCCGTCGGAGCGCGCCGTGCCGGTCGTGGCGGCGCCGGTGCTCGCGGCGGTGGTCCCGTCGCGCCCCTCCTCTTCTTCCGTCCATACAGGGGGCACAACTGGGCAAGTCGCGGGAGTCCCGCGC
>JAIBCE010000594.1 GCA_019694315.1 Sandaracinaceae bacterium
GGCGCTGATCGCCTCGCCCGTCTTGGATCGAGCCATGACCACCCTCCAAGGTGATCGCGGCAGGCTGATCCTCGACAGATCTCACGTCAACCCCGATGGATCGGAAGCTCGCCGATCCTGTTTATTCGTTCCTGCTCCAGCGCAACAGCGGAGGCTGGGACATGTTCTCTGGGCTCTTCGAGGCCAACTACGGACCGCTCGACGTGCAACGGTGTCTCGCGCTCATGCAGCTCGTGTGGGATCGCGCCGAGCCGAGCGGCTTCACGCCGTACGTCCTGAGCGATCGGCTGCCGGGCACTCCCCCGCACGAAGTCTTGATGATGGTCGCGCGCAACGATCATCAGGTCTCGATGCTGGCCGGGCACCAGATGGCACGCACGATGGGCGTTCCTCTGCTGGCCCCACCGTTCGAGCCCGTCTACGGCCTCGACACGGTCGATCGGCCGCACACGGGCTCGGCCATGATCGAGGTGGACTTCGGGGTGCCCGACGTGCCCGACGTGAACCGGCCTGCGACCGAGGGCGTGGACCCGCACACGATCATCTTCACGCCCAGCTGGGCGCCGAGCACCTTGCACGGCTTCATCTCCGACGGCGTCGTCGATGCCGCGTGCACCGGCGCCTGCGACCCCGAGTGACGCGCGCGGCCGGCTCCGGCGCCCGTCTCCCGTGCTCGCGAGGTCGACCGAGGTCGAGCTCTCCTCCGCGCAGCTCCTCCAGGAGCGCACGCGGCGTCACCCCGACGATGTCGCGGAACTCCGCGATGAGGTGCGCCTGATCGTAGTACCCGGTGCTCGCCGCGACGCCCGCCCAGTCGACGTCGCGGGCGGCTCGCGCTTCGTGCAGCGCGAGGTGGAACCGGGTGAGCCGCGCGAACTCCTTGGGGCTCATCCCCACGACGTCGCGGAACACGCGGCGGAGGTTTCGCTCGCTCACGCCGAGGGTGTCGGCGACCTCGTTCACGCGCGCGGTCGCCAACCGTGCCGCCGCGTCGAGCGCGAGCCGCGTGTGGGCCTCGGCTTCGTCGATGGTGACGAGGCGTCCTGCGATCGCCTCTTCCAGCATCGCGGCGGCCTGAGGAACGTCCTCCGCCCTGGCGAGTCGCTCGGCCAATCGCTCGGCGGCATCGCCCCAGAGATCTTCGAGCGGCACGATTCGCTCGGCGAGCGCCGAGGCGGGCACGCCGAAGACCGCCTGGTGCATCCCCAGCCGCACGCGCGCCGACACGACCCGCTGACCACGGGCCAGCATCTTTCGCCGCGCGCGCTGGCGCGCCCCCATCACGTGGAGGTCGAGCCCGCCGTGCGCCTTCGGTCCGAATCGGACGACGAGGTGCGGCTCCGCCCATGGAATCGAGAGGCCCGGGCCATCGAGCGTGCACGTGCTCACGAAGAGCCCGGCCAGGGCGGGCGCGGCCGCCGCGCTCCGCGCGATGCGGTGATGGCGAATGCCGGCGGCGTACACACCACGATTGCTTTCACACGGCCCTCGGGCACGCAAGCACGCCCATGCCTCTGGCCGATTCTTCCAATCCGCGGCGAGGGGCGATCGCTAGGGTCCGCGCCATGACCATCCTCGTCACTGGAGCGACCGGAAAAGTCGGAAGTCGTCTCGTCGCGCACCTCGCTGACCGCGGCGACCCGGTACGCGCCCTGGCGCGCGACCCCGCGCGGGCCGCCACGATGCTGGGAGATCGTGTCGAGCTCGTGAAGGGCGACCTGCTCGACACGGCCTCTCTCGCCATCGCCGTGCGCGGCATCGATGCCATCGTCCACTGCGCCGCGTTCTTCCGCGGTGCGACGCCCGAGCAGGCGCACTCGGTGAACGAGCTCGGTACGCGGAACCTCGCGAGCGCCGCGCGCGCGGCCTCGGTGCGACGGTTCCTCTTCACCAGCACGGGCTTGGTGTACGGCAGCACGGGTGGCCGGCTCACCGACGAGGACGCCCCGTGCGCGGCGATCGACGCCTACCCGGCGAGCAAGCGCGCCGCCGAGCGCGACCTACTCTCGGTCGACGGGCTCGACGTGCGCGTGCTGCGTCTACCGTTCGTGTACGGCGACGGCGACCCTCACATCGCAGAGGTGGTGCCGTTCATGCGCGCGTTCGCGCCGACGCAGCGCATGTCGGTCGGGCACCACGCCGACGTCGCGCAGGCCGTGACGCGCTTGCTCGACGCACCCTCGCCCTCGCACCGCGTCTACAACGTGACCGACGACGACGCGCCGACGCTCACCGAGCTGTTCGCGTCGGTCGGCGCCCCACCGCCCGACGGAACGGGCGCCGAGCGCGGGCGCGCGTTCGACGTGGTGCTCGACGGGCGTCGCATTCGTGACGACCTCGGTTTCCGCCCGAAGTTCCCTCGCTTGGCCGACGCCGTCGCCGCGAAGGCGCTGTGAGCGAGGGTCGCGACCGCCACTCCGCGGGCGCGCGTCTCGACGGCGGGTGAGACGGCTTCGTCGTCCGCGCGCAGAGGTGGCATGCTCGGCACGTGCCGCGAGGCTCGAGCTGTTCCATCTACTTCGTGCGACCGCTCGGGCTCGACGAGGCCGAGACCCGCTTGCGCGAGGGCCCACTGGTGGTGCGGCGCGAGGGCGACGTGCTGCACGTCGCATGGCCGGGCGAGCCTCCGGAGGCGCTCGTGCGGTTCCGCTCGGGAGACGACGTGCGTAGGACGGCGGCGATGCTCGCGCGGCGCGACGAGATCCCCGCGCTCGCCGCGTGCGATCGCCAGTACTGGATCGTCCTACCGGATCTCGAGGCAGCGCTCGTGCAGACGAACACGCTGGCAGAGCTGCAGATGACGCTCGGAGATCTCGCCGACGGCTTCGTGCGCAACGAGTGGAATGGGCTCTACCAGCCGCGCGACGGAGTCCCTCCGCCTCGCCCACCGTTCGCTCTCGAGGCGTGGACGAAGGCCTCCGCGGCCGAGCTCGACGCGTTCCGCGTCGAGGTGCGCGCGTCGGGCATCGACGGCGCGCTCGATCTCTCGTACGAGTCGCTCGACGTCGTCGAGGACGCGCTCGGCGTGCTCGCGCCCGAGGGCGTGATGCCTCGCGCGCTCCGCGATCGTGCG
>JAIBCE010000183.1 GCA_019694315.1 Sandaracinaceae bacterium
GTCGGGCTCGTCCTCGTCGCGCGCTGCGTCGGACACGGCGGCTTCGTCGACGATGGCGGGGGGCGCATCCTGCGGGTCTTGCGGCTCCGGATCAAGCGCTTCGCCGAGCGGATCCTCGCCCGGCCGCGCCACCGCGAGGTCTCCCTCGTCGTCGGGCGTGGCCTGCGGCGCGGCCGCACGTCCGTCGTACTCGTCCACGCCGGCCACCATCGACTCGTCCACCTCCGACACGAGGAGCTCGAGGTGGATCGGCGCGAGCACGTCGGCCTGGTAGATGCGCGTGAGCCGCCGCTTGGCCATCTCGAGGATCGCGAGGAACGTGACCACCACCTCGTAGACGGTGCGGGCGTCCTCGAAGAGCTCGTCGAACGTGGTGTGGCGTCGGCCGCGCAGGCGCTCGGTGAGGAGCGCCATGCGCTCCTGGATGCTCACGCCCTCTGCCGTGATCTCGAACGCGCTCTCCTGGTTGGCGCGCTTGAGCACCGCCTGGAACGCATCGAGCAGCTTGAAGAGGCCGATGCTCGCCAGCGGCGCGGGGCCCATGGCCTCGGGCGCCTCCATGCCGCGCGTGAACACGTCGCGCCCCGCGACACCACGCGTCAGCAGTTGCTCGGCCGCGTGCTTGTACTTCTGGTACTCGAGCAGCCTCCGGATGAGCTCGGCGCGCGGGTCGATCTCCTCGACGTTCTCGGCCTCCTCGTCCACCTGCGAGGGGTCGGGCGGCAGGAGCATCTTGCTCTTGATGTGCGCCAGCGTGGCCGCCATCACGAGGTACTCGCTCGCCACGTCGAGATCGAGCGTCTCCATCACCGTCAGGTACTCGAGGTACCGCTCCACCACGAACGCGATGGGGAGATCGAGAATGTCGAGCTCGTGCTTCTGGATGAGATGAAGCAGCAGGTCGAGCGGTCCCTCGAACGACGGCAAGCGCAGCTGGAAGTTCGGATCGAGCGCCTCGATCTGGGGCGCCTTGTCCTTGGCGTCCTTGGCGTCGTTGGCCTTGGCGTCCGGCGCTCGGGTCGCCTCGCTCGTCGCGCCCTCGGCGAGAGCCCCCTCCCCGCTCTCGACGGATGCGTCGAGGGCCTTGGAACGAGCCCGTCTGGGAGTGCGCTCCGCCATGAAGGAGCCGCCAGCTACCCCTTTCCGCCGACCCCGTCAACTTGCACGATCGCCCACGAAACCGGCCCCCCGCTCGGGTCGCCGAAAAGGCGAAGGGCCCCTCGCGGGGCCCTTCGTCGTCGTGTCGTCAGGTCTCGGCTCAGGGGAACGGCAGGCCGCCGTCGCCACCGCCGCCGAGGCTGGTGCCGCACTCCTCGTCGGCCGCGCACATCACGCCGCAGCCGCCGCAGTTGCTGTTGTCGACGGGCACGCAGCCGACGCCCGCGCAGCAGACCTCACCACAGCTGCCGCCGATCGGAAGACCGCCGCCGCCGCCGCACGGCAGCGAGAGGCCGCCCGACGCGCCGCAGCTCGCGGGCCCGCCGCCGATCGGAAGGCCACCGCCGCCCGCCGCCATGCACGCCGTCATCGTTCCACCGGCGCCCGGGCACAGGCACGTGCCACCGACGCAGTCCTCGCCAGCGGCGCACATGCGTCCGACCATGCCGCAGTTGTTCTCGTCCGTGGAGAGGTCGCGGCACGTGGAGGTGCCGCCCGACGACACGCAGCTCTCGCCCGTCGCACACGCACGGCCGAGGCTGCCGCAAACGCAGTGACCCGCCTCGCAGCTCTCGCCCGTGTTGCAGGCGACCGGCGGGGTGCCGCAGTTCGACGGGATGTCGCTGCGGAGACACTCGTAGTCGCCGCTCGTGCCGAGCGAGCAGGTCTCGCCAGCCGCGCCGTCGCACGCGGGGCCCGAGCCGCACATGCAGGTGGTCATCGTGCCGAAGCGGCCGCAGTGATTGGCGACGTCGGCGTCGCACGCGCGACCGCAGCTGCCGCAGTTCGAGAACGACGGATCCGAGGTGCCGCCCGAGCCGTCGCGCGCCACGCAGGTGCTGCCGCAGCACTGCTGCGTCGAGCCGCACGAGGGCGTGCAGCTGCCCGTGATCGGGGCGTCCGTGCCGATCGTCCGCGCGTCCGCCGCGCCTGCGTCGGGCAGGCCGCTCGCGTTCATGCACATGCGGTTCACGCAGAGCTGTCCGCTCGCGCACACATTGCCGCAGCCGCCGCAGTTGGCGGGGTCGGAGAAGTGATCCACGCAGCGATTGCCGGCGCTGTTCCCGCAGCAGAGCTGCACGGAGGAGCACCCCGGCGTGCAGCGCGCGGTGTTGTTGGTGCGGTTGTCACACGCACCCGCGGTGAGGAGCAGGGCAGCTCCGAGCGAGACCATCGCGAGATGGGGCAAGCTCGAGCGCATCGAAGCGATCCACGACATACGAAACCTCTCGTCGAAGGGCGGCCAGCCACGAACGAACGCGCAACACTAAGGGGAGGAGCGCCAGGCTGGATAGGCGATGTCTCGAGAGTCGTTGAGCTAACTCACAAACGCAAGAGCCCAGCGCGCTCCAGTGGTCACTCGAGCGCCGCGAGCACGGCGTCCACGTGACCGGCGACCTTCACCTTCGGGAACACCTTGACGACCGTGCCCTTCTCGTCGAGCACGAAGGTGCTCCGCACGATCCCCACGCCCTTGTTCCCGTAGAGCACCTTCTCCGCCCACGAGCCGTAGGCGCGGAGCACCCGCGCCTCCGGGTCGCTCAGCAGCGGGAACGTGAGGGCGTGCTTCTTCGCGAAGCGCTCGTGCGCGGCGAGCGAGTCGCGAGAGATCCCCACCACCGCGGCGTTCTTGCGAGCCAGCGCGGCCTTGGCGGCCTGGAAGTCGATTGCCTCGTTCGTGCAGCCCGGCGTGTCGTCCTTGGGATAGAAGTAGAGGACGAGCCGCTTGCCCGCGAAGTCCGCGAGCTTCACGCGGCCCGCGGCGCTCTCGAGATCGAGCTCGGGCGCTGGCTTTCCCACGAGAGACTCGGGCTGGATCGTCGACGCCGGCGGCAGAGCGAGCTTCGCCGGCGTTGCGGCCTTCGCAGGCCTCTTGGCGAGCGAGGACGCGCTCTTTTCGTCGCCCGTCTTGGCAGCCTTCTCGATGGCCTTCTCGGTGTCTCTCTGGGTGGTTTTCTGGGTGGCGTGTCGGGTGGCCTTCTGCGGGGTCTTCTGGGTGGTCTTCTGGGTGGTCTTCTGGGTGGTCTTCTGGGGGCCCTTCGGGGCTGGCTTCTGAGGCATGTGCGCGAGGGTGCCAAAGACGGCGGCTCGTTTCGCGGCGCCGCGCGGAGCTTCCTGACTTGAGTGCGTTTTCTCACAGCACCCAAACTCCCGCTCCGCGTGCGGTTTGCCAGACGTGATCCCTCCGCTAGAACGCGCGGCTCATCACCGCGGTCGGTCCGCGGGTCGGGATGAACGTTTGCCGGGTGGTCGAGCTCTCGGCTTTGTGGAGGCGATGATGAAGAAGGTTGCGTGGATCCTTGCGTGTGGCGCGCTCGTGATGGCGTGCGGTGGCAACAACAACCGCAATGACGCGGGCAGCGGTGGCAACGACTCGGGCGGCATCGTCCTCATGGACAGCGGCCCGACGACGATGCGCGACACGGGCCCGGCCCGCCGCGACACCGGCCCGATGGCCACGATGTGCGGCCCCTGGGCCGGCCTGACCGCGACGAGCATCGAAGCTGTCCCGGCCTCGTGCCTCCCGCGCTGCTCGGCGGCGACGCTCACGGCGATCAACGCGTGCCCTTCGACCGACGACGGCACCTGCCTCTTCGGCGCGCTCGAGGCGGACACCACGGCGTCGATCAGCATGACGTTCGAGACCGCGATGGGAACGGACATGCTCGATCTCAACTGCGGCGGCTGCTTCGACCTGCAGCGCTTCCACTGCTTCTCGCAGGTGTGCCCCGACGAGGCGACGCCGGTCCTTATCTGCGACCGCACGATGGACGCGGACATGTGCATGGGTGAGACGACGGCCCTCCAGACCTGCCTCATGGGCATCATGACGGGCTCGACCGAAGAGATGACGCTCCAGACCTGCTTCAACAACGAGGTTGGCGCCTGCTTCGACGCGGGCGGCGGCTTCCTCCCGGGCGCGCAGCGCCTCCCCGGCCTCGAGCTCCTCAACCGCGTGCGCGCGCCGCACGCGCCGATCGCGCACTGATCCCGCGATCGAGCTGAGCCGAGGATCTTCGCCCAGCGCGACGATCCGGAAGCTGGGCTCGCCGGAGAACGCGCGGTGCATCACGCACCGCGCGTTTTCTCTTTCCGTCGCATCAGCTTTCCCCGCCGCGCCTCGAACACGATCGCGTCCACGCGGCATCCACCGTCAGGTCGATTCTGTTCTACGGTCGCGCGCATGCGGCGCTGGGCTCCCGTCGTCCTCGGTCTCGTCATCGCCTCGGTGGCCGTGATGCTCGTCGGCGTGGCCCTCGTCACGCTCATGCCTCCCACCGAGTACCGCATCACGCGGAGCCGCACGATCGAGGCCCCGCGCGCCGTCGTGCTCGCGCAGCTCGAGGACGTTCGTGCCTACGACGCGTGGGAGCCCTGGCGCAGGCAGGGCACGCACGCGACGTACTCGCCCTCCACGCGCGGGCCTGGCGCGTGGGTCGAGCGCAGCGACGGGAGCTCGTCGGCGCGCACGACGATCCGCTCGGTCTCCGCCGAGCGCGTCGAGATGGACAACGCCACGAATGGCTCGTTCGGAGCGCGTGGCTCCGATCAGAGCTTCGAGCTCCGCGCGATCGACGACGCTCACACCGAGGTGCAGTGGGTGCTGCACGGCGAGCTCTCCGGCCTGCCCCGCGCGCTCTGGCCCCTCGTCGATCTCCCAGGCCGCGTCGAGCCCGAGATGGAGGCCGCCCTCGCCCGACTCGATCGCGCCGCGCACGCCGCTGCGTCGAGCCCGTAGGACGCTCTTCAGCTCACGCTGCGCGGGCGCGCTCGATCTCTCTTCGCGTCATGGGCCCACGGAGAAGGCTCATCGCCCACCTCGGCTGATGGAGCGAGCACCCCTCGCCGTCGCGCGCGTCGCGGACCACGAACCACCTCGGGGCCAGGCGCTTGAGCACGTCGGCCAGCGCGCGAGCGTCGTCGCTGCGAGAGCTGCCGCCACGGAGCCCCTCGATCACCCGCTCCCGATCCGCGTCGGTCTGCAAGCGACCGAGACACCAGAGGCCTGCGTTGCTGAGCGCGCGACGCCACGACGCGAACGTGGGCGCGGAGTCGTCCCGCTCCACCCTACTCCTCGTCCGGGCGCGGAGCTCGAACGCGTGCCTGATGCGCGAGGTCGGACACGCCGGATTCGAGGTAGAGCCGCCGCGCGTGCATCAGCGATGGCTGGTTGGCGTGGTCGGGAAGGTCAGGGTCCGCGTACTGCGTGGGGTCGTCCTCCCACCAGCAGACGGGACAGATCTGGAAGCTGCCCGGTGGTTCCTCCTCCAGGGTGAAGCAGCCGCAACACACGCACGTCCATCGGCCCGCTGGCCCTTTCCGGGGAGCCACGGGCGTGAACATCCTGGTCTGCGTCCACACGCCGGTTGGCGCTTCACCCAGCCCGTGTGCCGAGTGCCCCTTCGAGCACCGCGCGTGGAACTCGAAACGTGGTGGCAGCCGCTCCGCAGACCCGTCGCGGACCCACTCGGGATCGACGCGATGCTCGACTGGCGCGGGCTCACCTTGCCGCCAGACCCACTGGTTGCACGCGCCGTCCTTCCCCTGCCAATGGTCGAGTGTCTCCCCGCACTGAGCGCACGTGATCGCGGGCACCGGCTCGTACCAGTCGAACGTTCCCACCACGCTAGCGTACCCGTCGACCACGAGGTCACGACCGACGCGGTGCCGTCGTCGAGGACTGCAGGTTCGATGCGCCGCCCGTCGGGCCGACCGGCCACTGACCGGGAGCCAACGACGGCTGGACGGAGAGCGCGTGTGCTCGTCGTGCCTGACCACGGCGAGATCGAGACGATCGTCCGCACGCTCCTTCGCAGTCATTGTCGCGCGCGTAGCTCGCTCCCTTTCGCGAGTGACGAGGCAAGAGAACGACGACGACGGTTGCCCCACGGCATGGCCTTGGGCACAACAGCGTCGTGCCCCGAACGCTCGTCGTCGGCGATGTCCATGGCTGCTCCGAGGAGCTGCGCGCGCTGCTCCAGGAGGCCGGGTTCCGTGCCGGGGACGATCGCCTGGTGAGCGTCGGCGACCTCGTGAACAAGGGGCCCGACTCGGCGGGCGTCGTGCGGCTCGTGCGATCGGTCGGCGGCCTCGCGGTGCTCGGCAACCACGACGACCTCATCCTGCGGTGCGCCGCCGCGCGTCGCGCGGGCGACGACACGGACTTCTCCGACGGCGTGCGTCGCGTGGTCAAGCGCCTCGAGGACGCCGAGCTCGCCTGGCTCGAGCGGCTGCCCGTCTCGATCGCGCTCGAGGAGCACCACGTGATCGTCGTTCACGCCGGCCTCTTGCCGAACGTGCCGCTCTCGTCGCAGTCGCGCGAGCACCAGATCACCATGCGCAGCATCCGCTCCGATGGCTCGGGCACCAAGCGCCTCGAAGAGGGCGTGGCCTGGGCCTCGCTCTGGCCTGGGCCCGAGCACGTGCTCTTCGGCCACGACGCGGTGCGCGGCCTCCAACGCTGGCCGTACGCGACCGGCCTCGACACAGGCTGCGTCTACGGCGGTCGCCTCACCGCGATGTGGCTGCCCGAGCGCAGGCTCGTCTCGGTGCCCGCGACGCGGCAGTGGTCCGAGCCCGGCAAGAGCGTCGCCAAGCAGCAGGCCCGCGACGGCAAGGCGCTCAAGAAGCGCTGAGAGATGGAGAAAGAATCTCCGACTTCGAATCGGGCCGCGGGGGAGGGGGTCCGATGCTCAGACATACTCGGCCTTCGGCCTGCGTAACTCGCCCCGGCCAGAGACCGAGAAACAATCGACTCGAGAGCCGAAGGGACGCGGGGGCGGGGGGTCCGGGTTCTCGTCGCTTCGCTCCTGCGATCAGCGATCGATCGTGATCCGCACGCGCTCGCCCTCGATGACGAACGGCAGCGCCGCGAGACGACGGCCCATGCACGGGCCGCTCACGCACTCGCCGTCGCTGCGCCGATAGACGGCGCCGTGCGTCGCGCAGACGAGCTGCGCGTCGTCGTCGAAGAAGGCGCCACCGCCTGCGTCGAGCGGGATGGGCACGTGCTGGCAGACGTTCTCGTACGCGCGGACCGCGCCGTGCTCGTCGCGGAGCACGATCGCCTCGCGCGCGACACGACCAGGCGGCAAGCGCACGACCAGCACCTCGCCCTCGCGCGGGATGGCGGTCTCGATACCGACGCGCTCCACGTCAGAGCGTGGCGCTCGCGCCCGCACGCGCGCCGAGCGCGGCCGGCGTGCTGAGCCTGCCGAGCTCGCTCCATGGCTTGTCCTCGCTGTTCTGGAGCACCGCGCGGCGGGTGGTGAGCACCTCGCAGCCCGAGCGCGTGACGAGCACGGTGTGCTCGAACTGCGCCGAGAGCTTTCGGTCGGCCGTGACCACGGTCCAGTCGTCCTCGAGCAGCTCGGTCTCCCACGTGCCGACGTTGATCATCGGCTCGATGGTGAAGACCATGCCCGCGCGAAGGCGCATGTTCTTGAGGTTCGTGCCGGGCTCGGGGCGGTAGTGCGGGATCTGGGGCGGCATGTGGAACTCGCGGCCCACGCCGTGGCCCACGTAGTCGCGCACGACCGAGCAGCCACGCTTCTCGGCGTACTCCTGGATCGCGGCGCCGATGTCGAAGATGCGGCCGTCGTGCTTGACCTGCGCGATGCCCGCCTCGAGCGCGAGGCGGCAGGTCTCGACGAGGTGCTTGGCCTCGTCGCTCGGCTCGCCCACGTAGAACGTCGCGCTCGTGTCGCCGTGGTAGCCCTGGAAGTACGTCGTGACGTCGACGTTCACGATGTCGCCGCTCTTGAGCACGCGCTTGCTCGGGATGCCGTGGCAGACGACCTCGTTGACGCTCGTGCAGACGCTCTTCGGGTACGGGCGCCCTGCCCCGCTCGGCCGGTAGTTGAGCGGCGATGGATACGCGTCGTGGCCGACGATCCACTGGTGCACGAGGCGATCGATCTCCTCGGTGGCCATGCCGGGCGCGATGCGCTCGCCGACCATCACGAGGCAGTCCGCGGCGAGGGCGCACGAGGCGCGCATCCGCTCGAGCATTCGCGGGTCCATGATCTCGACGTCGCCTGCCACTGCTTCCTCCTCGCGACCGACGTCGCCGAGCGGCCAGACATACGGCCCCGCCCCCCGCATCGCAATGGTCGGCCCCGCCAGGCGCGGACCCCGGCTGTGCGGGCCTCTGAAGGGCTCGCTCCAAACGCAAGCGTTTTTT
Organism: Sandaracinaceae bacterium; assembly: GCA_019694315.1. GTDB lineage: Bacteria > Myxococcota_A > Polyangia > Polyangiales > Sandaracinaceae > JAFLCL01. Next base: position 8,342 of record JAIBCE010000183.1, read on the forward strand.
TGGAGGCCCCCAGGTCAGGTGCTACAAGGCCCACATGTAGGACATGGTGGTTGCGCAGCAGACGAGGCGCCACCTCCACATCCGCTCGGCGGCCCGATGGGCGCCGGGGTCGCCGACGGACGCGCGCTGCCGCGCGGACGCCGTCGTCTGTCGAAAAGCACTTACGTTTCGGAGGGTTCCATGCGAGGTCCCAAGCACTACGCGTCGATGGAGGAGTTCGAGCGCGAGGAGATCCGCTCCCACATCAAGCTCGGCTGGTCCCTCGACGACCTCTACGCAGACGCGATGGAGCAGCGCCGCTCGGACGACGGCGAAGAGGCCATCGACGAGCTCGACTTCGAAGAGTGACCGCGGCGCGGACCTGCCGCCTCGGCGGGGTCCGCGTGCCCGAGCGCCCTGGATCGCACACGCTTTCGGGTGGGTGTCAGTCGGAGGACCGACGCCCCGTCCCCCAGAGAACCCCGACCTCGCCGTAACCGCCTCCCACGGGCGTCGAGGTCGCACCGAGGGTCGCCCCCCTCGGTGCACGAGCAACGAGCTGCCCGCTCGGTGCTCGCTCGCCCCCGGCCCCGACGGTCGCCCCCGTCGGGGCCGACCTTTTTGGAGCCGACCGGTTCCCTCCTCCGTGCTCCGCGATTGGGCGGAAATCGTGTGGTCGAGCTCGGCGCATGGCCCGACGCGATCGCGAGTGATTGAAACGCCTCCGGGCGCGAGTTACACCGCGCCCTCCCATGGGCATCGTGCTCGCCATCGCGAACCAGAAAGGCGGCGTCGGAAAGACGACCACCGCCGTGAACCTCGCGGCGTGCCTCGCCGTCGCCGAGCAGCGCGTGCTCCTCGTGGACATGGACTCGCAGGGCAACGCCTCGAGCAGCGTGGGACACCCCAAGGCCAAGGTGGAGCGCGGCACCTACGACGTGCTCCTCGGCGACGAGGGCATCGACGACGTGGTGCTCGCGACCGAGCTGCCGAACCTCGCGCTCGTGCCGGCCACTGCCGACCTCGCGGCTGCGGAGATCGAGCTCGGCGGCGAAGAAGATCGGGCCACCCGCTTCCGCGACGCGCTCGCGAAGGTGAAGGGCGAGTACGACTACGTCATCCTCGACTGCCCGCCGTCGCTCGGGCTCCTGACGCTCAACGCGCTCGTGGCCGCCGACGGGGTCATCGTCCCGATGCAGTGCGAGTACCTCGCGCTCGAGGGCCTGAGCTCGCTCGGCGACACGATCGAGCGCATCCGCAACGGCTTGAACGAGCACCTCCGCGTCGCGGGCGTCGTGCTCACGATGTACGATCCGCGCGTGAGCCTCGCGCGCGAGGTGGCCGACGAGGTGCGCAAGCACTATCGCGTGTACGAGACGGTGATCCCGCGCAACGTGCGCCTCGCGGAGGCGCCCTCGCACGGCAAGCCCGTCATCCTCTACGACGCGGGCTCGCGCGGCTCGCACGGCTACCTGAGCCTGGCGCGTGAGCTGCTCGGCGAGGCCGCCTGACACCCAGCGAAGGGTCCACGATGGCGATCGATCCCAAGAAGAGCTCGCGGCTGGGCCGCGGCCTCGATGCCCTGATCCCGCAGAGCAAGCCCGCGCCGGTCGCGGGCCCCCCGCGTGAGCCGACGGTGGCGGGCATCGAAGAGGTGCACCCCAACCGCGCGCAGCCGCGCACGCGCTTCGACGAGGGCAAGCTCGACGAGCTCGCGCAGGCGGTGAAGGCGCTCGGCGTGCTCGAGCCGATCCTGGTGCGCAAGCGCAACGGGGGCGGCTTCGAGATCATCGCCGGTGAGCGCCGCTGGCGCGCAGCGCAGCGCGCCGGCCTGCGCGAGGTGCCGATCGTCGTGCGCGAGCTCTCGAGCACGCTCGCGTTCGAGGCAGCGATCGTCGAGAACCTCCAGCGCGAGGACCTGAACCCGATCGAGACCGCGCGCGCCTTCCAGCGCCTGCTCGACGACCACAAGCACTCGCAGGACTCGATCGCGCAGAAGATCGGCAAGGATCGCTCGACGGTGGCCAACGCGCTGCGGCTGCTCAAGCTGCCAGCGTCGGTGCTCGAGCACATCGAGAACGGCGACCTCTCCGAGGGCCACGGCCGCGCGCTCCTCACGGCGCCGAGCACGGCGATCCGCGAGCGCCTCGCGAAGGAGGCGGTCGCCAAGCAGTGGTCGGTCCGCGAGACCGAGCGTCAGGCGCGCCACGCGGGCGACCCCAAGCCCGAGCCCAAGCCGAAGTCCGCGAACGTGCGCGATCTCGAGATCCGCCTCTCGAAGTCGCTCGGCGCGCGCGTGACCCTCACCGACAACGGCGAGGGCAAGGGCGCGATCCACGTGACCTACACGAGCCTCGACGAGCTCGATCGGATCCTCGCCAAGCTCGGGTGAGGGCGGGCGTTCGGATCCCTCAGATCCGAACCACCGCGACCACGCGGGGATCGTCGGGGTCGACGACGACCTCGACCTCGGCGCCCTCGGTCATCCGCGTCGCCCTGCGGGCGTAGCGATGCTCGGCGTGGCCGACGCGCGGGCCCTCGGGCGTGACGTACTCGATGGTGACGTGAACCTGCCGCGCGAGCGCTCCTTGCGCGATGCTGCGGACGCGCCCTCTGCAGCGCAGGCCGTGCTCCATGAGCCACGCCCGACGGCGCGCCCGCGGAAGCCCCCAGAAGAAGCCGGTCGCGATCGCCACCGAGAGCAGCGCGACCCCGATCGCGGTGCCGAGAGGCGTGAGCGCGGCGGTGAGGCTCGCGCCACGCGCGGTCGCCGCGAAGAGCGCCGCGATCAGCATGAAGAGCGAAACGATGCCGCCGACGAGGATGCTGCCGCAGCCGCCGATCACACGAACGGCCCCGGCGACCCCTCCGATCTCGGTCAGAAACGATGAGCTCCTCCCCGCCATGTGCCCCGCGAGCCGCTCAGCGCGTGTAGAAGCGCGGGTCGTCGGGGCGCGCGTCGAGGTGGAAGTGGTTGCGGTGGCCCTCGTTGTAGTTGGGCGTGAGCACCGTGGAGAAGGTGTGCGTCGCGGCGAGATCGCAGGCGATCGCGAGCAGCGTGCGGGCGTGATCGCCCTCGGGCGAAGAGGCCTCGCAGGTCTCGCTCGCGGGCGTCTCCACGAACTCGTCGAGCACCGACAGGAGCGCGCCGTCGTCGGTCTCGAACGACGCGATGTCGAGCGCGAGGCCGAGCGTGTGGAAGCTCTGGCGCGGGCCGGGGCGATAGGCCGAGAGCACGTCGAGGGCGCGCACGTGATGGTCGCGGAGAACGCGCGCGATCTCCGGTAGGCGAGCGGCGAGCTCGCACGCGAGCACCACGCGCTCGCCGGGACGAACGGTACGGATGGCGACGCCACCGACGGAGCCGCGGATCTCGACGGGCGTGGGCACCGACGTGGGCAGCTCCCCCTCGAACGGCACCGCCTCGATGTGCGCGTCACGAAGACGCGTGAGGCAGTCGGACTCGCGCTGGATCTGCCAGACGCGCGTGGCGTCGGTCTCCCAGGTGGCGCCGGGCACGATGCCGCGGAAGTTGAGGAAGGTCGGGACGAGGTCGGCGATCTCGCGCGCGACGGCGCCGGCCGGATCGTCCTCGGGCGCAGCAAACGACGTGGGACGCGCGGGGCTGGCGGGGGGCTCGGCGATCGGCAGCTCGATCGGCGGTGTCTGCGAGAGCACCTGCGGCGGGATGTGGAACGAGAGCGGCACCCCCAGGATGCGCGCGCGTGTGCGGCGCGCCTCGCGCTCGGCGCGGAGGCGGGCACGACGCTGCTCGCGACGCGTGAGCGGGCGCGAAGGCTCGCTCGGCTGCTGGCTCGACGGCTCGGGCTCGGCGGCGGGCTGGAGCTCGGGGCTCGCCGCGCGCGCGGCGTGGACGAGCACGCCCGCGTCGATGCCCACGGTGCTCGTCGAGATCGACGCGTCGGTCGGGCCGTCGTCGCCACCCTCGAAGTGATCGCCGCGGTCCCCTGCGAGCGGGGCACCTGCGAGCGGGGCCTCGGCGCCGTCGAGCGCCCCGAGGCGCGGGCCCGCGCGAAGACCGTCGTCGCTCGTGGTCACCGTGCGGACGCGAGCGCGCATGCGCTCGGCGATGGTCGCCGACGCCTCGCCCGACGGCACACGCCAGAAGCGATCGAAGTAGCCCATCGCGACCTGACCGTTGCGTCCGGAGATGAGGCGCGCACGACGCGCGGCCGAGCGCTGATCGTAGATGACCCAGTCCGGCAGGAAGTCGGGGAGGTTGTGCCCGCGATCGACGGCAGCGACCGTCGTGCCCTCCTGCACGATCACGTAGTGGCTCGGTGCGTCGGGGTTCGGATACACGAAGCGCGTGCCGAGATCGCTTCCCTGGAAGCGCTGGGTGCCCACGACGATCGCGTCCTCGCTCACCTGCACCGGGAGCCGATCACGGAGGCGCTCGATCACCGCGTTCGAGCCGGGCGTTCCGTAGAGGACGAGGTGCGCGCTCTGCATCATCTCGTCGGTGACCTCGGTGTCGGCGACCACGCGCTGCTGGTGGTTCCAGAGCCAGAGGGGCCAGCCGCGCGCGCCGCGCTGGGCGCTCTGTCGGAGGTCGTCGGTCTGATCGGCGATCTGCGTGCCGTACACGTGGATCATGCCGTCGCGGTAGGGATCGGTGAGAGGGCCCGAGAGGCCCGGGATCTTCTCGAGGCCCTCGGCGCGCGGGAGCTGGCCGAGCCGCCAGTGACCGCCCTCGCCGCGGTGCACGCGCACGAGGTGACCGAGCGAGGCGCGCGGGCCGCTCCAGACCTCGTGGCCATCCACCTCGATGCGGAGCGCGCCTGCGTTGCCGATCGGCGCGTCGCGCAGATCGAGCGAGAGCTCGAGGGTGTTCGTGGTCTGGACGCTGAGCGCGCCGTCGGTGGCGTGCGCGACGACGCGCGCGAGCTCGGGGTACTCCTCGATGCGCGTGACGGTGACCCAGTGCTGCCGGTTGGCGCGGTAGTCACCCGTGACGACACGAACCTCGCTCGGATGACGGTCGCGCCGCACCTGCGCGATCTCCGGGTAGATGCGGCCGTGGCGGTGCACGAGATAGAGGAGGTCGTGGCCGAAGTCGTACCAGCGCACGTGCGGCTCGAGGCCGAGGCCGCGCATGTGCTCTTCCATCTGGCGCACGAACGCCGGACGCATCGGGCCGGGATCACGGGTGCCGTGATAGAAGCGGAAGTCGGTGTTGAGGGAATTCTCGACGAGGTGCATGCCCGACCACGCCGTCATCGTGTCGGTCTCCTCGCGCGTGGGCTGACCGCCCGTGTACTGGAGCCAGCTCGGCGCGCCGGCGATGGCCATGACCATCGAGAAGCGCCACGCGTGCCGCATGCCCACCGCGTACGAGCCGAGGCCGCCGTTCGAGAGGCCGCCGAGCACGACGCGATCGGCGTCGACGTTGTAGTGGCGCTGCACGTCGTCGATCACCGCGAGGATGTCGGCCTCGCCCATCCATCGCCAGAGCACCTGGCCGAAGCCGTCGGGCGCGACGACGATCCAGTCGGGCGACCAGCGAGGCGTGTACTCGTCCCAGAGGTGCTCGTCGTACGTGAGCCAGTCCATGTTGTTCCCGAGCACCACGCCGAGGAACAGGTTTCCGTTGGACGAGCCGCCGTGGAGCATCACGAGCAGCGGGTAGGAGCGCGACGGATCGTAGTCGGGCGGCAGGTAGATGCCGTAGCCCTGACGGATGGTGGAGATGGGCGAGTCGTAGCCGCGGTTCGTGATGCGGCCGCGCTGCTCGAGGTAGGGATCGCGTCCGTCACGTGCGAGCGCGAGGTAACGCTCGACGCGCGCGCGCCACTCCTCGCTCTGCGGCTCGAACTGCCGCTCGATGCGCGTGGCGACGTCGAGGGAGTAGTCGAGGCTCGTCAGCGCGCCCTCGCTCACGCCCTCGGGTCGGTTCGCCCGCAGCGCCGCGACTTGCTCGCGGAGCTCGTCGATCTCGGCCTGGGCCGCGACCCGCGGTGGCGGGGGAACGAAGAAGGTGAGCGCGACGAGGAGGGTCGTGAACAGCGCGGATCGCATGGCGTTCCGAGGTGTATCCGACGATGTCGTACATCTCCCACAAACCGACAAACGCCCTGCTGGCTCCGGGATCACGAGCGATTCGACGGACGGCGCGAGCGAGCGATTCCCTGCGCCTGCGACCAGGGCCGAGCGACCGCCGCGCTCACGCCAGCTCGAGGGCGCGCTCGATCTCCTGGGAGCGCTGGGCGACCGCCTTGGGGTCGACGCCATAGTCGCGCGCGATGGAGGCGAGCGTGACGCTTGCGCCTGCGGCCGTTCGCATCACGAGGCGATGCACGGCCGCGGCGAGGATGTCGGTGTTGCGAGGACGACCGCGACGCGTGCGCGGCTGGCTCGCGCAGTAGCGGCTCCAGATGCGGCGCGCGGTGTCGAAGCGGCTCGGATGCGCGCCGAGGTGAGCGCGGAGCGCGGCGAGCACGGGATCCTCGTCGAGGCTGGCGGCGCGAGACCGATGGGCTTCGTCGTGCGTGTGGCGGGCGGGCTCGTTCTCTTCTCCACGCGACGCGCCACCGCGCGGGCGCAGCGGAATGGGCGCCGGCACCGCGACGGCAGCGGCGCGCGCGCGTCCACGCGGGGCCGAGGTCGGCGCACCGAGCTGCCTCGCGAGCTCGAGGAGGCTCGCGTGCTTCGGATGACGACGACGAGCCGTGGCGAGGATCGACAGCGCCTCATCGCGCGTGCGTGCGCCGAGGCGACCGAGGCAGTGGATGATCGAGGCGGTGACCTCGGCCTCCTCGACGCCGAGCGCTTGGTGGGCCGCGCGTAGGTGAGGCAGGGCCGCGCCCGGTCGATCGAGCGCGACATCGAGGAGGTGCCCGAGGTTGTGGTGATACCAGGGGTTGTCGGGCGCGCTCGTGCTCGCGGCACGGTACGAGGCGACCGCCGAGCGATAGTGGCCACTCATCGCGTGCGCGAGGCCGCACATCGCATGCGCGACGTCGTCGTCGGGATGCACGGCGAGCACGTGCTTGAGGTGGAGCAGCGCGCGCCACGGGTGCTCCTCGAGGCGGTACTCGGCGAGCGTGCGGTGCGCGAGCACCGACGACTCCGAGCCGCGCGGCGCGAGGTGGACGAGGCGCTCGAGCAGGGGCTCGATCACCTTGCGGCTCTGCGACGCAGCGAGCGCTTGCTCGACCTGCTCGCGCAGCCGTCGCGTGCCGATGCTCTCACCGTGGCTCACCCTCGCCTTCTACTTCTGGCCTTCGCGGGCGGCAACGCGAGCGAGGCTCACCCGAGGCGACGCGCGACGAGGATCGCGAAGCCGGCATAGCGCGCGAGCGGTCCGCGAGAGACGGCGTGCTCGGCGCGACGAAGGAGCCCGCCGAGGATCGGCACGCGGTGGACCGTGGCGACGGGCGTGAGGATGCGCGCGCCGACGAGCCGTTCCACGCGGGCGTGGCGGGGAAGGCGCGCGGTCGCCTGTTCGAGCGTCTCCCAGCGCGTGGGGACGTCGCTCTCGTCGTGCGCGTTGCCGATGCGTCGCGCACCACCGATCGCGCGCGACACGAAGCGGAGCGAGCGGCGGTCGTCGACCTCGACGAGCACGCGGCCGCCGCGGCGGACGACGCGGAACATCTCGGCGATCGCGCGCTCGATGTCGGGC
>JAIBCE010000595.1 GCA_019694315.1 Sandaracinaceae bacterium
GCTCGGCCCGTGGTTCGACGAGTGGGGCGCGCGCCTCGGCCGCAGTGAGCTCGAGCCCTCCGACAAGGCCGACGTGCTCGCGGCGCTGCTCGAGGGCTACGAGCGCGCACCGCAGCTCCACGGCTATCTGCGGGCGATCCGAGGCCTCCACGAGACCGTGCCCGGTGGCCTCGAGGGCCTCGAGCAGGATCTGCCCGCGCGCCTCCGCAAGCACGTGCACAAGGGCCCCGTGCGCGAGGGGCTGCGCCTCGACGAGGACCGCTTCGCAGCGCGCATGCACAACGCGTGGCGAGCCGCCTACGCTGCAGCGAGCGGCTGACTCGCCCGAGCGCTCACATCGGGACGAGCTGCGAGAGGAGCGGCACCACGCTGGCCTCGGACGCGGGATCGAGCATCGGCTCGAGCACCGCGTCCCACGCGATCTGGCACGACGCGGTCTCGCCTCCCACCGCGAACACGAAGGTGCCCGCGGCCACGCCGGCGAGCTCGCGTCCGTGGAGGGCGAGCAGGCCCACGTGCTCGGAGCGCGCCGAGCGCACGGCCTCGCCGAAGCCCGGGATCTCTCGCTCGATCACCGCGCGCACCGCCTCCGGCGTGACGTCGTTCGACGAGAGGCCGACGCCGCCCGCGACGAGGATCACGTCGATCGACTCCTCGGCGATCCATGCGCGGAGCTGCGTCTCGATCGCCTCGCGCGAGGGAGGCAGGACCAGGCGCTTGAGGACCTGGTGCCCCAGGCTCTGGCAGCGCGACGCGAGGAGCGCGCTCGCGGGCTCGTCGAGCACGCGACGCGGCGCGACCGCGAGGATCGCCACCGTGACGACGCGCGGCTCGGCCACGGCACGCTCGTGCTCGTCGTCGTCGTCGATCGGCTCCTCGTCCGCGTCCCTCATCGCTTGCCTTCCTTGCGCTTCTTGCCCTTCTTGCGCGACGCGGGGCTCACCTGCGCCTCGGCCGGCGCGCTCGGCTCGCGCCCCTCGCGCGCCGCGAGAACCTCGACCTCGTCCTGCGCCTCGGCTTCCTTCCCCGTGTCCTCCACCGCAGGCGCGTCCTTGGCCGCGGCCCGCTCGGCGGCTGCGCGGAGGAAGGCCTCGTTGTGCTCTCGCTCCGCGTCGGTGAGCGGCGCGAGCACACTGAAGCGCTGCGTCGCGAGCACGAGGTAGCCGCACACGATCACGATCGGCGCCGAGAGCAGGTGCCCCATGTTGAGCGCCCAGCCCTGATCGATCGCCTGCGACTCCTTGAAGAACTCGCAGAAGAAGCGGAACGAGAAGTGGATCGCGAGCATGCCGTACATGATCGCGCCCTCGCGCAGCTTGCCGGCGCGGTGCTTCACGAGCCACGCCGCGATCGCGATCTCCACGAAGTAGAGCCCCGCCTCGTAGAGCTGCACCGGGTGGCGCGGCGTCGAGTAGTGGCGCTCGAAGATCACGCCCCACGGCACATCCGTCGGCCGGCCGACGATCTCGGAATTGAAGAAATTGCCGAGGCGCACGAAGGGATAGACCCAGACGCTGCTCAGCATCAGCGCGTCGCCGTAGCGGTGGAAGCCGATGCCCAGCGGGCGCCCCTTGCTCCACCAGAACGCGATGAGCGCCACGAGACAGCCGAGCGCGCCTCCGTGGCTCGCGAGGCCCGAGCCCAGGTTCCAGAAGCGCCCGAGCACGAGGTGCCCCTCCTCGGCGTTCCAGCCGAGGCGCAGGTCGCTCAGGCCCGCAGGCTCGTAGAAGATCAAGTGGATGTAGTGCGCACCGATCAGCATCCCGATCGGCACCCACAGCGTGAGGCGCTCCGCGTGGCCCGCGGGCAGGCCGAACGCGCGGAAGTAGCGAGGGCCGTGGAACGCCGCGAGGAACAGGCCGAGCGCGAACAAGAGGCCGTAGTAACGGAGCTCGAAGGGCGGCCAGCTCAGGAGCGTGGGTTCGATGTTCCAGCGCACGGGGGAGGCTGTGCTTAACGCGCCGGCTGCGCGTTGTCATCGCCGTGCGGGGCCGCGGGCGTGGCGCTCGGCGAGCCCGCGACGCGGCAGCGCATGCTCGACACGCGCACGTTCGCGTCGTCCCCGAGCGTCGCGAGGAGAAAGCCGCCATCGAAGCGCGCGAGATCGGCCATGCGCACCTCGGGCCCGAGCGCGACGAGAGGTGCGGTCGCGTGACCGGCTCCGTCGCGGATCTCGATCGTGCGCGGCGGCGTCCCGTCCACGCGCGCCACGCGTCGATCGGTGAACGGCAGGGGCACGTCCTCTCCGGCCGGGAGCGGTCGAGGCTCACCGATCAGCTCACCGTCGAAGCCCATGCGCAGCCACGAAGGCTCGGCGAATTCGAACGCCGCGATCATCACGATCGCACCCGTGAAGATGGCCATCGAGTCGATCACGAGCGCCTCGCGGAGCTCGGGCACGGCGTGCTCGTCGAGGCCCGTGCTCAGCGTGACGGAGCTGTCGCTCGCCTCCTGCGCGCCCTGACGGAAGAGCACCGCGTAGCTGCCGCCGGTGGTCGTGAGCGCGAGGATCTCGACGGGCCCTCGCTCGAGATCGAGGCCCTCGCCGAGCGCGCGCTCCCGATGACGAAGCGCGTGCGTGGCGGCATCGACGTCGAAGGTGTCGAGCACCGGCGGAGCCGCGTGGTGACTGCGCGCCACGAGCACGCGCCCCTCGGAGGTGGCGATGCGCATCGTCGTCGGCGGTCCCGCCATCGCCACGCGCGCGGGCTCCGAGCTCTCGATCCGATCGTGGGCGCGATCCACGTGGATCGCCCGCGCGAACAGGCACTGCGCGGCGTGTCCCGCCTCGATGCACGCGCTCGTGCGCACGAGGAGCGCGTCGTCGGGCCCCGTCTTCTCCAGCGCGAAGAGCGAGCCCGCCTCGAGCTCGCGCAGCCAGCCTCCGTGCGAGACCGTCTCGCTCTCGGCGTCGGGCCACCAGAGCTCGACCGCGTCGCGCGCCTCCGTGCCATCGATCGCGACGAGCGCCGAGCGCTCCTCGCGATCGGCCGCGATGGCGACCTGCGCCTCGAGCGTGCGCCCCGGAGGTACGGTCGGCGCGATCACGCGAGCCTCCCCGAGCTCGCAGCGCTCACGCGCGGTGCCGAGGCGCGGCGGCTCCACGTGGCTCG
>JAIBCE010000596.1 GCA_019694315.1 Sandaracinaceae bacterium
GAGCGCGCCCCACGCTCGCGGGCCCTCGGCCGGCCAGCGCACGAGATCCTCGTCGAGGAGGGCCGCGAACGCGAGATCGCCGATGTCGCCGCGCGCGGTCGTGTTGTCCCAGTCCAGCACCGCGACGGGCGGGCGCGCTGCGTCGTAGCCCGCGCTGCCGCGCCCGTGGGCGGCGATCACGCGCTCGATCCGCGCTCGCGCGTCGTCCGGCCAGGTTTCGAGCATCGCTTCGTCCTCCGTGAGGGCCGCCCGGATCGGGGGGGCCGGCGCGCCCCCACACGCCACCACGAGCCCGATCCATGCCCAGAGGCCGCGAGTGTGGCGCACGGCCGCGAGCCTATCGCGCGAAGATCGCCCGCGGGAGGGAACGAACGCCGGGGGGCGGGTGTCGAGATCTCGTCGTACGCTCGCACGTCGGAAAGCTCGGATGGTCGATCCCACGGATCCTCTCGGCGCCCACGCCCACCCCGCGCCGCCGCCCGCCCACCCGGAGCGCGTGCGGCGCGCGGTCGTGATCGGCGCGCTCGCGATCCTCGTGCTCATCGTGGGGCTCGGCCTGCTCTTCGCCGACCTGCTGCAACGAGGACGGCCCGCTCGCTTCGCGCGTCTTCTCGCCGAGCGCGGGACGGTCGAGGCCGAGCTCGGCCAGGGCCGCGACGCGGGCGTTCCGCCCTCGCCCGCGGTGTCCCCCGTGCCGGGCCTGCACTTCGCGCTGGGCCCCGAGGCCCCGCCCGTCGAGGAAGCGGACGACCCGCAGCGCGTGGCCTCGCGCCGCTCGTTCGCCGACGGTGATGCCGGTGTGGGCGGCCCACCCTTCGCCGAGACGTGGGTGCGCGGCACGCTGCGCTCGGTGGAAGGAAGCTCCTCGGCTCACGCGGGCGATGCCTGCTGGGTGCGCGTGCTGCCCGTCGGCGGCCAGGGTTACAACTGCCTCGTCCGCGTGACCTGCGGCGAGACGCTGCTCTATCCCGACGGCCCGCAGCAAGCCGGCTACGCTCCTTGCGAGCTCGACGCCGGCCACGTGGTACGCGGCACCGACACGAGCACCTCGGGGCGCGACGGGGATCCCACGCTCGACCTCGATCTCGAGCGTCGCGAGGTGCGGGTGGGCGATCGCACGCCGGTCGACGGCGATCCCTATTTCCAGCAGCTCGGGGGCCGCGGCATCCCGACCTTCTCGGCCGAGATCGCGCTCGAGCCACCCCGCGCCTGAGGAGGGCACCACGGGCCGAGCGTCCCGCGCGGGATCGGCGCGCGCGGCCGGTCTTTGTACTACGCTGCGCCCGCTCGCATGGGGCTCCGTTGTGACCAGTGCAAGACCGAGAACGCCGACGGCGCGCGTTTCTGCGCGAAGTGCGGTGCGGCGCTGATCGTCCCCCGCGAGAAGGACCCGCTCCTCGGCACCGTGATCGCAGGCCGCTTCCGCGTGCTGTCCGTGCTCGGCGAGGGCGGGATGGGCCGCGTCTACCGCGGCGAGCAGCAGATGGGGACCACGAGCCGTGCGGTCGCCATCAAGGTCCTCACGACCAGCCCCACCGACGAGAAGGCCGTCGCGCGCTTCCACCGCGAGTGCGCGACCGTGGTCTCGCTGCACCACCCGAACACGATCCGCTTCTACGACTTCGGCACGCTCCCCGATGGCCGCCTCTACATCGCGATGGAGCTCGTCGAGGGCCGCTCCTTGGCCAAGGCGATCGCCGAGGGCCCGCTGCCGTACGCGGTGGTCGATCGGCTCGTGATCGAGATCGGCGGCGCCCTCGCCGAGGCCCACCGGCGCGGGATCGTCCACCGCGACCTGAAGCCCGACAACGTGCTGCTCGCACAGCACGGAGAAGAAGGAGAGCACGCGAAGGTGCTCGACTTCGGCATCGCCAAGAACGCCCGCGAGGGCGACGCCGAGATCACCGCCGCCGGCACGATCGTCGGAACGCCCGCCTACATGAGCCCGGAGCAGCTGTCCGGGAAGGACGTGGACGAGCGCTCCGACGTGTACGCGCTCGGCCTCATGACCTACGAGATGCTCACCGGCGCGCGGCCGTTCTCCGGCTGCACGACACCCCTCGAGTGGGCGACGGCGCATCTGACCAAGACGCCGCGCCCCTTCGACGAGTTCCCCTCGACGCGCGTGCTGCCGATCGAGAAGCAGGCGGCCATCTTGCACGCGCTCGCGAAGGAGCCGGAGGACCGCACGACGAGCGCGCTGCGCTTCGTGGAGGAGCTCACCGGCACCGTGCGCACGAGCCAGCCCGCCACGCGATCGAGCGAGCGCGCGCCCCCGACGGGTGATGCGCCGACCGTGGCGGCGCGCACGCCGCGCGCCTCGGTCGGGACGGGCGCGAACATCACGCTGCCGCCCTCGCGCGGGCGCCTGGCGCTCTACGCGGTCGGCGCGGTCGCGATGACGGCCGTGGGCGCGGTCGCGATGGCGTCGGTGCTCGGCCCGCGCCCTCCCGACGCGACGACCCTGCGGCCGACCACGGTCGATGCGGGCGTGCCGCCGGACGTGGGCTCCGACGCGGGGCCGAGGATCGAGTGGGCGCGCGTCTTGACGGCCTCGTCGGGCGCCGACACCGAGACCTTCGCGCTCGGGCCTCCCGATGGCCGCTGCGCCGTGATCCGCTTCGGCGGCAAGCTCCTCTTCGAGCTCCCGCCCGAGGTCGCGCACACGACGGGCGGCACCGAGGCGCCGGACCTCGAGCTCGTCGTGCGCGACGCGACCTCTCCCTATCGCGTCGAGGTCGGTCTCGAGCGGCACACGGACACGTACACGACGATCGCCTCCGACATCGTCGGCGTCACGCCGCTCGACGTCGACCAGTTCGACGTGCACGAGTTCCGCTACATCCGCGTGAAGAACGCCTCGCGCAGCTCGGTCGTCTGCGTCGACGCCGTCGGCGTCTTCGTCGACCGCTGAGAGGGTGACAGGAAACCTGTCGCCCTCTCTCGCGGGGGGCCGCGTATCGGCCCCCCGAGGACTGAGAGGGTGAGTGCGCCAGGAAAGCCTGGAGGAGGAGGAAGCGATGAGCGGATGATCGTCGCGGAAACCTCCTGAGGCGTCTGGCGGTCCTCGTTCCCGGAAGGGACGAGCTGCCTGGCAAAGC
>JAIBCE010000184.1 GCA_019694315.1 Sandaracinaceae bacterium
CGCCGAACGAGCTCCGCGTGCTCCTCGTGCTCGTGACGATCGGCTGCGCGCTCGGGCAGTACTTCATCTTCGACATCCCGATCGTGATGGGCACCTTCGCGACGCTCGTGACCTTCGCGCTCGCCACGGTGGCCGCGCGCGTGTCGGGCGAGACGACCGTCACGCCCATCGGCGCGATGGGCAAGGTCACGCAGCTCCTCTTCGGCGCGCTCCGTCCGGGCGACGCGACCGCGAACCTCATGACCGCGAACGTCACGGGCGGCGCGGCCTCGCACACGGCCGACATCCTCCACGACATGAAGTGCGGTCTCCTCGTGGGCGCCTCGCCGCGCGCGCAGTCGATCGCGCAGACGGTGGGCATCCTCGGAGGCGCGCTCCTCGGCAGCGCCGCGTACCTCGTCCTCATCCCCGATCCGCAGCACATGCTGCTCACCGACGAGTGGCCCGCGCCCGCAGTGGTGACGTGGCGCGCGGTGGCCGAGCTCTTCTCCCAGGGCCTCTCGGCCATGCCCGAGGGCTCCGAGGAGGCCATGGCGATCGGGGCGATCGTGGGCGTCGTCCTCGCGATCCTCGAGAAGGTGCTCCCCGAGAAGGCGCGCGTGTGGGTGCCGAGCCCCGCGAGCCTGGGCCTCTCGTTCGTCATCCAGGCCTGGACCTGCTTCAGTCTCTTCCTCGGCTCGCTCGTGGGCTGGGCCCTCCGCAAGTGGGCGCCCACGTGGTCGAACGACTACCTCACACCGCTCGCGTCGGGCGTGATCGCGGGCGAGAGCCTCATGGGCGTGGCGATCGCCGTGTACGCGATCCTCACCGGTGGCGGCGCCAGCGGCGGACATCACTGACGCTCTCGCGCTCCGTTCAGAACACCACGCGCAGCAGGCCCGGCGCGAGCTCGACCCGGTGGCGGCTCGCGCGACGCAGACGCGTGATGCGCCCGTCGAGGGCGCGACGTCGGTGGAGTCCCTCGTCGAGCTCGGCGAGGCAGAGCCCGAGCACGCCGAGCGGGATCGCGACGGAGGCGACCACTGCGCCGATGGTGATCGCCTCGCTCGCGCCGCGATCGTTGTCGGCGAGCGCAGCGACGCCCGCGAGCAGGCCATACACCGCGAACGTCACACCGCCCGCGATCATCACCGCGATCGACGTCCACTGGAGCGCGGTGATGCCGCCGATCGAGATGCTCTCGCGGGCAGCCTCCAGCGCCGCGATCTCGAGCAACACGTGGCCCGGCTCGAGATCGAGCGGCGCGTCGTCGAGCTCCGCGTTCGTCCGCGCCGCGATCGACCCCGCGTCGAGCTCGAGCGTCTGGGCCTGCGCCACCGACGAGGCAGCGCCGAGCCAGCACGCACACACCACGCAGACCACGAGGAGCGCTCCGTAGACGTGTCGATCGATGGACATCTCGCGACGATGAACGAAGCGTCCTGGCAATCCCATGGAGCATTCGCCGAGGCGTGCCCGCTCCCCGCGCGTGTTCCTCGCGACGCCACCACCGTTGAGTCGTGCGGTGCAGGCGCCTACGATCGCGGCGCGTCCGAGATCGCATGAAGCTCACGCGCATCACCAAGCTGCGGCACCGTGTGTTCCGCGACTTCACCTGGCCGAGCACGCTCCCGGATCTGGGCCGCTTCAACGTCGTCTACGGCTGGAACGGCACGGGCAAGACCACGCTCTCGTCGCTGCTCGCGCTCCTCGAGGAGAGAGCGCCGCTCACCGAGGGCGAGCTCGAGCTCCTCCTCGACGACACGACCAAGGTGACCGGTGCCCAGCTCGGCACGGCGCGACTGCCTCCGGCGCGCGTGTTCCACCGCGACTTCGTCGCCGCGACGCTGTCGTCCACCGGCGGGATCGCGCCCATCTACTTTCTCGGCGAAGACAGCGTCGAGAAGCAGAAGTCGCTCGAGGCGCTGAGGCTCGAGCTCGCGGCAGCGAAGGCCGCCGTGGACGCGGCGGCCGTCGAGGCCGCGAAGGCGGATGAGCGACTCGACGAGTTCTGCGTGTCGCAGGCCAAGGTCCTCAAGGCCCTGCTCACCACGGGCCACAGCACGGCCTACAACAACTACGACAAGCGCAAGCTCAAGCAGGCCGCACAGGCGCTGACGCCTGCGAGCGCCGCGCTCGCGCGGCTCGGGCAGGACGAGACGCTCCGGCTCCGCAGCCAGAAGGACGCGCAGCCCAAGCCCACGATCGAGTCGATCTCGGCGCCCTCGATCGACCTCACGGAGCTCTCGCGTGCTGTCGAGTCGCTCGTGGCTCGTTCGGTGCTCGCGCAGACGCTCGACGAGCTCACGGCCGATCCGAGCCTCGCGTCGTGGGTGCATCGCGGTCTTGCCCTTCACTCCGGCGAGCACGCCTCGGACACGTGCCGCTTCTGCCAGCAGCCGCTCGCGAAGGAGCGCCGCGCCGCGCTCGAGGCGCACTTCAACGACGCCTTCGCGAGCTTCCAGAAGGAGCTGAGCGCGCTGCTCGCGACGCTGAAGCACGCAGCCCAGAGCCTCACCTCGCTGAGGCTCCCCGAGGCCTCGCGTTTCTACGACGCGCTCGGCCCCGACGTGAGCAGCGCGAACGAGGCAGTGTCCCTCGCGGTGCGCGAGAACACCGCGGCGATCGAGGCGCTCGTCGCGCGGGTCGAGGCCAAGCGCGCGAGCCCCTTCGCGTCGATGGCGCCTGCCGCGCAGGGCCCCGAGCCCGCGTCGATCCGCGACGCGATCGCGCCGCTCCGCGCGCTCGTCGACGCGCACAACCACACGTCCGCGCAGTTCCGGGCCTCGGTGGAAGAGGCCTGCAAGAAGCTCGAGGCCGCGTACCTCGCGGAGATCCACGCGGACTTCGTGACGCTCGACGAGGCG
The DNA here is from genome assembly GCA_019694315.1 of Sandaracinaceae bacterium. Taxonomy (GTDB): domain Bacteria; phylum Myxococcota_A; class Polyangia; order Polyangiales; family Sandaracinaceae; genus JAFLCL01. The sequence goes on from JAIBCE010000184.1 coordinate 2,847, forward strand.
GCCAAGGCGGCCGCACGCGTGCTCCTGGCCGAGCGACCCAAGCCCGTGGAGGTCCAGGCCCGCATCGACGCGATCGAGCGCGCGATCCTCGAGCACCGGCGGCCCGCCGAGGAGCTCACGGAGGAGCTGCGCGCCTACCTCGGTCGTGACGAGCTGCGCTTCGAGCTGAAGGGCAGCGGCTACGCGCTCACGCGCCACGGTCAGCCGGTCTCGCACCTCAGCGAGGGCGAGCGCACGGCCATCGCGTTCCTCTATTTCCTCAAGTCGCTCGAGGACAAGACCTTCGATCTCGCGAACGGTCTCGTGGTGATCGACGACCCCGTCGCGAGCCTCGACGGCAACGCCCTCGTGTCTGCGTTCGCCTTCCTGAGAGAGCGCACCCAGCGCGCCGGGCAGCTCATCGTGCTCACGCACAGCTTCGCGTTCTTCCGGCTCGTGAAGAGCTGGTTTCAGCAGCTTCCCCAGCAGCGCAGTCCGTATCCGAAGAAGCGGCCTGCGCGCTTCTTCCACCTTCGCACGCGGCGTCACGACGACGGCACGCGCGCGAGCGAGCTCGGTGAGCTCGACCCGCTGCTCCTCGAGCAGGACTCCGAGTACGAATACCTGTTCAAGCGTGTCTACGACGAGGCCCACCGCACGGACGTGGCGCCGATGGAGCAGCACTACGGTCTACCCCACGTCGCGCGTCGTCTGCTCGAGGCCTTCTTGGCCTTTCGACTCCCCGAGATGAGCGGAGACGACCTCGGCACGCGCCTCGACCGCGTGGTGGAGATCTCGGGCTTCGACCCGCTCGAGAAGACGCGCCTGCTCCGCCTCTTCGACGCGTACACCCACGCGAGCGCCATCGGCGGCGGCGAGCACGATCTCTCCCTCCTCGCCGAGATCCAGCCCGCCCTGCTCGATCTTCTCGAGCTGATGGAGAAGGCCGATCCCGCTCACGTCGAAGGCCTGAAGCGCCTCCTCGCGCGGCGAGAGCTCGTGTCGGACGAGGCGTGAGCGCAGGCGTACGCCTGCGATGCCTGGGCACGTCGTCCTCGACGCCGAGCAGGCTCCATGGTGCCCTTCTGGTACCTCTCGGGGCTCGGCCGCTTCGACCGACTGGAGTAAGCCATGCTGCACGCGACGAATCACCGGGGCATCGTCCAGCTCGCCATGCTCGCCACCCTTCTCCTCGGTTGCGACGAAGGAAACCCCTCGGCCTACCCACGCCTCTTCGTCGTGTCCCAGGGCTCGAGCGATCTCGCGACGAACCGAACGGGCGACCCGTCTTCTCCGGAGTATCCCTTCTGGTTGCAGACCGATCAGTTCTACTTCGTGCGAGTCGCGTGGGAGGACACCCTCCGCCTCGTGACCTGGCCTGACCAGGAGATCGTGCCGGGCTCGTGGGTGGAAGAGGTGCGCCCAACAGGCCATCAGATCCTCCGCTTCGAGCCGAGCGCTCCTCTCGAGGAGCGGTGGTACGCGCTCCAGGTGAGGTTCGAGCCGGAGTGGCGACTGGGCTTCTTCGCGCCGGCCCACACCGACCCGGAGAGCCCGTGGACGAGCGTCCGGAGCAGGATCGGCTCCCAGCCGATCGTGGTGCTCTCGGGCACTCCCCGTGACCCGAGGTTCCCGGACCTGCCCGAGGGCACCTTCAGTCTCTCAGTCAGCGAGAACGTGGAGTTCGACACGGCGCTCGACGTGATCGAGCACATCGACTACCGCATCGACGGCCACGCGGCTCGATGCTGGGGCCCCGCGCGTCACATCGTGGGGCCGGGGAGCGAGATGCCCTTCGGCAACATCGAGATCGCTTGTGACCCCGCGGAGGTCGGGTCCGAGATCTACTTCGGACTTCGCGACACCTTCCGCTCTCGCAGCGGGCCGTTCTACGCGCGCGACGGGCTCTCCCCGCCGACCTGGCAGTTCGTCGCCGGCGAGGCCGTGCCCAACGAGCCGCAAGACGCCCTGTTCGCGGTCCCGAGACAAGGAGTGGCGCCGTGAGGAGTCGCGTTCAGCCGAGCGCCTCGTCAGGGTGGCGGGCAGGGCATGAGAGACTCGGCCCGTCTCGCGTCGTCCCCTGAACACGGCCCCCAATCGATCGTGCTCCAGAGAGCCTCGCTGACATTGACTCCCGTGAGCCAGACCCGACCTTCTCGATCGCGACGACACGCCGGCCCCCACGCCATGATGATGTCACCGCCGCAGAAGAAGAGTCGTCCCTCTCTCTCGCCGCAGCCGCGCACGAAGTCGGTGGCGAAGTAGTCACCGAGCTCTGCGCATCGATCGAGCGCGGGCTCCGCCTGGTGATCCGGCACGAGCACGAGATAGGGCTGTTGGCAGCCGGCGGATGCGCTGGCCGCCAGCACGAGCGCAAGCAGGCCCAGGTCACGACGTGTCATGGCCCCTCCGAACACCTGGATGCCGACCGCAGACCCCACGAGCGACTGGGACCTCATTGGCACCACGGGAGCACCGGTCGCCTTCGATGCCACGTTTCAGACGCAAGGTCAGAACCGGATGGTGCCCTTCTGGTACCTCTCGGGGCTCGGCCGCTTCGACCGACTGGAGTAAGCCATGCTGCACGCGACGAATCACCGGGGCATCGTCCAGCTCGCCATGCTCGCCGCCCTTCTCCTCGGTTGCGACGAAGGAAACCCTTCGGCCTACGAGCGCCGCTTCATCGTGGCCCAGGGCTCGAGCGATCTCGCGACGAACCGAACGGGCGACCCGTCTTCTCCGCAGTACCCCTTCTGGATCCAGACTCAGGAGTTCTTCTTCGTGCGAGTCGCGTGGGAGGACACCCTCCGCCTCGTGACCTGGCCTGACCAGGAGATCGTGCCGGGCTCGTGGGTGGAAGATGCGCTCCCGACAGGTCATCAGATCCTCCGCTTCGAGCCGAGCGCCCCTCTCGAGGAGCGGTGGTACGCGCTCCAGGTGAGGTTCGAGCCGGAGTGGCGACTGGGCTTCAGCGAGCCGGCCCACACCGACCCGGAGAGCCCGTGGACGAGCATCCGGAGCAGGATCGGCTCCCAGCCGATCGTGGTGCTCTCGGGCGCTCCCCGTGACCCGAGGTTCCCGGACCTGCCCGAGGGCACCTTCAGTCTCTCAGTCAGCGAGAACGTGGAGTTCGACACGGCGCTCGACGTGATCGAGCACATCGACTACCGCATCGACGGCCACGCGGCTCGATGCTGGGGCCCCGCGCGTCACATCGTGGGGCCGGGGAGCGAGATGCCCTTCGGCAACATCGAGATCGCTTGTGACCCCGCGGAGGTCGGGTCCGAGATCTACTTCGGACTTCGCGACACCTTCCGCTCTCGCAGCGGGCCGTTCTACGCGCGCGACGGGCTCTCCCCGCCGACCTGGCAGTTCGTCGCCGGCGAGGCCGTGCCCAACGAGCCGCAAGACGCCCTGTTCGCGGTCCCGAGACAAGGAGTGGCGCCGTGAGGAGTCGCGTTCAGCCGAGCGCCTCGTCAGGGTGGCGGGCAGGGCATGAGAGACTCGGCCCGTCTCGCGTCGTCCCCTGAACACGGCCCCCAATCGATCGTGCTCCAGAGAGCCTCGCTGACATTGACTCCCGTGAGCCAGACCCGACCTTCTCGATCGCGACGACACGCCGGCCCCCACGCCATGATGATGTCACCGCCGCAGAAGAAGAGTCGTCCCTCTCTCTCGCCGCAGCCGCGCACGAAGTCGGTGGCGAAGTAGTCACCGAGCTCTGCGCATCGATCGAGCGCGGGCTCCGCCTGGTGATCCGGCACGAGCACGAGATAGGGCTGTTGGCAGCCGGCGGATGCGCTGGCCGCCAGCACGAGCGCAAGCAGGCCCAGGTCACGACGTGTCATGGACCCTCCGAATCGGCGTGAGTGACCTCCAACATCGACAGCGTTGCCGCAGGCGAGAGCGGCCAGATCCAGCATCGTCTCGAACGGGAGCGACGACAAGAGCGCCTCGGACGCGGGACCCGCTCACGCCGTCACGACACGAGGTACTTGCCCCACTTCAGCTTCGGGGCGAGCTGCGCGTCGATGGAGAAGCGGCCGGGGCCGGCGATCGCGATCACGAGGCCGCACACCAGGTAGAGCATCGCCAGCTCCTTGCGCGACCACGGATCCTCGGCGTGCACGATCACGCCGGCCACGACCATCGTGAACGTGTAGGGGATCGCCGCGAGGCGCGTGAGCACGCCGGGGATGAGCGCTGCGGCGCAGACGAGCTCGCCGAAGATCGCGAGCGCGAGGCTCGTGGCGTGGCCTACCCCGAGCGGATCGGGGAAGTCCGCCGACATCTCGCCCCAGCCCGAGAGCTTGGACCCGCCGTGCACCATCATCATCGCGCCTGCAGCGATGCGCAGGAGGAGCAGCGCGATCGAGATCGGGGTGGGCTCGGAGCCCGACGTGGTGCGCTCGGTCATCGTCGGTTCTTACGACGTCCGACGCGACACGCAGCTCCCGATCGGGGGTGGACTCCCAGAATCGACCAGAAACGTGGGCCTTCCTGCGATCACACGAACGTCGCCTGATCCTCGTCGAGGTGCGGCAGCGCGTTGAACGAGAAGAGCGAGAGGCCGGGCTCGCCTGCGTCGCGACGCACCGACAGCTCGCTCATCGCGGTGTTGCGCATCGCGAACATGAGCTCGAAGACGCGATCCACCGAGCAGCCGAGCGACTCGCCCACCACCGTGGAGATGAGCCCGCCCGAGCTGATCACCCACACGTTCGCCTGCTCGCCGTGGTGCGCCAGGCGCGGCGCGATCGTGCGCGCGCGCGCCATGAAGTCCGCCCAGCTCTCGACGTCGGGGTGGTGAAGCTCGCCACGCGCCCACGCGGGCATCGTGAGGAGCACGAGCTCGATGAACGCGCGCTTTCCGCCGCCCGCGAAGGCGCGACGCGCGGCGCGACCGATCGCGTCGTCGCGCTCGGCGAGCGCGGGGCCGAGGCTCACGAGCAGCTGGATGCCGTGGTGCTCGTCGAGCGACTCGAGGCGCACGGGCTCGGGCAGCATGCGGCGCGTGAGGCTCGAGCTCGGATCCTCCACGAGCGCGCCGTCCACCGTGAGGCCGATCGCGTCGTGGTACGCGGCCGCGAGCTCGCTGAAGGTGTCCGCGTGTCGCTTGCGCGGGCCCACGTACACGTGCGTGGGGGCCTTGTTCTTCTGGGCGAGCCAGCGGCCGAGGTGGCGGCTCTGGGCGCGACCGAGCGGCGAGAGCTCGTCGTAGTCGCTCGCGCCAGCCGAGGCCTGTCCGTGTCGCACGAAGAGGACGCGGGTCACACGAACGTGACCCCGTTGACCATGAAGTCCTGCGAGAGGCGCACGACGAAGTCGAGGAAGTCGACGACGAAGAACTGCATGTAGCCCCAGGCCGCGACGGCGAGCAGCACGAGCTGCACGATCGACCAGCCGCTGAACCACTTCACGCCCGAGCGATCCTCGGTGGCGTTGGCCATGGCGCGCAGGCGCACGCTGCGGCGATCGCCCGAGGTGAGCTCCACGAAGAGCTCCTGACCCGACTTCGCGAACGAGTAGGCCGCGAGGAAGAGATCGGGAGACACGGTGAGTGGTGTGCTCTCGCCGCCGGCGGACACGAGGATCTCGGTGCCCGCGCCCTTCTTGAGCGTCGCGCGCACCCAGCCCGAGCCGTTCTGGCGGGCCTCGGCGATGCTGCCGAGCTTGGGCATCTTCTTGCGGCGTGGCGGCACGGGCACGATCGGCAGGACGATGCCCTTGGCGCGCCCGCCCGCTCCGAGCATCGCGAGACAGAACGTGAGCCCGAGCGCGAGCTGGCCCACCGCGAAGACCCCGAGCGCGAGCTGGCCCACCGCGATGAAGCCGCGCGCGACCTGGCCGATCGCGATGACCCCGGTCGCGAACTGGCCGAGCGCGAAGAAGCCCGTCGCTTCCTGACCGATGGCGATGACGCCCTCGGCGTGCTGGCCGACCGCGAGGATCCGCATGGCGGCGAGAATACACCCGGACGGGCCGGTACGACCGGCTTTGACGACCGCGAGCCGCCCTGCTACATCGCCGTCCCCCTCAGGGGTCGTAGCTCAGATGGGAGAGCGCCTCGATGGCATCGAGGAGGTCAGGGGTTCGATTCCCCTCGGCTCCACTAGAGAAGAAAAGGCCCGCGAAAGCGGGCTTTTTCTTTGCGGAGGGCCGCGTGACCCGGGGGGCTCGGCTCCCTCGGCCGACCGCTCAGGGGCAGTCCTGGGCGCGGAGCACGGTCACCGACCACGGCGCCATCGGCACCCGCACCTCGCGGCCCTCGACGGTCGGTCGAGCCCCGTCCTCGCCTCGCACGAGGTCGTAGGTGCGCGGCAGGAGCGCGGTGCCCTCCGTGGTCGTGTCGCTGCGGTTCAGGAGCACGACCGTGAGCGGACCGTCGGCGCCCGCGCGCCGGGCGAAGACGGACACCCCCGTTCCCGTCGTCTCGAGGGGCACCTCCTCGCCACCGAGCCAGGGCCCCAGCGCGGCCAGCGTGCGCGTCGTCGAGAGCACGCCTTCCCACACGGCAGCGTCGTCCTCGCGCGAGAGGTCGAGCGCGCTCGCGCCGTACCAGATGAGCTGAGTGGCGCCCGCGACGATCGCATCGAAGGCCATGAAGCGCGCCTCGGCCGCGGTCGGCCCGCGCACGTCGAGGGTGTGCCCCGACTCGGCGCCATACGAGAACGCCTGCAGCACGGCGACACGCCCGGTCGCCGGCGCGCGCTCGCTCGCGAGCTGCACGTAGTCGCCGACCGCACCGAGGGAGAAGTAGGGGACCGGGTAGACGTCGAACCCGAAGCGATCGACGCGCGGTGCCGTCTGCTCGACGGCGCTCCAGAAGAGCGAGACGAGGCGCTCGCGCTCGGCCGCGTCGAGCGACGTGTCCGCACCGAACAAGAGGGGCCCGGGGGCCTCGACGAGGAGCGTCGGTCGGTCGTCGAGCTCGTGGAGGATCGCCACCGCACGCGCCACGTCCTCGAGCGGCCTCGTCTCGCCCGTGCCCGAGGCGCGCGTATGCGCCCAGGCCACCTCGTCGAAGACCTGGTGCGCGACCACGCGCGCCTCGTGCCCCGCCCAGCAGCTCGTGGCGACCGACGCGTAGCGCTCGCGAAAGACGGCCTCGTCGAAGGGGCTCGCACCCTCGCCCGCAGAGAAGAGCAGCGCGGGAAAGACGAGATCGAGGCGACCCTCGGCCGCTGCGTACGGGCTCACCGTCTCGCACGCGAGCTCGCCGCCGCTCCACGCGCGCGGCAGGAAATAGTAGAAATGCGGCGCGATCGTGGCCGTGCCGCCAGTGTCGACGAGACCGAACCACGGATAGAACGCGTCGGCGCCCGAGGACGCGAGCAGCTCGAACACCTCCTCGAAGCGCGGCGCTGCGGGCGGGCCGAAGAGCGAGACCGGCGCGCCGGCGAAGGTGATCGTGTAGGGCGCGCGCTCGGACGGGTCCTCGGTCGCGCACGGCGCATCGGGCGGCGCATCACGCGACACCGAGGCGTCGCTCGGCCCCGCGCTCGAGCAGCCGACGATCGCGAACGAGACGAGGCCGATGCACGCGCGCATCGCGCGACTCTATCGTCACGCGAACGTGCGCGCCCGCCTCGACGTCACGTGAGCTCGAGCGCGCGGAGGAGACGCTCGAGCTCCTCGCTCGTGCACTCGAGCTCGGGCGGAGCCGCGACCGGCCAGCCCGCGGCGCGCGCCTCGGCGGCGCGCTCCGGCTCGACCGCGCCGATCGCCACGGGCTTGGCGCCCACCCCGAGATGCAAGACGCGCCCGCGTCGGCCCCAGGCCTCGTACACGCCCTTCTTCACCGACGCGCGCACGGACTCGACGCTCGCGCGCGACAGCTCGGGCCCATCGGTGCGCAGGAGCGCGACCTCGCCGGCGACCACACGAAGGCGTCGCCCTCCGAGCTGGAGGAAGACCAGCGCGAAGAGAGGCAGCACCATCATCGGCACCGACATCGTGCAGAGGCCCATCGCGCCGAGGAGCACGAGACCCGTGACGTCGAAGGCGAAGGCCGCGATCGTGAGCGCCACGCCAGTGAGCGCGAGCCCCAGGCCCAGGCCGGAGACGGCCCCGACGCGCACGACCACACCGAGCCACGGGTCGAGCGGGCTGCGACGCAAGGTGAGCTCGAACGTGTGCCGCATGTCAGCTCGTCGTGTCAGTGCGCGGGACGACTCGGCGTCCCTCCGGTCCGTCTTGAAGCATCGATCGCGGATCGCTATGTAGCGCGCCCCCTCGCGCGCGACACCGCGTGCCTGGGCGAGCTCTCCGCGAAGCCACGACCGAGACCTCGAACGTACGAACCCACGAGACACGATGAGCGACACCACGACCCCGAACGCCTCTTCCTCGACGACCGACGCGCCCAAGGTGCCGGCGTTCGATCCCACGCCGTGGCTCGCGCGTGAGCTCGGCCTGCCCGAGCGTGGCGTGCGCGCGGTGGTGGCGCTCCTCGCGGAGAACGCGACGGTCCCGTTCATCGCCCGCTACCGCAAGGAGGCCACGGGCGGCCTCGACGAGGTGCAGATCCGCGACATCCAGGAGAAGCGCACCTACGTGCTCGAGATGGAAGAGCGTCGGGCGGCGATCCTCGAGGAGATCGGCAAGCAGGGAAAGCTCAGCCCCGAGCTCGAGAAGAAGATCCGCATGGCGGCCACCAAGGCCGAGCTCGAGGATCTGTACCTCCCGTACAAGCCCAAGCGCCGCACGCGCGCGATGATCGCGAAGGAGCGCGGCCTCGAGCCGCTCGCGCTGCGCATCCTCGCGCAGCCGGGCGAGGGCGATCCTTCGGGGGAGGCGCAGGCCTTCGTCGATCTGGCCAAGGAGGTTCCTTCGGTGGCCGAGGCGCTCAAGGGCGCACGCGACATCGTGGCCGAGGTGGTGGCCGAGCGGGCCGAGGCGCGCGCGATCGTGCGCGAGGCCTTCGAGAAGGAGGGCGTCCTCCAGACCACGGCGGTGCCCGAGAAGACGAAGGAGCCGACGAAGTTCGAGCAGTACTACGAGTTCAGCGAGCCGATCGCGCAGATCCCCTCGCACCGCTTCCTCGCGATCCGTCGCGGCGAGAAGGAAGGGATCCTCCGCACGGAGATCGCGCTCGATCCGGAGCGCACGGTGCCCAAGCTCGAGGCCGTGATGAAGCTCGATCGTCGCTCGCCGTGGGCGAGCGAGCTCGAGGCCGCGGTGCTCGATGGCTACAAGCGCCTGCTCGTCCCGAGCGTGGAGAACGACGTGCGCGTCGAGCTCGAGATCGAGGCCGATCGCGCGGCGGTCGACGTCTTCGCCGACAACCTGAAGCACCTCCTGCTGGCCGCGCCGCTGTGTAACTCGGTGGGGGGTACCAAGACCGTGATCGGGGTCGATCCGGGCATCCGCACGGGCTGCAAGATCGCGGTGCTCGACGCGACCGGAAAGTTCCTCGAGAACACGACGATCTACCCGGGTCAGGGCGCGGCCAAGGACGAAGAGGCCAAGCGCGTGGTAGCGACCTTCGCGAAGAAGTACGAGCCCTTCGCGTTCGCCGTGGGCAACGGCACCGCGGGCCGCGAGACCGAGAGCTTCGTGAAGAAGACGCTCGCCGAGGCGGGCCTGTCCACGGTGCTCGTGGTGCCGGTGAGCGAGTCGGGGGCGAGCGTGTACTCGGCGAGCGACGTGGCGCGTGAAGAGTTTCCGGATCTCGACCTCACGGTGCGCGGCGCGATCTCGATCGGCCGGCGCCTGCAGGATCCGCTCGCCGAGCTCGTCAAGCTCGACCCGAAGTCGATCGGCGTCGGCCAGTACCAGCACGACGTCCACCAGCCGCTGCTCGGGCGAAAGCTCGGCGAGGTCGTCGAGAGCTGCGTGAACCACGTGGGCGTGGAGCTCAACACCGCGAGCGCGGCGCTGCTCTCGTACGTGGCGGGTGTGGGCCCCTCGCTCGCGAAGAAGATCGTGAAGCACCGCGACGAGAAGGGGCGCTTCGAGAGCCGCAAGGGGATCCTCGAGGTGACCGGCCTCGGGCCGCGCGCGTTCGAGCAGTGCGCGGGCTTCCTCCGCATCCACGGCTCCTCGCACCCGCTCGACGCGAGCGCGGTGCACCCCGAGCGCTACGCGCTCGTCGAGCGCATGGCCGCGGATCTGGGCGTGAGCGTGGCCGAGCTCGTCGGCAACAAGGACAAGGTCCGCGCGATCCAGATCGGCAAGTACGTCTCGGACGAGGTGGGCGAGCCGACGCTGAAGGACATCCTCGCGGAGCTCGAGAAGCCGGGCCGCGATCCGCGCGCGAGCTTCGAGCCGCCGAAGTTCCGCGAGGACGTGACGACGCTCGAGGATCTGAAGGAGGGCATGATCCTCGAGGGCGTGGTCACGAACGTCACGGCGTTCGGCGCGTTCGTCGACGTGGGCGTGCACCAGGACGGCCTCGTGCACGTGAGCCGCCTCTCGGATCGCTTCGTCCGCGACCCGGCCGAGGTGGTGAAGGTCGGCGACAAGCTCAAGGTGAAGGTCCTCGAGGTGGATCTGCCCCGCAAGCGCATCTCGCTCTCGGCGCGCATGGACGAGAGCCCGCAGCGCGGCGGTCGTGATCACGGGGGCCGCGATCAGGGCGGTCGCGACGCGCGCGGTGGGCACGGTGGGCAGGGCCGCGGCCCGCAGCACGGTGGGGGTCACGGTGGCGGTCAGGGCCACGGCCGCGGTGGTCCGCCGCCGCGCACGGGCGCGCCCCCGCTCGCGACGAAGTTCTCGAACAACCCGTTCGCGGGCCTCCTCAAGAAGTGAGCGACGGCGTCGCTCGCGCTCTCGGCATCACCCGAGGCGCGTGAGCGCTCGAGGGCGTGAAGGCGGGAGCCTTTCGCTGGGTTCGACGAACGCTTCGCTGGGCCCGACGAAGGCTTCGCTGGGCCCGACGAACGCTTCGCTGGGCTCGACGAACGCTTCGCTGGGCCCGACGAAGGCTTCGCTGGGCTCGACGAAGGCTTCGCTGGGCTCGACGAAGGCTTCGCTCACAGCTCGACGAGCTCGCTCATGTGCTCTCGATAGAGCCGATCGCACACGTCGCCGCTGGTCGAGCCCGCGCAGAAGTGCTGACCGCTCAGGTCGCAGTAGTTCTCTCCCGGCCGGAAGTCGAGGCTGTTGCACCCACCCACCTCGCAGACGGGCACCTCGAGCTGGCTCGGGAGCGTGAGGCCGTCGCTGAGATCGGCGTCGGGCAAGGGGTGCGCGTAGCAGGTGGTGCGGCCCACGTAGAAGGCGCTGCGGAAGACGAGGTCTTCTTGGCCCACCCAGAGCTCGGGGCGCCCAGGCTCACAGCTCGCCTCGTCCTCGCAGTAGATCACGCGCACCGTGAGGTCACGGCCCATGAAGCCCGGATCGCGCGCGAGCGTGACGCCGAGCCATTGGTGGCTCGTGCCCGGAACGAGCGGCACCAGGCGCGAGCCCGAGCCATCGAACGTGGTCCCGGGCGCGACCGCGAAGGGCAGCGCGAGCACCCGCGCAAAGCTCGCGGTGCGCGCGCCCGCGCCGATGGTGGTCGGCGGCGGGAGCTCCACGTAGAGCTCGAAGAGCGCGTTCTGCGCACAACCCGAGGCCAGCGGCGCGGCGAGCATCGCGGCGAGCGCCGCGGCGTGAGTGACGCGTGCGCGCCTCATAGACGGATCACCTCGAGGCCAGGGCGCGCGTCGAGCTGCGCGTCGTCCTGCAGGAACACGCCGAGCGCGATGCCACCACCGATCGCTCCCGCCAGGAGCACCATGCCGACCCAGAATCCCGGCGAGTCCGCGACCGAGCCGCCCCCCGAGGGCAGCGGCACGAGCGAGACCTCCACGCTCTCGCGACCTCCATCGGTGGTGCGACCGTCCCACGTGAACGTCGTGTAGCCCTCGGCCGTGACGATCACGGTGTGCGTCCCCGGATCCACCTCGACGATCAGCGGTCGCGCGGTCACCTCGGCGGTGTGCCCGTCGACCCGGACGGCGACCTCGACCGGCGTCGCAGGCAGACGCAGCTCGAGCGTGCCCACGCGCGACGACTCCATCGCGAAGAGGCGCGCGGCCTCGGCGCGGGTCGCGTCGTCCGCGGTCGCCGCGTGCTCGCGCATCCAGCGAGAGAACACGTCGCGCGCCTCGTGGTGTCGCCCGAGCGACTGGAGCGCGATGCCCTGGTTGAAGAGCGCGTCGGCGCGCCCCGCCGCATCGGGGGCGAGCGTCGAGAGTCGCTCGAAGCAGATCACCGCGCTGTCCCAGGCGCCGTTCTGCGCGAGCTCGGCGCCGAGGCGCTGGAGCTCGGCCGGAGCGCTGACCCCTTCACACGTCGCGAGGGCCTGAGCGGCCGCGGGCGATGGAGCGGTCAGACGAGCCAAGCCGACGAGGAGGAGGACGACGAGAGGGAGCCGCGCCATGCGAGGGTGATGAGGGTACACCAAGACGCCGTTCGCTTGAACGGCGCGGCCCGCGCGTTCAACGTCTCGCGCTGTGAGCGAGCCGTCCTCGGAGAGCCTCTGGTCGCGCGGCCTCGCGTACGCGACGAAGAACAAGTCGCGCCTCGCGCGCTTCGCCGTGCTGATCGTGCTGATCTACGCCGTGACGGACCTGCTCGGCAGCGCCCCACAGGACGCGACGCTCTCGCTCCCGCTCGACGAGCTGCGCGGTGAGTCCCGCGCGGTCGCGCCCACCGACGAGGTCGAGATCACGATCCTCGAGCACGACGGCACCGAGCCGCTCACACACACGCGCGCCCGCGTGGACGACGAGGTGCGCGACCTGCGCCACGCCGTACACCTCGCCCCAGGCCACTACGACGTGCACGTGGAGATGCGCGGTGCGAGCCCGCGCGTGGGCCACTTCGAGATCCCCGCCGACGGAGTCGTCCGCGTGCAGCTGAGCCCCGCGCCCTAGAGCACCGATTCATTCGAATCGCTGCTCTACACATGATCGGCGAGACGCCGAGTCATGTGTAGCCTTCCTTTCGGCGGGTCTGATGCAGACCCGCCCCCCGCCCGGCGAAGCCGGTTCGGGGCCCCCCACCCAACTCCGCTCCGCGAAAC
>JAIBCE010000185.1 GCA_019694315.1 Sandaracinaceae bacterium
GCGTCGCCTCGCGCCGCTGGGCGTGCTCACCGGGCGCGCGCAGGCCATCGCCGCGGGGGATCGCTCGCCGCTCCCCGCCGATCTGGTCTCCGGTCCGGGCGACGAGATCCGCGAGCTCGCGGTCGCCTTCGGCGCGATGGTCGAGGGCGTGGCCTCGCGCGACGCCGATCTGTCGAGGCTCCGACGGAGGCAGGAGGACATCGTCAACCACCTGCGCGCCGCGGTCGTCGCCCTGCGCGCCGACGGCGTCGTCGAGGCGGCCGACGCCGCGGCCCGCGAGCTGCTCGCGGTGCGCGAGGGCGACGATCTCGCGCGCTCGCCGCTCTGGGAGCTCGTGTCCGCCGACGTAGCGCACGCGATCGAGAAGGGCGTCGAGCCCGCGCCGCGGCCCGCGGTCACGCTCGGAGCCCTGGTGCTCGACGTCCGCGTCGTCCCCATGCGCAGCGGTGAGGGCCGCCTGGCCCTGCTCGTCGTCGACGACGTGTCCGAGGCGGCCCAGGCCCGCGCCCGCGCGCTCCAGGCCGAGCGCCTCGCCGCGATCGGCAAGATGGCCGCGCACATCACCCACGAGATCCGGAACCCTCTCTCGTCGATGCAGCTGAACCTCGAGCTCCTCGACGAGACCATCCGCGACGACGCCGCGCCCCAGGCGAAGCAAGAGGCCGTGCGGCTCGTCACCGCCATCGCGCGCGAGGTCGAGCGCCTCGCGGACGTGAGCGAGGAGTACCTCCGCGTCGCGCGCCTGCCTTCGCCGCGGCCGTCGACCCTCGATCTGGTCTCGCTGGTGCAGGACGTGGCCTCCTTCGCCGGCCCCGAGCTCGAACGCGCGCGCGTCCACGTCGACCTCGAGCTGCCCTCGTCGCCGCTCGTGGTCGCGGTCGACGAGGCGCAGGTGCGGCAGGCGCTGGTGAACCTGGTGCGCAACGCGCGCGAGGCCATGGAGGACGGCGGCACCATCACCCTGCGGGTGCTCTCGGAGGCGAAGACCGCGGTGCTGGAGGTCGAAGATCAAGGCCCGGGCATGGACGAAGAGGTGCGTCGCCGCATCTTCGATCCGTTCTTCACCACCAAGGCGACCGGCACCGGCCTCGGCCTCCCGCTCACCCGCCAGATCGTCGAGGCGCACGGCGGGACCATCGCCTGCGACCCGGTCGAGCCGCACGGCACCCGTTTCCGGCTGGCCTTTCCTCGCACCGACTGACCGGCTCGCGAGCGTCGTGGTAAGGGGTCGAGCGATGAGCACCCCCAAAGGCCGCCCCGACGGACGTGATCCCCGCGAGCTGCGAACCCCCCAGATCGAGGTGGGTTTCCATCGACCTTCGGAGGGCTCGGTCCTCTATCGCGCGGGGGGCACCGTCGTCCTCTGCACCGCGTCGGTCGACGCGAAGGTCCCGCCGTTCCTCGAGGGCAAGGGCAAGGGCTGGGTGACCGCGGAATACCAGATGCACCCGCGCGCCAACCCGCCGCGCCGCGAGTCGCGCGACGGTCGCGGCAAGGCCCCGAGCGGCCGCACGCAGGAGATCCAGCGCCTCGTGGGCCGCGCCCTCCGCGCCGCCGTCGACATGGACAAGCTCGGCGAGCGTCAGATCTCCATCGACTGCGACGTGCTCGAGGCCGACGGCGGCACGCGCACCGCCTCGATCACCGGCGGCTTCCTCGCGCTCGCCCTCGCGCTCGAGACCCTCAAGCGCCGCGGCGATCTCCTCACCCCGGTGCTCCGCATGCCCGTCGCGGCGATCAGCGTCGGTCACGTCAACGGCGCCCACGCGCTCGACCTCGTCTACCTCGAGGACAGCCGCGCTCGCGTCGATCTCAACGTCGTGGCCACCGAGGCGCACGAGATCGTGGAGATCCAGGGCACCGCCGAGGGCCACCCGGTCCCGCGCAAGGAGATCGACGCGATGACCGATCTGGCCCTGCACGGCATCGGTCAGCTGTGCACGCTCCAGCGCAACACGCTCGCGGCGGCGGGCGTCGACTTCGCCGCGCTGCTGCAGCGCCCCGAGGAGTACTCGGCGTGACCGCGCCGTCGCTCCCCGCGCGTCGCACGGTGGTCGTCGCCACCGGCAACCGCAACAAGCTCCGCGAGCTGCGCGCCCTGTTCGGCGATCTGCCGATCGATCTGGTCTCGGTCGCCGAGGCCTCGCCGGTTTCGGTGCGCGTCGTCGAGGACGAGCTCACCTTCGAGGGCAACGCGCGCAAGAAGGCGCGCGAGGTCGCCAACGCGTTGGCGATGCCCGCCATCGCCGACGACAGCGGCCTCGAGGTCGACATCCTCCAGGGCGAGCCGGGCGTACGGAGCGCGCGCTACGCGGGCGAGGGGGCGACCGACGCCGAGAACAACCGCAAGCTCCTCACCGCGCTCGACGCGCTCGGTCCCGGCCCGCGCGCCGCGCGGTTCCACTGCGCGCTCGTCCTCCACGACCCGGTGATGCCGCTGACCCCGCTCATCGCGCACGGCACCTGCGAGGGCGAGATCACCACCAACGCGCGCGGCGCGTTCGGCTTCGGCTACGACCCGATCTTCCTCGTCCACGAGCTCGGAGGTCACAAGACCATGGCCGAGCTCACCGACGAAGAGAAGAACGCCATCAGCCACCGCGCGAAGGCCGCACGCGCACTCGTGCCGCACCTCCGCCGCTGGCTGGGCGTCTAATCAGCGAGCACACCGAGCACGATTCTCGATCACTTCGTGGCCGTGCTCGTGCTCGTGAACGGGCTCGTACTCGGGCACGCGCTCGGGCACGCGTCCTCGGCACAGTCGTGTATCGCGACCATTCGACCACGCAAGTGCCTGGCACGATCCAGCGACCGGTTGCGTGCGCGGTCTTGGCTGCGGGTACGAGCCCGAGCCCGAGCCCGAGCCCGAGCCCGCGCACGGCTCACGAGCACGAGCACGAGCACGAGACGCACAGCTTCAGCGTTCGAGAATCGTGCTCGGTGTGCTCGGTGATTTAGCCTGCGGCGAACGCTGCGATCATGGCGCGGAGCCGATCGTCGCTCGGCAGTCCGAGCGTGACGCGCAGCGACTCCGGAGCCCCGATCGTCAGCGATGTGAGCGAGCCGTCGAGGACCTCCTCGACGAGCCGGCGATCCTCGCGCGTGAGCTGGGCGAGAAACCAGGCGTGCATGCGCCACGAGAGGGCGGCGTGTCGGGTCTCGTCGCGCGCGATCTTCGCGTAGAACCGTCGCAGCTCGGGCGTGCTCGCGTGCTCGGCTTGATGGTGGCCGACCATCGCGCCGATGGTCTCGCGGGCGCAGCCCTCGCGGGCGTTCTCGATCGCCATCGCGAGCAACGTGCGCGGCTCGGCGTGGACCGTCGGTCGTCGCGGCGCGCCGCCGTGACGCCGCGCGAGGGCCGCAGCGGCACGCGCATGACGAACCTCGTCGCGACGTGCCCGGGCCACCGAGGCGCGGAGCGAACGCGGTGCGTGGTGCTTCGAGAGCTCGGTCTCCACGATCGCGAACGCCTCGATCGCGGCGGCTTCGTTGTGGGCCATGCGCGCGAACCATCCGCCGAGGGTCCCGGTCTCCTCGTGATTGGCGACGAGGCCCTCAGGACGGCGCCCGTCGACGGGACAGGAGTGATCGCAGAAGATCTCTCCCCTGAGGTTGTCGTACTCGCAACGACGGTAGGTGCCGAAGTAGATCCGACCGCAGAAGCGCTCGCAGTCGGTACCGAACAAGACCCTGGAATCAGAGAATCCGCACGCCTCCGGTGTGCTTCCAGGACGCATCTGCAATCGGAAGCTCGTGTTGCAGGCGGCCACGCCCGCGTCGGAGGCCACGGCACACACGCCCGGCTGGTCCTGGACGGTGTCGCCGCCACAACCCGACACGATGGCACCGTACGCGGTGGCGCTCGTCACGGTCGCGAGCACCACCCGGAACAGCGCCTGGAGGCTGCGAGCGTGGGCGTGTCGGCGCGCCATCCGAAGAGGCTACGCCGACCGCGATCACGACGCTACTCCTTCATCTGCTTGCGCATCTTGCCGAGAGCCTGCTCCTGCAGCTGGCGGATGCGCTCGCGCGACAGGTTGTACTTGTCGCCGATCTCCTTGAGGGTGAGCTCGTCCTCGTCGTCGAGGCCGAACCGCCAGCGGATGATGCGCGACTCGATGGGGGTGAGGTTCTGCAGGAGGCGACGGACCTCGTCGTTCCACTTGGCCGACACGATGTTGTCGTACGGGGTGGGGACGTTCTCCTCCTGGAGGAAGTCGATGAACTTGCGGCCGTCCTCGTCGCCCACGGGGCGGTCGAGCGAGAACGGGGTCTCGGCCCAGAAGCCCTTCACGCGGTCGAGCTTCTCGGCGGGGATGCCGGTCTCCTTCTCGAGCTCCTCGGTCAGCGGCTCGCGACCGGTGCGCGCGATGATGGTCTGCGTCGCCCGCATCACCCGGTTGTAGGTGTCGAGCATGTGGACCGGGATGCGGACCGCGCGGCCCTTGTCGGCGAGCGCGCGCGAGATGGCGTGGCGGATCCACCACGAGGCGTAGGTGCTGAACCGGTAGCCGCGGGTGTGGTCGAATCGCTCGACGGCCTTCATGAGGCCGATGTTGCCCTCCTGGATGAGGTCGATGAGCGGCAGGCGGCCGCGGTTGTAGCGACGCGCGATCGACACGACGAGGCGGAGGTTCGCCGCGACGAAGCGGTTCTTGGCGCGGAGCGACCCGTTGCGGGCTGCCTCCACGCGCTCGAGCCACTTCTGGTAGTCGCGGCTCGGCTCCATCGAGCCGTGTCCCCTGGCGTGCTCGTCCTCGACCTCATCGTCGAGGTGGCTCTGGCCGAGCCGGCGGGCCTCGTCCTCGGCGTGCGCCACCCAGAGCCGATCGCTGTCGGCGATCCGGAGCTTCTTGCCGAGCTCGAAGAGGTGGGTGGTCCACTTGCCGAGGACCTTCTCGACCTTGGGGTCCTTCTTCTTGCCGGCGGGCAGCTTGAGCGCAGCGACCTGCTTGACGAGCTTCTTCGCCTCGGCGAGCTCGGGCATGCCGGCGTGCTCGGCGAAGTCCTTCTCGAGCGTCGCCATCATGTGCTCGAAGGTGGCCGGGAAGCCGAGGAGGGCGAGCCACTGGTTGGCCTCGGCCTTCTCGACGGCGACGGCCGCGGCGACCTCCTCCTGGTGGGACATCACCGTGTGCATCGCCATCTCGCGGAAGTACCGCGAGAGCATCGAGTCGCCGCTCGGGTCTTCGGCGGGCTTGCCCTCCTCGAGCGGGGCCGGGATGACCATCTCGTCGCGGGCGAACTCCTCGAGGGAGGGCTCGCCCATCGGCGCCTCGACCTCGACGACCTCTTCGTCCGCGCCCGGAGCCCCCTCCGACGGGGGACGGAGCGGCATGTCGTTCGGCGCGCGCGCGCTGCTCGGGCGAGCGGCGCTGTCGCGGCGACGACGCGAAGAGGGCAGGATCTGGGGCGCGTTGGAGCGCCGGGTCCTCGGGGCCTCGGGTTGGGGAGTGGGGGCCACAGCAGGGGCCGCGACGAGCCGCGGCGCCGACGCGCTCGTGGTCTTGGTCACGCGCGGCTCCGCGTTACGCGGGGTGACCTTCTCGGTCGGCCCCACCGACGGCGTCTTCTTACGAAGGGTGCTCACGTTCATGACCGTCTCCCGAGATGCCGCGCGGTTCGCGCGCGGAGTCGACTTCTGCGTTGCTTGTGAATGCGCCACGTTCGCGGTGGCGTCGCGGCGCCGGCTCTTCGCGGCCTTGGAGGACGAAGGGCGGCTGTCGTCCTTCGATGTGGGTCGCTGTAGTCGGCGCATGTGGGCTTGCTCGTCCTGCGCGATGGGGTAGAACCACGCCGAGAAGCGAACATGCCCCCCGTGCGCGTGAACCCGAACGCGGGTTCGTGCGAATGGGCTGCAACGCATGTGCCCACGCCGGGGCTCCGGGGACCGGAGGTCGGGTGAGGTGTGCGCAGCGCCCGTGGGTACTCGTGGTCCGGCCGTTCCTTGGGCCGTCCCCGCGTCACCGCCAGTGCCCTCGCGAATCTTCGATCGCTCGGCCTCCTTTCCGTTCCTCGCTCTGGCGACACGCATTGCGTGGAGCCGTCTTTCATGCATGCGTACGCCTCGGCGATCCCGCAAGGAATGCAGCCAATCCCACGCTTGGGACGCTGACGGATCCGAGATACGGACGAGGCGTGCGATCGATCCTTCCGCTGCGTGCGAAGCTCGGAGGCCCCGCTCGGGAGGTGCTCCGGTCGACGCTCGTCGCGATCTCGCTCGAGGCGATCGCCGCCGCGGCGCAAGGAGTCCTGGCCGTCTCGTTGGGGACGTTGGCACGCTTCCTCGCCGGTGCGCCGAGGCCTGCATCGAGTGCCGCGGGCATGACATGGATGTCTTGGCTGGGGGGCGGACTGCCTCCTCGGTTGGCATCCGTGTCGGTCGTCACGGTCGCCCTCGTCGGGCTCGCCGCGATCATCGTTCGCGGTTCGGCATGGCTGGTGCTCGAGGCCCGAGAGACGCGTGACGCGGCGCTCCTCGCCGCGCGTGCGCGGCAGCAGATCCTCTCGTCGGCGCTCCAGCTCGATCCCGCGGTGACGCTGGGCTCGGCGTTGACGTGGCCCGGCGAGCTCGAGATCGGCGCGCGGGCAGAGCGAGCGCGCGTGCGTGGCTTCGCACACCTCGCGGTGCTCGCGGGGTGCGTGCTGATGCTCGACGCTACGCTCGCCCTTCTGTTGTTGCTGCTGCTGCTGCCATTCGCCGCGCTGGTGCGGCCGATCCGGCGTGGCCTCCGCAAGGCGCACGAGGCCGCCGCGCAGGGCGCCATCGAGACCGTCGACGCGAGCCGCGACGTGATCGAGCACGCCGCGCTCTGGGCCAGCTTCGGGGGCGGGCGCGTGGCGATGGGGCGCGTCGACGCGCTCGGGCGCGAGGGGGCGACGCTCGCCTCGCAGGCCGCCGCGCGTCGCAGCCTCTCGTCGTCGGCGAACGAGATCCTGGCCGCGCTCGCCATCGTGCTCCTCGTCGCGCTGTTCGCGCCCGGCGCTGCGTTTCCGCGCGCCGCACTGGTGCCGGTGCTGATCGTCCTGGTCTCGACCTACCGCCCGATCCGCGATCTTGCCGAGGCCGCGGCCGCTTTGGATCGCGGACGCCGCGCGCTCGAGCAGCTCGCCGACGTGGGCCATGGAGGGATGGACGGCGCCCGGCGTCGCGTGTTCACGCCGGCCACCCTCGCCGTGCGAGAGCTCGCGCTCGACATCGGGAGCGAGCGGGTGCGCGAGGGCGTCGACTTCGACCTCGCCCCCGGGTCGGTGCTCGCCCTGATCGGACCCCCGGGGGTGGGCAAGAGCGCGCTGCTCGAGGCGCTCCTGGGCATCCGCGGCTCACGGGGCAGCGTTCGGCTGGGCGACGAGCAGCTCGAGGGGGCGGGCGTGAGCGAACGTCCCTTCGCCTGGGCACCGCCGTCGCCGCCCGTGCTGCCCGGGACCCTCGCCGAGAACCTCGCCCCCGATCGCCCGACCGACGTGGCGCGGATCGAACGTGCGCGCGAGGTCCTCCACGCGCTCGGCGATCGCACCGTCGTCGCGCTCGACGACGACGCGCGCGTCGGCTCGCGCGGCCGAGCCCTCTCGAGCGGCGAGGCCCAGCGGCTCTCGCTCGCGCGCGCGCTCGCCTCCGACGCGCCGGTGCTGCTGCTCGACGAGCCGACCGCCAACCTCGACGCCGAAGCCGAGCGACGCGCGATCGAGGCGATCCGTCGGTTCGGGGCGGGGCGCGCGATCGTCCTCACCAGCCACCGCCCGGCCCCCCTCGCGCTCGCCGATCGCGTGCTCGATCTAGGGGAGCGGGTCGTAGGCGCAGCGGAATCCGAGCGTCGCATCGCGTAGATCGCTTGGGTAGCCGTCGCGATCGGACACGCGGAGCGAGTGGACGACGTCGTAGTCCCAGCTGCCGCCGCGGACGCCACGGAGCCGCGCCTTCGGGTCGGCGTGGTGCGGGTCGACGTCCGGCAACGCGGACCACGGCTTGCCGTCGAACGCGTCGTCGACCCACTCGAGGACGTTGCCCGCCATGTCGAGCGCGCCGAAGGGGGACGCCCCTTTGGGCGACGACCCGACGGCGCTCGGACCGTAGGTGCCGCAGGAACCCCAGGTCTCGCCCCATAGATCGGCGTAGGGACAGTCGGGCCGCCACGAGCCCCAGGGGAACAGGCGATCGTCGCCGCCGCGCGCTGCGTGCTCCCACTCGACCTCGGTGGGGAGGCGACCGCCGCGGAAGGAGCACGCCCGCCGGGCGTCGTGCCAGTCCACGTTGGTCATGGGGAGCTTGTCCCCCGCGAAGAACGGCTTTCGTTCGGGACATGCGCCAGCCCGGACGCAGGTCTCCCACTCGCCGACGGTGACCTCGGTCCGATCGAGGCAGTAGGCCCGCGTGAGCGTGACCATGCGCCGCGGCTGCTCGTCGACGTCGAAGTCCTGCGAGCGGGTGGTGCCGATGGGAAATGTGCCGGCGGGGATCGCCACCGCCTGCGGAGGACAATGGAGGGGCGCAGGCTTGCTCGCCGACGGCCTGGCGAAGCCGACCGAGAGCGGAACCACGAGCAGCGTGACCCGGAGGATCCGCATCGCGGACCGTGTATCACAGCAGAAGTCCGACGGCCGAACGTGCTACCGTAGGAAGCGCTTTGGACGCGCGAACCCCGTCGGGAGTGGGAACAGGTGCGACCCCCGTCGGTGCTGCCGAGGCGCTCCACGACGTGTCCAACGCGCTCACGGTGGTCCTCGGTTGGCTCGACGAGGCCTCGCGCGAAGACGTCACGCCCGAGGAGCTGCAGCGTGCGTTGGCCGTGGCCACGCGCAAGGCTCGCGAGGCGCGCTCCCTGGCGCGTGAGGCGATCGGTGCTTCGCAGGGGCGTTCGGAGTCCTCCGTCGTCGACGCTCTCGTGCTCGAGGTGGTCGAGGCCCTCCGCGTCGAATCGGCGCGGGCCGGCGTCACCATCGCCATCGAGCACGAAGGGCCCTCCCAGGAGGCCGAGGTCGACGGCGCTGCGGCGCTCGGTCACGTGCTCACGAACCTCCTCCTGAACGCGATCGCCTTCAGCCCAGCGGCCAGCACGATCCGCCTCTCGGTCGTGGCCGAGGCGCGCTCGGTGCGCATCGCGGTCGCCGACGAGGGACCGGGCGTCGACCCGAACCTCGTCGAGAGCCTCTTCGAGGGACGCACCTCCCGCCCGGGCGGTGCCGGCATCGGACTCCGCCACGCGCGCGAGATGGTGCGCAAGCTGGGAGGCGAGCTGAGCTTCGTCTCCACGCCTCGCGGAGCGACCTTCGAGCTCCGGCTCCCGCGCCACATCGCGCACGTCGCACCCAGCGAGCTCCCGCGCCGGACCTCCTCGAGCTCGTTCTCCTCGGTCGTGAACGGCGCCCGCGTCCTCGTCGTCGAGGACGATCGCGCGGTCTGCGCGCTGCTCGACGCCGGGCTCGGGGCGAGGGGGGCCGAGGTCATCGCGGTGCACGACGAGGCCTCGCTGCGCGCGCGCCTGCCCAACCTTGGCGCGATCGACGCGGTGCTGCTCGATCTCTCGCCGATCGCGAGCGACGTCCAGGGCTCGCTCGCCGAGGTCCGCCGCGCGCTGCCCGACGCAGGGATCGTCTTCATCAGCGGTTCGGCGGTGGCCATCGAAGAGGACCTCACCGCGGGCGATCCGCGCACCCGCTGGGTCCGCAAGCCGTTCGAGGTGGGCGAGATCACCCAGGCGATCGGCGAGATCCTCCGACCCCGGTCGCGATGATGCGACGGCGCGCGGCGCTGCTCACGCTCGCCTCGATCTCCGCCTCGCCCCTCGCGTGCGCGCGGAGACGACGCCCGTCCGACGAGCTGCTCGAGGTCGTCATCCCCGTCGATCCGGCCACGCTCGATCCCCGCTTCGTCGCCGACGTCTACGCGCTGCGCGTCGCGCGCCTGGTGCACGCCGCGCTCATCGCGCCCGACCCCGACACGGCCGCGCCCACGCCCTGGCTCGCCGAGTCGCTGAAGGACGAGGCCGACGGCGCGCTGTTGGTCACGCTCCGGGCGGGGGCGTGCTTCCACGACGGCACGAAGGTGCGCGCCGCCGACGTCGTCGCCACGTTCCGTGCGCTCGGCGAGGAGTCGCTCGGCTCGCCCTCGCGTCGCGTCGTCGTCGAGCTCGCCTCCATCGAGGCGCTCGACGAGCGGAGGGTCCGCTTCCGCCCGAAGAGCCCGCGCGCGACGCTGCGCGGAGACCTCGACGTGCCGATCCTCAAGGCGGACGAGGCCTCGCGAGCACGTGACGCCGCGCTCACCGGCTCGGGGCCCTTCCGCATCTCGGCGCGCGAGCCTGGTTCGATCACGCTCTCGCCGGCCCCTTCCTACGAATGGTTCGCGGCCGCGCCGCCGAAGGGGCTGGTCGTGCGCACGGTGCGCGACGAGCCCGCGCGCGCGCTCCGGGTCGTCGCGGGGAGCGTCGACGTGGCGGCGAACGTGCTCGCACCGGGCCTCGCGCTCTCGTTGCCCGCGCGCTCCGACGCCCCGCCGGGCCTGCGCGCGCAGCGACGGGCAGGGGCGGCCACCACGTTCCTCGCGGTGCGCTGCTCGCACCCGGAGCTCTCGGTGCCCGAGGTGCGTCGTGCGCTGTCCGCTGCCATCGATCGCGAGGCCATCGTGCGCGCCAAGCTGGGCGCCGCCGCCACCCTCGCCGAGGGCCTGCTCCCTCCGAGCATCGCCCTGGCCGGCACGAGCAAGGGGCCGCTCCCGTACGATCCGAGCGGCGGTGCGTCGGTGCTCGGCCCGCTCGGGCGCAAAGGGCTGCGGCTGTCGCTCGTGACGTCGACCGATCGCACGCGGGTCGGGATCGCGCGCGCGCTCGCCCAGTCGATCTCCGACGCCGGCCTCCCCGTCGACGTCCACACCTACGAGTTCGGCACCTTCTTCGCCCGGCTGAGCGCGGGAGACTTCGACGTCGCGCCGCTGATCGCGAGCGAGGTGACCGATCCCGACGTGCTCCGGTGGTACCTGCACTCCGACGCGCTGCCGCCGAAGGGCGCCAACCGCGCGCGCTTCCGCCACGCCGAGGTCGACGCGCTCCTCGACGAGGGCCTCCGCACGCTCGACCCCACGGCGCGGCGCGGCTGCTACCAGCGGCTGGGAGACGTGTTGCGCGCGCAGATGCCCTACGTGCCGCTGTGGCACGAGGACCACGTCGCGGTGACCTCGGCGCGCGCGGGCTCGTTCCGTCCCAGCGTCGACGGGCGCTGGGGAGCGTTGGCGTCGCTGCCCTGATTTTCCGCAGATTATTCGTTTTTCCTGATTGATGGACTCGGGGCCGCGACTATGGTCGCGCCCGGTGAACGCCAGAGCTCCGTCGCTCGCACGCAACGTCGCAGGCTGGGGGGCACTCTCGACCCTCATCGCCTCGTTCCTCGGGAGCTCGCTGGTCTTCACGCCGCGCCAGCTGCTCGGACCGATGAAGGCCGGCCTGCGGCTCACGTTCCGCGCGTTCGGTCTGCGCTTCCGGGTGCGCGGCCTCGAGCACCTCGAGGAGGGCCGCACGTACCTCTTCATGTCGAACCACGTCAACGTGCTCGATCACTTCATCCTGCTCGCGCACCTCTCGGGGTACATCGTGGGGCTCGAGGCGATCGAGGCCTCGCGCATCCCCGTCTACGGGTGGGCCGGGCGCCGCTGGGGGCAGATCCGCATCGATCGCGGCTCGCCCGCGGCCGCGCGCGAGACCTGTCATCAGGTGGCGCAGACGCTCGCCGGCGGCACCAACGTCGCTTGTTGCCCCGAGGGGCGCCACACGCGCGACGGCCACCTCCAGCCCTTCAAGAAGGGCGTGTTCCACATCGCCGTCGAGAGCGGCGCGACGATACTGCCGATCGCGATCCGCGGGCTGCACCCGCTCATGCCGCACCCGAGCAAGCTGGTGGGGAGCGGCGAGGTCGAGATCGTGCTCTGCCCGCCCATCCCCGCGCCGAGTCCGAGCCCCACGGCGCACGAGGAGCTCTCGTCGCAGGTCCACGCCGCGATCGCGGCCGCGCTGGGGGCCGAGGCATGAGCTTCGTGCCGTTCCTCGAGGTCGTGCGCGCCGCCGCGGCCGACCGCCCCGACGAGCTGCTCTACGCGTGGGCCGACGAGCGCGGAGAGATCGTCGAGAGGGTCTCGCGTCGCGTGGCGATGGCCCGCGTCGCGGCGATCGCAGCCGACCTGCGCAAGCGATTCCGGCCCGGCGAGCGCGTGCTGCTCGTCTACCCGCCCGGGCTCGCGTTCGTCTGGGCGCTGCTCGGCTGCATGGCCGCGGGCCTCGTCGCGGTGCCCGCGTACCCGCCCAACCCGGCGAAGGGCACCGAGGACATCGAGCGCCTTGCCCGCATCGCCAGCGACGCCCAGTGCCGGCTCGCCCTCACCGATCGCAGCTTCCGCTGGGTCGTCCGCTGGCTGCAGGTGAAGGGCCTGCTCCTCGGCACGCCGATGCCGCCCCTCGACTGGGTGGTCACCGGCCACGCCGAGAGCAGCGCGCCCATCGTCGTGCCGCACGTCGGCCCCGACGACGTCGCGGTCCTGCAGTACACGTCCGGCTCGACGGGCGATCCGCGCGGGGTCGCCATCACCTACGGCAACCTCGATCACCAGCTCTCGCTCAACCGCGCCGTGCTCGGCATGCACCCGGGCTCCCGCTTCGTCGCCTGGGTCCCACAGTACCACGACCTCGGGCTGATCAGCGGGATCCTCAGCGCCGCCTGGGGCAACGGCTCGCTCACGCTCACGTCGCCCATCACGTTCCTCGAGCGCCCCGCGGTCTGGTTCGAGCTCGCGACCGAGCTCCGCGCCACGCACACGGCGGCCCCCAACTTCGCGTTCGGGTTGCTCTTGCGCCGAACCTCCAAGGAGGAGCGCGCGCGCTTCCGACTCGACGCGATCGAGCTGTTGATGAGCGCCGCCGAGCCGATCGATCCGGCGCTGATGGCTCGGTTCTTCGACGAGATGGCGCCCACCGGGCTGCGCGCAGAGTCGTTCTGCCCTGCGTACGGCCTGGCCGAGCACACGGTCGGCGTCACGCTGCGAGGGCGCGCGCGGGTCGAGTGCGATCTCGACGCGCTCGAGCGCGACGGGGTGATCCGTCCGGCCCGCGGCAAGGCCCGCCGCGCCACGCTGACGGGGTGCGGCGCGGCCCCGAGCGGGGTCGAGCTGCGCGTCGAGCAGCCCGACACGCGCGTCGCGGTCCCCGCCGGGCGCGTGGGCGAGATCTGGGTGCGCTCTCCGAGCGTGGCCGCGGGGTATCACGGTCGTCCTGCCGAGACCGAGGAGACCTTCCGTGCGCGCCTCGCGGACGGCGACGGCCCGTGGCTCCGAACCGGCGATCTCGGCGCGCTGTGCGAGGGCGAGCTGGTGGTGACCGGTCGCCTCAAGGACCTGATCATCCGCGGCGGGCGCAACCTCTATCCGCAGGACGTCGAGGCCACCGTGGCGGCGGCGCACGGGGCGATTCGCCCAGGATGCGTCGCGGCGTTCGCCGTGCCGTGCGTCGACACCGACGGCCTGGGCGTGGTCGCGGAGCTCCGCGACGGCGCCGAGCTCGGCCCGATCCTCGCGGCGATCCAACGCGCGGTCCGGAAGCACCACGGCCTCGCCATCGAGGTGTTGGCGATCGGCCGCGCGGGCCTCGTCCACAAGACGACCAGCGGCAAGGTGCGACGAAGCTCGACCGCGCGAGCGCTGCTCGACGGCGCGCTCGAGCGCTCGCCCGCGTTTCTCGCCCTCGCGCGCGACGAGCAGCACGACGACGCGTCCTCCGACGATCCGCTCGTCGCCGCGGTCCGCGCGCTCCCGGCGCTGCGGGTCGACGAGCGTTGGGCGGCGATGGTCGACGCGATCGCCACGGCGGCGGCTTCGGCGTGTGGTCGCGAGCGCCTCGCGGCCGATCGCACGTTCCAGGAGCAGGGGCTCGAGTCCCTCGCGGCGGTCGAGTTCGTCGCGCGGCTCGAGGGCGTCGTGGGCAAACGCCTGCCGGTCGAGCAGCTCGCGCTCCACCCCACGCCGGCGCGTCTGTCGGGGCTCCTGCTCGAGATGCTCGGCCTCGCCTTCGAGGCCCCGCACGTCGACGGGCTCGCGTCGCCCGAGCGGCCTCCCTGGCCTGTGCATCGGCGCCCTTCGCCCGAGCGCTCCAGGATCGCGATCGTCGGCGCGGGCGTCGCCGGCCTGACCGCGGCGCACGAGCTCGCGCGGCTCGGCTACCGCGACGTGACCATCTTCGAGGCCGAGCCCGACGTCGGCGGCAAGGTGAAGAGCGTTGTCGTCGACGGGATCCCCTGCGAGCTCGGCGGCACCTTCTTCTCGGAGGCCTCGCGGCTCCTCCTCGATCTCGCGCGCGAGCTCGAGCTGCCCTTCTCACCCGCCTTCGGCACCTCGCAGCTCTCGCGCGAATCCGGCGCGGTCGAGCCCGACCCGCCCACGGTGACCGATCGCTGGCTCGACCGGGTGCTCGGCGCCGCGGGCGGTCCGGTGGCCGACGAGTGGATCGCGGGCTTCGGCTACCGCGATCCGGCGCTCGCGCAGCCGATGTCGAGTTGGCTCGAGGCCCACGATGCGAGCCGCATCCCCTTCGACATCTCCATGTTGTGGACGGCGTACGGCTATGGCTTCTTCGACGACGAGGTGCCCGCGCACCTGCTCGTCGAGTACAAGCGGCACGCGCGCCACCGCAGCCGCACGCCGGTGCGCATCGACGGCGGCAACCAGCGCCTGTGGCAGACCCTGGCCGAGCGCCTGAAGCGCGCCGGGATGAGCGTGCGCACCTCGTGCCCGGTCACGCGCGTCACGCCTTGCGACGACGGCACGTGGATCGAGGCGGCCGGCGAGCGGACGCGGTTCGACGAGGTCATCCTGGCGTGCGAGCCCGGCGTCTCGGCGCGAATGCTCCCCGAAGACGACGTGCTCGGCGCGCGGCTCCGGCGGTTCGTCACACTCCCGTACCTCGTGCACATCCTCCGGGTGAAGAACCTCCCGCCGGGCGTCGCGGCGATCACCACCGAGCGCGGGTTCTCTCAGGAGCATTCGGGGCACGTGCTCGGCCTCATCCGCCAGGATCCGAGCGCCGATCTGATCTCGATCTCGCAGTACCCGTTCGACGCGCAGGGCGCGCGCATCCCCGACGACGAGCTCGCGCGCATCCTCGAGGCCGATCTCGCGTCGATGGGGCTGACGTTGATCGAGCGCTGCGCGACGCGGCTCTGGAGCTTCTTCCCCGCGGTGAAGCCGGAGAACGCGGGCACCTGGCTGGAGCTCCAGGCGCTTCAGGGCGATCGTGGCCTCTGGGTGGCGGGCGGCTCCGTGTCCTTCGAGGCGATGGAGCACACCGCGCGGCACGCGCGCACGCTGGCGCGGCTGGGGTTCGGTCCGACGCCGAGCACGCTCGAGGACCGGCTCGCCGAGGCCCCGCCGTCGACGGTCGTCGGCGAGAGCTCCGCGGTGCCCGCGCCGCTCGGCTCGCACTGGGCGCTCGAGTTCCTCACGACGGGCCGCTCGCAGCACAACGCCCACGTCGGGGCGATCCTCGCGCTCGAGGGCGTCGACGTCGAACGTGTTCGCGAGGCGCTCGGTCACCTCGAGCACACCCTCGAGGGGCTCCGGGTCGGCTTCCGCAGGAGCGCCGAGGGCCCGCTCGCCTTCGTGTCGACGCCGCGCCCCGTCTCGCTCGAGTCGCGCGCGTGTCGTGTCGACGACGAGCTGCGCGCTTTCGCGAAGGAGCTGCTCGAGCGGCCGTTCTCGCCCGCCGACGCGCGCCTGTACCGCGCCGGGCTGGCGACGCTCGAGACGGGCCTCGCGCTCGTCCTCGTGGCGCACCACGCGATCACCGACGCCGATGGCTTCGGCGCGCTC
>JAIBCE010000597.1 GCA_019694315.1 Sandaracinaceae bacterium
TGACTGGCCGTCTCACGACTGGCCGTCTCACGACTGGCCGTCTCGCGACTGGCCACCTCGCGACTGGCCACCTCGTGACTGGCCACCTCGTGACTGGCCACCTCGCGATGGGTCGTCTCGCGAGCGGCCTCGGGGCGCGCCGCGCCGATCGGGGTGGAGAGTGAAGCGACGAGGCGTGCCGCCTCGGCCGCATCAATCCAGGAGATAGCGCGGGGCATCGTCCGCCTCCTTCTCGTCGAGGCCCAGGCGGGGCTCGAGCTCGGCCGCCAGCCGATCGAAGATCGTGGCCACGGGTGGGGGCCGGCTCGCCTGCAGGGCGACCGGTACGCCGAGCGCGCTCGCGCGAGCGAACGCCACGTCGCGGGGGATGTGGGTCTCGAGCGCGAGCGACGGGTAGAGCGCCCAGGCCTCTTCGAGCACGGCCAGCGCGTGCTCGTCGCGGAAGCCGGTCATCGTGAGGAGCAGGCCCAGCACCGAGACGTCGTGGCCGCCGCTTCGCCAGTTGGCGATGGACGCGAGCACGGCGGGGACGGTGCGCAGCGAGAGCGGCTCGCACTGCAGGGGCACGAGCACGCGGCCCGTCGCCTGCGCGGCCGCGCGCGTGGGCCCGGCGATTCCTGCCGGCGTGTCGAGCAGCGCGAGGTCGACGTCGCGCATCGAGGCGAGCAGACGTCGGATCGTCGGCAGGCTCGACCACGCGTCGTGCGTCTCTTCGATGGCCCCTGGCGGGATGTCGCCCGTGGTGAGCAGGCTCAGGCCTGGGATGCGGGTCTCGAGGCGCGCGCGATCCCACGCATCGCCGGCCAGGAGGCCGACGACGCCGCTGGTCTTGCGAGTGCCGCTCTTGAGCGAGAGCCCCACGGCGCCTTGTGGATCGAGGTCGACGAGGCAGGTGCGCACGCCGCGCTGGGCCATCGCGAAGGCCAGGTTCAGGGCGACGGTCGTCTTTCCGACGCCACCCTTCTGACTGAGCATCGAGAACGAGATCATTCGTCGGACCCTTTCTTCACGACGTATCCCAGCTTGCGCAGCCGCTCGAGGTTGACCTTGACCAGCGCGTCGTCGGGCCTGAGCTCCGCTGCGCGCCCGAGGGCCTCCGCGGCCCGCGCGTAGTCACGCTCGAGCAGCGCTTGGGAGAGCGACTCCATGAGCTCCTCGAAGCTGGCGGCCCGCGGCGCCTCGTCGGCGAGCTTCATCGCCTCGAAGAGCGCGTGCTGCCAGTCGAGCGAGAGGTCGGTCGATGGGATGTCGAGCAGCTCGCGCACACGCGCCGCGACGTGGCTCGAGAGCAGCCGACTGAGCGCCGGCAGGCCTCGTCCTTCGGCGTCGCGGGCGCTGACGAGCTTGCCGCCCACGACGTCGACCGTGCCCACGTCGTGTCCCTCTCGCGAGCACGAGATGCGCATCGTGTGCCCACCGAGGCAGGCGAGCTGCACGAGGTCGGGCAGGCTCACGCGCGGCAGGTCCACCTGCGACGAGGTCGCCTCACGACGCAAGAGCAGGGCGAGTCGCTGGAGCGACGCAGGTCGCGCGAAGAGGTGCAGGCGGTGCCCGATGTCGAGCGTGGGGAGCCGACCGTCGTCGTCGACGGCCAGCACCACGAGCGCGCTCGGCCACTTCTTGCGCAGTGCGCGGTTCACGACGGCGGCGTCCTCGCACTGCTCGGCGGTGAGGCCGACGATCACGAGCGCGGGCGGGGAAGGGCACGCGAGCAGGGCTTCTTCCACGTCGGCGCAGCTGACGATCGCGAGGCCCTTGCGATCGCGCAGGCCGCTCGCGAGACGCGCGCGCTCGCGCGGATCCGGATCGACGACGACGACCGTGCTCATGCGCGACGCCGTGCCCGGAGGCGCTGGAGGTTGACGCTCGCTCGCGCGTCGTCGGGACGGAGCGCGAGGCAGCGCTCGAAGAGCTGCTCCGCCTCGTCGAAGCGGCGGGCCATGTACGCCTCCATGCCTTGACGGAACGCGACGTCGAACCCCGACTCGGGCGGCGCGCTCGGCGCGGGCGTGGGCGCGCTGACGTGTGCGGGCGCGATCGACGGCGCGGGCTGGCTCGCGACGGGCGTGGGCTGGCTCGCGACGGGCGGGGGCGTGTGTGCCTCGCCCTCCGCGCGCGCGCGCTCGAGCTGCTGACGCATCTCGCCCACCCACAGTGGCCCGGTGCTGGGTGGCAGCTCCGTGTGGGTCAGGTCGAGCAGCACCTCGAGGGTGCGCACGCGGCCCAGGGGCGAGGATCGCGCGATGTCGTCCGCGCTGGCGACGTCGTCCACGAGGCGCGCGACCACTGCGTGCTCGAGCGTTCGAGGGGGATGGAGCTCGCTCCGCAGCGGCACGCGATCGAGGCCGCCGATCGCGCCTGCGAGCGCGTGGAGCCGATGCTCCTTGAGGCGCTGGATGCTGGCCGTGATCTCGGCATCGCGCGGCGAGATCCGACGCTCGGCGTAGAGGCGCGCCAGCGCGCCCTCGAAATTGCGCTGTCGCACGAGCTCGATGACCTCGGCGCGCCAGCTCGTCTGCGCCTCTGCGCTCTCGCCGGCCTCGGGCGTCACCTGGAACGTGGAGGTCTGATGACCTGCGGCCTCGAGGTAGTCGCGTGCGCGGACGTTCGCCGGATCGTCCACGAGGACGTCGCGCCAGAGCCCCACGGCGTCGGCCACCAGGCCACGTCCATACAGCTCGAGTCCTCGATCCAAGCGGGGGTCGTTCGCACGCGACATCAGGCGATCGTTCTCACAAGCGAGGCGCGTGCCCGGTCCGATTCGGCTGTGTTGTCGCCCGGGCGCCTCCTCGTTGTCGGAGGAAACCGACGGATTCCACGTGGAGAGTGTTGGGAGCAAGCTTCTAGGGTGTTTGCCCGGTGATGCCGCTCACCGCCGCCGATCGGCTCCACGAATTCGTGTGCGGATCCGCTCCCGCCCAGTATTTCCCGCGCCTCCGGCGCTCGAGGCGGGGGCCCGACCCCCCATCGCTCGTCGTCGCTTCGCTCCTCCCGGGTTCTCCCCGTGCTCGCAACTTCGTTGCTGTGCGCGGTGTCCGATCACCGGCTCGCGCCTCAAGGGGGAGCTTCGCTCCCCCGCCGGCCGGCT
>JAIBCE010000186.1 GCA_019694315.1 Sandaracinaceae bacterium
CTGCGCTCGCGCGTGCGGAGCTACTTCCAGGAGGGCTCGAGCGACAACCGCTTCTTCATCCACCGGCTGCCGCACGAGATCGGTGACCTCGAGACCTTCGTCGTCGCCAACGAGAAGGAGGCGGCGATCCTCGAGAACGCGCTCATCAAGGAGAAGCGGCCTCGCTACAACTTCAAGCTCCGCGACGACAAGGAATTCCTCTCGATCCGCATCGATCTGCGCGACGCGTGGCCGAAGCTCACCGTGGTCCGCAAGCCCAAGCAGGACGGCGCGCAGTACTACGGGCCCTACGACTCCGCGACCGCGGCGCGCAAGACGCTTCGCCTCGTGAACCGTCACTTCAAGCTGCGCACGTGTCGTGACTCGGACTTCGCGCGGCGCGTGCGGCCGTGTCTCCAGTACCAGATCCGCCGCTGTCCGGGCCCGTGCGTGGTGGAGGTCGATCGCGACGCGTACCTCGCGCAGGCCGCGATGGTGGGCCTCTTCCTCGATGGTCGGCAGGAGGAGCTCACGGCCGATCTCGATCGACGCATGCGCGAGGCCGCGAAGGCACAGGCGTTCGAGCAGGCGGCCGTGTACCGAGATCAGCTTCGCGCGATCGATCGCGTGCAGACCGATCAGCGCATCGCCGTGGCCAAGGACGTCGATCAGGATGCGCTCGGCCTCTTCGTGCACGGGGATCGCGCCGAGCTCGCGATGGTGATCGTGCGCGGCGGGCGCATGACGAACGTGAGGACGTTCTCGCTCGACGCGTACCTGCCCGACGAGGAGCTCGTCGCGTCGTTCGTGACCGCGTTCTATGCGCAGGGAAACGGCGTGCCCGACGAGCTCCTCTTGCCCGTCGAGGTCGAGGCGATGGACGGCCTCGCGCTCGCGCTCGGCGAGCAGCGTGGGCGACGCGTGCAGGTGCTCGTGCCGCAGCGGGGGAGCAAGAAGGACCTCGTGCGCATGGCCACCGAGAACGCGGAGCACGCGTTCCGCGAGAAGGAGCGCGAGAAGGAAGACGTGGAGGCGCGCCTTGCCGAGGTGGAGAAGAAGCTCCGCCTCCCGCGCCCGCCGCGCCGCATCGAGTGCGTGGACATCTCGCACCTCGGCGGCCTCGACACGGTGGCGGCCTTCACGGCGATGACCGACGGGCAGCTCGATCGCGCGCGCTATCGCTCGTTTCACCTCCGGGGTCAGCACGAGCTCAAGGGCGGTGATGACTTCGGCGCGATGCGCGAGGTGCTCACGCGACGGCTCGCGCGTGCGGGCGAGGCAGGGTGGCAGGTGCCCGATCTGCTCGTCGTCGATGGTGGTCGCGGCCAGCTCGGGATCGCGCTGGCGGTGATCGAGGAGCTGGCCCGCGCGACGGACGACGAGGCGCTCGCAGGGCAGCTCCGCGCGCTGCCCGTGTGCGGCCTCGCGAAAGAGAAAGAGCAGACCGCCGGCAAGATGGTGACCGAGCGCGTGTTCCTGCCCGGCCAGAAGAACCCGATCGTGCTCCGCGAGCGCAGCGCGACGCGCCACTTCCTCACGCAGGTGCGCGACGAGGCGCACCGCGTCTCGAACGCGCTGCGCGAGAAGGTGGGCAAGCGACGCCGCCTGCGGAGCGGCCTCGACGACGTGCCGGGCGTGGGCGAGAAGACCCGCAAGGCGCTCCTCAAGGCGCTCGGCTCGCTCAAGGCCATCGTGTCTGCCAGCGAAGACGAGCTCGTCGCCGCAGGCGCGAACAGCACGCAGGCCGCGGCGATCCGCGCGCACTTCGCGGTGCCCGCAGCCGCGACGGAGCCGAGCGCAGCGCTCGACGAGCCGCAGGCCGAGAACGAGATCGAGGACGGTGCGGTGGAGGACGCGTTCTACGACGAGGTCGAGCTCGAGACGGACGAGGGAGACGTGCCGAGCGATTCGGACGAGAGTGGGCCGAGCGACTCTGCGAACGAGCAGGCCGAGCCAGTCTCGTGAGGGTCAACCTCGGAGCGTCGCGATCACGAAGGGAGCCCAGTCCGGGCTCGGCGCGTAGAGCGTGTACTCCTCGCCGCTCTCGACCACGAAGCGCACGCCGTTCCAGCCGTGGCTCTGCACGAGGGTGAGGCTGCGGAGCGCGGGCGGAGCCCGATCGAGGGCGCGTAGGAGCGGGTGCACGCGGAGCGCACGCACGCCGAGCGCGCCGTAGACGACCCCGCCCGCGAGCACCGGCGTGAGCAACACGAGAATGCCCAGCGGGACGCCGAGATCGTCGAGCGTGGCCGAGCCCGAGAGGAAGATCGCCGCGAGCATCGCGACGAGGCCGAGCACCAGGACGAGGCCGATGCCGGAGAGGATCGTCACCTTCCACATGCGCACGGTGCCGAGCTCCTCGCCGATCCAGTCGATCACCTGCTGGCGCGCGCTCGCCGCCATCGTCGGTCAGCCCTTCTTCGCGAGCGACTCGACCGCGCCGAGCTCCGCGTAGAGGTGCACGTTCGCGAGGATGGCCTTCTCGAACACGCCGAGGTGCATCGACTCGTTCGGCCCGTGCGCGCCGGTCTCGGGATCCATCACGCCGTTGAGGATCAAGGGCAGATCGCCGAAGCGTCGTCCGAAGAGCGCCACGAAGGGGATCGTGCCGCCCACGCCGATCTGGAGCAGGCCGCGGCCCCATGCGCGCTCGTAGGCTCGGTCGGCGGCCTCGAAGGCAGGGCCCTTCGGCGTGTAGAGCCACGAGTGCCCGGGCTTGCCGCGACGGGTGATCGTGAGCTTCACGCCGCCGGGCGGAGAGGTCGTGAGCACCTTCTCGACGAGCGCATAGAGCTCGTCGCCGGTCTGTCCGGGCGCGACGCGGAACGACAGCACGGCGCTCGCCTTGGTGCGGATCGCGTTCTTCTCGTGACCCGGCTGGGGCAGCGACGTGGAGAGCACCGTGACGGCGGGCTGACGCCAGATCCACTCGGCGGGGGGCTTGCCGTGATCGGGGAGGCGATCGACGCCGTCGATCAGGCGACCCGCGCTGCGGATCACGTCGTCGGTGAGCGGGACGTTCCACGCGTCCTCGCGCCACGCCGCGGGCACCTCCTGGCGCCCGAGCGCGAGGCGACCGTCGGCGTCGACGAGCCGCGACACGAGCATCATCAGCGCGATCGACGGATCGGGGAGGAGGTTGCCCCAGAGGCCGCTGTGGACGTCGCTCTTGAGCGACTCGCAGGTGATCTCGAGCTCGAGCAGGCCGCGCAGCGAGACGGTGAGGCCGGGCAGCGTCGGCGAGGGGTTCTCACAGTCCGTCAGGATCATCACGTCGGCGGCGAACGCGTCGGGGAACGCGTCCATGTAGGCCTCCAGGTTGGGCGAGCCGATCTCCTCCTCGCCCTCGATGAAGAGCTTGATGTTGCAGGGCAGCTCGCCGGCCACGTCGAGCCAGGCGGCGATCGCGCCGAGGTGCGAGACCCAGCCGCCCATGTCGTCGGCGGACCCGCGCGCATAGACGCGGTCGCCCTTCTTCACGAGGGTGTGAGGATCGGTGTCCCACGGCTCGTTCTTCACGGGCTGGAGATCGAGGTGCCCGTACACGACGATGGTCGGCTTGCCGGGGGCCTTCATCCATTCGGCGGCCACGGCGGGCAGGGCGCCGGCGACCTCGAGCACGCGCGCGTTCGCGAAGCCGAGCGCGTCGAGGTCCTTCGCGATGCGCTCCGCGAGGGCGCGGACGTCTCCGGCGTGGGCCGGATCGGAGGAGATCGCGGGAAAGCGCAAGTACTCGCCGAGGCGCGCGAGCGTCGCCTCGAGCTGGGATGCGGCGCGGGCCGCGACGGCGTCGGTCTTGGGGTGAGCCATGCCGCCCACTTAGGCCGGCCGATCGGCCCTCGTCAATCGGGCCTCGCGCCGTGCGTCGGCGGCTGTGCGCGGGCCTTTCCGCGGCGCGCGACGGACGCGAGACTCGCCCGATGGCCCTCTGTCAGCTCCTCTACCTGAGCCGCGCGAGCGAGAAGATGTCGATGCGCGATGCGATGGCGATCGTGGACGCGGCGAGCACGCACAACGCGCAGCGCGGCCTCACGGGCCTCCTCTGCTACGGCGGCGGGTACTTCCTCCAGGTCCTCGAGGGCGACGGCGATGTGGTGAGCGACACCTTCTGCCGCATCGCCCGCGACGAGCGGCACCACGGCGTGCGCCTGATCGACTTCTCGCTGATCCAGGCGCGACGCTTCGAGGACTGGTCGATGCGCCTCATCAACCTCGACGACCCCAACCTGCCCGAAGAGAGCCATCGGCCCGAGAAGTTCCGCTTCGATCGAACGCATCCCTTCTTCAGCACCGATCCGCAGGTGGCCTTCTGGATGCTGTACGACCAGAAGATGCAGGCGCTCGCCAAGGGATGACCGCGCCCAGGGAGCGCGCGTCGGGCCTACTCTTTTTCGTCGGCGTGACGTATGAGTGCCTCGATGCGCACGCTCGTCTTGTCGCCGCGGTACACGGACGACTCGAA
This sequence comes from Sandaracinaceae bacterium, assembly GCA_019694315.1. Lineage (GTDB taxonomy): Bacteria > Myxococcota_A > Polyangia > Polyangiales > Sandaracinaceae > JAFLCL01. The sequence continues at coordinate 4,442 of JAIBCE010000186.1, forward strand.
CGCCATGTGGCGAGCGGCCACGGACCGCGGGTGGGACGTCGTGCGCGTGCGCTCGTATCGCCCCGACGCGATCGACCCGGCCGTGGCGAAGAAGAGCCCGCTCCTCTACGGCGAGACCCTGCTCGCGGACGCGCTCGCAGAGCCGCTCGGGCTGGTCGTCGTGGAGCCGAGCCCCACGTGGCTTCCTTCGCTGCCGGAGGCGTATCGGAAGCGGCAGGTGCAGCTGAGCACGCTCGGCAAGGCGCGCCTCGTGCGCACACCGCAATTCGTGAAGCCCGTCGACGAGAAGATCTTCAAGTCGCGCGTGTACGACGACGGCGCGATGATCGATCCGGATCTCGCGCTCGACGATGGCGAGCCCGTGCACGTCTCGGAGGTCGTTCGCTTCGAGCTCGAGGTGCGCCTCTTCGTCGCCAACCGACGCGTGCACACGTACTCGGCGTATCTACGCGATGGCGCGATCGCCAAGGACGCCGCGGGGGAGTGGCCCCTCTCGGATGCCGAGGCGAAGGAGGCGATGCGCTTCGCGAATGCGCTCCTGGGTGATGCGCAGGTCGATCTCCCCGAGGCGCTCGTGGTCGATGTGGGTCGCACGCGCGACCGTGGCTGGTGCGTGGTGGAGGCCAACCCCTGCTGGGCCTCGGGCCTGTGCGGCTGTGATCCGAGAGCAGCGCTCGACGTCTGCGCGGTGGCCTCCAAGCCCAAGCACGAGCCGTCGCGCTGGAGCCGACAGCCCAAGGGCTGAGGTCGGCCGACCGCCCAAGGGCTGAGGTCGGCCGACCGCCCAAGGGCTGAGGCACGCCGACAGCCCAGGGCTGAGGCCCGCCGACGCCCAGGGCTGAGGCCGGCCGCCGCGCCGAGGCGCGAAGGCACGGCGATCAGTCGCGGTAGCCCTGAGCCTGCAGCGTGAAGAGGTGCGCGTAGCGACCGCCCTTGGCGAGGAGCTCCGCGTGGCTGCCCTGCTCGAGGATGCGGCCGTGCTCGATCACGAGGATCGTGTCGGCCATGCGCACCGTCGAGAAGCGGTGGCTGATCAGGATGGCCGTGCGCTCGGCCGTGAGGGCGCGGAAGCGCGCGAAGATGCGCGCCTCGGCCTCGGCGTCCATCGACGCGGTCGGCTCGTCGAGCACGAGGATGTCGGCGTCCTTGCGCATGAACGCGCGCGAGAGCGCGATCTTCTGCCACTGGCCGAGCGAGAGCTCGCGACCGTCCTCGAACCACTTGCCGAGCTGGGTGCGGAAGCCGTTCGGGAACGCGCGCACGAAGTCGAGCGCTGTGCCCTTCTCGGCGGCCTCGGTCCAGCGCGCTTCGTCCTCGAACGCGAGCACGTCGCCTGCGCCGACGTTCTCGCCCACGGTCAGCTGGTACTGCACGAAGTCCTGGAAGATCACGCCGATCCGGCGGTGCAGCGCCGTCTCGTCCCAGGCCTCGAGGCAGAGGCCGTCGAGGAGGATGCGGCCGCTCGTCGGTCGATAGAGCCGCGTGAGCAGCTTGATGAGCGTGGTCTTGCCGGCGCCGTTCTCTCCGACGAGCGCGAGCTTGTGCCGCGGTGGCAGGTGGAAGGTGAGCTCGCGCAGGACCGGCTCCGCGGCGCCGGGATAGGTGAAGGACACGTCCTCGAAGCGCACCCCGTCGCCGGGCAGCGGGCCCTCGGTGGCGGTGCCGCGCGGTGCGCCCGCGCTCTCGTGCTCGAGGAACGAGAAGAGCGTGCGCAGATAGGGCCGGTCGCCCATGAGCCCCGACACCGTGCCTAGCACGCCGGCGAGGGCGCCTTCGGCCTGGCGGAACGCGAGCAGCGCCATCGTCATCGCGCCGATCGTCAGCGCGCCGGAGGCTGCGCTCCACGCCACCCAGCCGTAGACGACGTAGAAGACCAGCGTCGAGAGGTAGCCGAGCAAGAGCGCGTAGCCCGCGCGGCGCACGGTGAGGTCGCGATCGTCGGCCCAGAGCGCGTGGAAGATGGCGCGGTAGCGCTCGAGGAAGAGCGGGCCGAGGCCGAAGAGCTTCACCTCCTTCGCGTAGTCTGCGCGCGCGAGGAGCATCTCGAGGTAGTTCTGCTTTCGGGTCTCCGGCGAGTGCCACGAGAAGAGGCGGAACGCCTCCTTCCCGAAGCGCAGCTCGGCCCAGAACGAGGGCAACGTGGAGAGCACGAGGGCCGCGACCGTCCAGCCCGAGAGCGTCGCGAGCAGCGCGCCGAGGCCCACGAGCGAGAGCACGCCCTGCGCGAGCGAGCTGAGGTTGTCCACGTGCGCCATCGGCCGGTACGAGGCCTCGCGGCGCGCGCGGGTCATGCGATCGAGCAGCTCCGGCGTCTCGAAGTCGGCGAGCTCGAGCGTGAGGGCCTTCTCGAGGATCGCCTCGTTCACGCGCTGCGCGAGGCGCATGCGCAGGAGTGAGCCGAGGAGGCCCGCGGCGCGCTGGCTCGTCGTCATCGCGACCACGAGGCCGAGCTCGATCGCGACGAGCCAGAGCGCGTGGGTGCGCAGGCTCGGATCGCCCGACTCCGCCGCGCGCTCCACCGCGTCGACGATCGCGCGACCCGTCCACGCGATCGCGGCCGGCAGGGCGGCCGCGACGAGGCCGAGCAGTCCTGCGCCGGCCGCGTAGCCACGGTGTGTCTCGAGCACGAGCCGGAGGGCCGCGAGCGAGTCGCGCACCGACTGGCGCACGCTCGGCGTCTCGTCTTCGTCGTCCGCGCCGGCCTTCGCCGCGGGCTTGTCGCTCACGATGCCGAGCCTACACGAGCGAAAGCTCGTCCGGTGCGGTGCGAGCCGCTCCTTCGGCGAGGAGCCCGGCGGTTCGGGCAGCCCGTTTTTGCCGTGGACCGCGCGGCGTGAGATCCTCGACGCATGTCCTTCCGCTCCTCGGGTCGTGCGACCCGCGCTTGCTTGGGTGTGCCTCGTCTCCTCACCGTTGCCGGTCTCGCGGCAGCGCTCGCGGCCTGCGGCGATCCGCCCCCGACCTCGATGCCGGATGCCAGTGGCACGGTGAGCGCGACGCACCTCGTGTTCGCGCCCACCGCGGGCACGATGGACTTCGGCGCGATTCCGTTCCCCGACGACCTCTATCGAGACGACGAGGGCGTGATCCAGCTCGGCGAGCTCCCCGGCGAGGCGGGCAGCGTCGCGGGCGCGTTCTTCGAGTCGCTCCGCACGGGGCTGCGCGAGATCGACGGCTTCGGCGCGAACGCGCCTGTGTTCTTCGCGGTCGAGGGCGATCTCGATCCTGCGTCCCTTCCCGCCGATCCTGCCGCGACCGTGCGCGACGGGGCGGCGGCCTTCCTCGTCGACGTCGATCCGGCCTCGCCGGACGCGATGATGCGTGTGCCGGCCGAGGTGCGCTGGTCCGCGTCCCGCCACCTGCTCTCGATCCGTCCCGCCGATGGGCACCCGCTGCACGAGGGCCGCGCCTATGCGGCCGTGGTGACCGAGGCCGTGCGTGGCGTCGATGGACGTGCGCTCGCGCCGGCGGAGACGTTCGCTTCGATCCGCGACGCCTCTGCGGAGCCGACGGACGCGACGGAGGCGCGCGCGTGGCGCGAGTATCGCTCGGTGCTCGCCGGCCTCGCGGCCGACGGGGTGGCGACGAGCTCGGTGGTGGGCCTCGCGACCTTCCACGTGCAGCAAGCCAGCGACGATCTCGCCGACGTCCGGGCTCAGCTGCGCGCGCGCCCGACGCCCGCTGTCTCGGTGCGGCGCGTCGCGTCGGGGGCCGCGCTCGACGAGCTGCTCGGGATGCCCGTCGAGGAGCGTCCGGGTCGCGACGTGGAGGGCGGCGTCACGCACTCGCACATCGGCTGGGTGGTGGACGGCACGTTCTCGTCGCCGCAGCTCGGATCGGCCACGCCGTTCACGCACGGCGCGTGGGCGCGCGACGGCGACGCGACGTTCGTGGTGCGTCGCGAGGAGGACGTGTGGTTCACCCTGGTGCTCCCGCAGGGCGACACCTCGGACCTGCCGCTCGTGGTGTTCCAGCACGGGCTCGGCAACGATCGGAGCCAGGTCTTCGCCATCGCTGACACGCTCGCGGCCGCGGGCTACGCGGTGCTCGCGATCGACATCCCCTTCCACGGCATGCGCGCCAACGCGACGGGCGCGCTCGTGCTCGACGCCGCGCACAACTTCGGCGCGACGACCGGGCCCGACCTCTACGGCGACATCGCGGGCGACCCGACGTACGTCGACTACGTGGGCGTCTTCGACGAAGCGGGCCCGTACGAGGCCTTCCACCCGTTCTATCCGCGCGACGCGTTTCGCCAGTCGGTGGCGGACCTCTTCTCGGCCGTCGACATGATCGAGCGCTCCGATCTGAGCGCGGTGAGCGCGGCGACCGATGGGCCTGCGATGCTCGGGTTCGACGACGGGCCCATCGCGTTCGTGGGGGTGTCCTTGGGCGGCATCCTCGGCACGATGTTCGTCGCGATGGAGCCGCGCGTGGGATGCGCCGTGCTCAACGTGACGGGCGGGAACCTCACACGGCTCGTGGAGCGCAGCGCGGGCTTCAACCCGACGTTCTTCCCCATCCTCTTCCCGAAGCTCGGCCTCGCGTACGGAGAGACCGACTACGAGAACGACTCGCCGGCGCACTATCCGCAGCTCGCGATCTACCAGACGCTCCTCGATCGCGGCGATTCGATGACCTTCGCGCCCGTCCTCGAGGGGCGGCCCGTGCACGTGCTCTTCCAGATGGCGGTCGATGACGAGACGGTGCCGAACTCGGGGACCGAGGCCCTCGCCCGTGCGTCGGGTGCCTCGATTGCGGGCGCCGATGCTCACTACGCGGATCTGTCCCGCACGGAGCTGCCGGTGCGACCGAGCCTCCTCGTCGGAAGCGACTCGTTCGTGCGCACGACCACGACGTTCTCGCCGGCCTCGCACGGGCTCATCCTCGCGAACGCGGGTGCAGCGGCCTTCGAGCACCCTCCCGAGCCGCCGTTCGTGGAACGCGCGACGCCGATGACGTTCACGAACCCGATCGTCGAGGCGCAGGGCCAGATCGTGGCGCTCTTCGACAGCTGGCGTGGCGGCAGCCCCGAGGTGCGCTGACTCGTTCTCGTGATCGCGCCGTCGACGCGAGGAAGGGCGTCACTGGGCGGTCGTCGGAGGGGGTACCGGCGGAGGCACCGGCGGAGGAGGGACGGGCGCGATCGCGGTCGGTGGGGGCACGGGCGTGACCGTGCTCGGCGGAGGCTCGGGCTCGCTCGCGGGGAACGAGTCGCGAAGGGTGCGGAGCAGCCGCTGCGCCTGACCGAACGAGAGCCGAGTGTGGGCGTCGAGCATCGCGTCGTGCGGCTCGATCTCGAGCCCCCCGAGCGCGCTCGACATGCCCCAGAGCGCGATCAACGTGGTGCCGAGCGCCTGCGCGCGGATGTGCTCCAGGCACGCCGCGCTGTCGGCGCTCTGTGTGGCGTCGTCGAAGATGCCGTGCACCGACACCTCGAGACCACTCTCCACCTCGTCGATGCGCGCCGAGAGCCGGGTCGGCAAGGTGCACGGGCTCTGTCGCACGTACGCGCGCGCGCCCTCCACCTCGATCGTCAGCGCCGCGCCATCGGGGAGCGCCAGGAGCGCGTCGGCCGGCGAGACGGTGTCGGACGTGGGGGCCTCTTCGTGGGCCCGCTCCGCGCGCGCTGCTGCGATGGCGAGCACGCGCGGGAGGTCCTCGCCGCGGGCGATCACGAAGTGTCGATCCCCGATGACGGCGACGCGTCGCGGCGTCGCGTCGGGGTTCGGCCAGTCCGCGGATCGCGCGCCCGCCACGTCCTGCCAGGTCACGGCGCCGCCGGCGTTGGTGATCATGCGCTCGACGATCGCATCGGGGCTGTCAGCGCCTTCTGCGAGACGGCCCGCGATCACCACGGAGCTGCGCCGGAGGTTGGGGGTCGCGAGCAGCACACGCGACAGGTCGCGCACGGGGTCGACGCCGCTCGATCCCAGGATCGCCTGCCAGTCCGGGATCGCGGCGAGCAGCGACTCGACGTCGGCGCGCAGCGTCGAGCTCCTCACGCGCTCGAGATCGATGCGGAGCGCGATCTGTCCGCCTGCGGGGAGGAACGCCACGGGCGGACGCGTGTCGTCGCTCTGCGTGCTCTCGGCGGTCGCCAGGAGCTCGGGAGCATCGGGTGTCACGGCCGCGTCGGGCCTTCGACGGCGCGGTGCATCGCTCGGCACGCCCGCCTCCGCGATCGCTCCATCGTGGGCGGGCACGCCCGCATCCATCGCGCCTTCACCGCGAGCCGACGCAAGAGGGGAGGGCTCGACCGCGGTGGGAGGCGGCGCCACGGCAGGGATCGCCTCGACCTCGACGGCGTCGGTCATGCCGAGCTCGAGCTCGGCGGGCGCGGAGAATTCGAAGCCGTAGTCGGGGACCTCTCCCACGACGTAGACGAGCGCGAGGGTCACGACGTGCACGAGGGCCGACACGGACCAGCCCGCGAGCGTCGCGCGCCGCGTGAGCGCGGCGTCGATCGCGAGGGATCGCTCGGCCGTGCTCGGGCCTTCGCTCGGTTCGGGGGTCACTGCGGCACCTTCGACGACGGAGCAGTGTCACGCATTCGACCGCGCATCGAGCGCTCGACCCCGCCCCTGGGTTTGACTCTTCGCCGGGACCGTTTCACTCGTTGCGCCCCGTGATCGGCGATCTCTCGAAGCATCCCGCGTGTCGGGAGAAGCATCCCGCGTGTCGGGAGAAGCATCCCGCGTGTCGGGAGAAGCATCCCGCGTGTCGGGAGAAGCATCCCGCGTGTCGGGAGAAGCACCCCGCGTCTCGAGCGGAGGCTCTCACGCCCCGGTTTCGCGTGCTCGCGCTCGCGCTGGCCGCGTCGCTGCTCGCCTCGTTCACGGTCGTGGCGTGCGGCGGCGACGACGAGACGCCCGACGCGTACGAGGCGCCCGCGGAGCCCGTCGACGCGGCGATCGACGCGCCGCCGCCTCCGCCACCAGGCCCGCCGCGGCGTCTCTTCGCGAAGCGGTACGTGGTGAAGGTGCACTCTCAGGCGCTGCGCGAGTCGGAGCGCCTCGGCTATCTCCGCGCGGGCTCGACGCACATGGCGACGACCCATGATCCGGTGGGGTTCGAGGGGTGTCGCGAGGGCTGGTACGAGCTCGAGACGGGGGGCTTCGTGTGCAACGGGCGCGACGTGATCGCGTTCGACGGGCGCAGGCTCCCTGCGCGCCCGCCCGCGCAGCCAGACTTCGAGGCCGAGCTGCCCTACCGCTATGCGCGCGCACGACGCGACAACCTCGCGATCTACCGGCGCCTGCCCACCGACGAAGAGGCCGCGATCTACGAGGGCTATCGCATCCCCGGCCTCGAGCCTCCTCCCGAGGCCGAGGGCGCCGCGCCCGCCGAAGGGGCCGAGGCGGCGCCGCCCCCCACGCTCCCCGAGCCCGAGATGATGACGGCCTCGGGACCTGCAGAGAGCGCCGGGGCCGAGGGCGCGCTCGATCCCACGGAGCCGGTCGTCCCCACGCTGGCGTCGCTCGAGGGCGAGCGCGGAGGCGTGCTCCTTCGTCGCACCTTGCGCGGCTTCATCGTCTCGGTGGATCGCGACGTGAGGACCGGGGCGCGGCGCTACTGGCGCACGCTCTCGAACGAGATCATCCCGTACTCGGGCCTCGATCGTCCTCGCGCGCAGCAGTTCATCACGAGCTCGGGCTTCCGCGGTGCGATCCTCTCGCGCGAGCCGCTGCCCGACGCCGGTGTGGTGACCGAGGATGCAGGCCCGCGTCCCACCGCCGCGTCGGGGGAGCTCCACCTCCCGATCGGCTTCGTCATGTCGTCGAAGGTGAACCAGTTCACGCTCGGCCGTGACGGACGCCCCCGCCGCGGTCGCGCGCCCGGCTATCACCACATGTTCGAGATCCGCGACGAGGTCGACCTGCGCGGCACGCCGTACGTGACCAGCACCGACGGCCGCCTCTTCCGCACCGAGGACGTGCGCGTCCTCCGTGCGGCGACCGAGCGCCCCGAAGGCGTCGGCGAGAACGATCAGTGGATCGACATCGACCTCAGCACCCAGACGCTCATCGCCTACGAGGGCCTCACGCCCGTGTTCGCCACGCTCGTCTCCACCGGCCGCGTGCGCGATCCCGAGGATCCGCTCCGCGACATGCGCACGCCCGCGGGCTTGTTCCGCATCACGAGCAAGCACGTCACGCACACGATGGACGGTGATCACGCGGCGGACGGCCCGTACTCCATCGAAGACGTCCCGTACGTCATGTACTTCCAGCTCGCGTTCGCGCTGCACTCTGCGTTCTGGCACGACGGCTTCGGTCGGCCGCGCTCGCACGGCTGCGTGAACCTGTCGCCGCACGATGCGCGATGGCTCTTCCAGTGGGCAGGGCCCCGCTTGCCCGAGCACTGGCACGCGATCTTCCCGCGCCCCGAGAACCCCGCGACGTGGGTCAACATCCGCGGCGAGACGCCCGAGGGGTGAGCTCGCGGGCGCGGGCTGCGTAGGGGCCGTGCTCGCTCCGATCGTGCGCGTCGCGCGCGACGCGTCGCGTCACCCGGCGGCACCGCGACGAAACTCCGTGTGGAGGGTTTGCATCACGACCCGTCGTGATAGAAGCGCGGCGCGTTTCAGCTGCGGAGGCTCCGATGGTCGACAAGGTCTCGAAGGTGTGGCTCGACGGAAAGCTGATCGACTGGGATCAGGCGAACGTCCACATCCTCACGCACACGCTGCACTACGGCCTCGGTGTGTTCGAGGGCATCCGCTGCTACGAGACGCACGACGGAAAGAGCGCGGTGTTCCGCCTGCGCGAGCACGTGCGTCGCCTCTTCGACTCGGCGAAGATCTGCACGATGCCGATGCCGTACACGCAGGACGAGATGATCGAGGCGTGCCTCGACACCGTGCGCGCGAACGGGCTCAAGGCCTGCTACCTGCGCCCGCTCGCCTTCCTCGGCGACGGCGCGATGGGCCTGGGCGCCGTGAACCCCACGCGCGTCGCGGTCGTCGTCTGGCACTGGGGCGCCTACCTCGGCGAGGAGGGCCTGCAGAAGGGCATCCGCGCGAAGGTCAGCTCCTTCACGCGGCCCGGGATCAACATGCTGATGGCCAAGGGCAAGGTGGTCGGCCACTACGTGAACTCCGTGCTGGCCAAGCGCGAGGCCCTCGCGGCCGGCTATCAGGAGGCCATCCTCCTCGATGCGCAGGGGCACGTGAGCGAGGCCTCGGGCGAGAACGTGTGGATGGTGCGCGACGGAGTCGTGTACACGCCGCCGATGGGCACCTCCATCCTCGGCGGGATCACGCGCGACTCGATCCTCCACATCCTGCGCAACGATCTCTCCATCCCGGTCGTGGAGCGCGACATCGCGCGCGACGAGCTCTATGTCGCCGACGAGATCTTCCTCTGCGGCACGGCGGCGGAGGTCACGCCCGTGCGTGAGCTCGACGATCGACGTGTGGGCGAGGGCGCGCGCGGACCGATCACGAAGAAGATCCAGGATCGGTTCTTCGAGGTCGTCCGCGGCATCAAGCCCACGCACCCCGAGTGGCTCACCTACGTCTGATCGCGCGTGGCCGTGATCGTACGCGGTGCCCGACGTACCATCGCGCCCGTTCGGGCCCATAGCTCAACCGGTCAGAGCTCCCCGCTCATAACGGGGCGTGTCTCGGTTCGAATCCGAGTGGGCCCATCGCGGACCGTGTGAGGGCGGGCTGGTCGTCGGGCGAGGGCGTGCGTACGTGGCCCTTCATGCGCGCGCTCACGGGGACCCTCGCTCGACACGCGAGACGCATCGGCCTCCAACGAGGCGCCTGCGGGCTCGTCGTCGTCGCCAGCGGTTGCGCCTGCGACCCTGGATCGGCCGTGGACGCGGGCCGGAGCCTCGACGCGGTGGCGGTGTTCGACGCGGCCGCCCTCGACGCCGTGGCGCTCGACGACGCCTCGATGGACGCGCTGGCCTTCGACGTCGGGCCCGTGACCGACGCGAGCGCCGACGGTGCGGTCGAGCGCGCATGCGTGACCAACGACGACTGCGCTGCCCGCGAGCGCTGCGAGCGCGCCGACTGCGATGGACCGGGCACCTGCGTGGCCCGACCCTCGGCGTGTCGCCCTGGCGGAGCGACGGTGTGCGGGTGCGACGGCACGACCTACCCGAGCGAGTGCGAGGCGTTCATGGCCGGCACCAGCGTCGCGGCGCCCGCGGCGTGCGGCGCAGCCTGCGCGAGCACTGCGGAGTGCGCTCCGGGAGAGATCTGCCACGGCTCTGGCTGCGACACGCCCGGACGATGCCGAGGGAACCCCGAGTGTCTCGCGATCTCCGAGCCCGTCTGCGGCTGCGACGGAACGACCTACACCAACGCATGCTTCGCGCATCGCGCTGGCGTCCGCGTGGACTTCGCGGGCGAGTGCGGTGCGCCGCCCCACTGCGTGCCGGTCTGCGAGGCGCCGCTCTCGTGCATGGCCTGCCCGGGGCCCTCGGGCACGACGGTGAATCGATGCGTGGCGCCGGGCTCGAGCTGCTGAGCTGGGATCGCAGGCTCTCACGGTTCCGCGCGCGCTCGAGCGAGCCCGATCTTGCGCCCGCCCACGAACGGCGGTAACAGCGCGTTCCCCGTGCATTCCTCACGCACGGTGGGTGAAAGGTACACGCGTGCGAGAGCAGCTCAGGGCACTCGTCAAGCTTGCGGAGATCGATGCGAAGGCGCGGAGCATCGACGATCGGTTGAAGGGGCTCCCGGTCGAGCTCGAGGAGCAGCGCGGTGCGGTGCGCCGCCTCGAGGACCTGGTGTCGCGTCAGCGCGCCTCGCTCGCGGAGGCCGAGCGCCTGCTCGGCGTGCAGGAGCAAGACGTCGCCGCGCGCAACGAGAACCTCTCGAAGGCCAAGTCCAAGGGCGCCAAGGCGAAGAACGCCCGCGAGGCCGAGGCCGCCGAGCGCGAGCTCGAGTCGGTGCGCCGCAGCATCAAGGACGGTGAGACGCACCGCGACGCGCTCAAGGAGCGCCTCGAGAAGATGCGCGGTGGGCTCGGCGAGCCGGAGAAGGCGCTCGAAGAGGCCAAGGCCGAGCTGGCGGCGGCCGAGGCGGCGCTCGAAGGCAAGCTCGCGGCCCTCCGCGAGGAGCGCACGGGCGTGGTCTCGGGCCGCGAGGTCTTCGCGAAGCAGATCCACAAGGATCACATGCGGATCTACGACCGCATCGTGAAGGGCAAGCCGCCGGCCGTCTGCGAGGCCGTCTCGGGCGTGTGCTCCGCGTGCCGCATGTCGGTGGCGCCGCAGCGCTACGCGCAGATCCAGCGCGGCGAGATCCTCAACTGTCAGAGCTGCCAGCGCTTCCTCTACACGAAGGCGATCGTCGAGGATTGAGTTGGCTCGAGGGTCCATGCGGACCC
>JAIBCE010000598.1 GCA_019694315.1 Sandaracinaceae bacterium
AGTCGGCCCTCGGGGCTGCACGCGAAGCAGGTGATGACGGCAGCGTGGCCCTGCGGCTCGCAGACCAGCTCGTCCCAGTGCGACAGGTGGACGTGGTGGCGGTGGCCCGCGGCGGCGATCATGCGCCGATCGCGCGAGAACCCGAAGGACGCGCGATCGGCGAGCTCGGGCTTCGCCTCGCCCAGGCGCATGGTGGCCGTCGCGGTCTCGCGCTCGGCCTCCCACATCATGGTGGTCCCGCCCGAGAGGAGCGCGACCTGCACGTCCTCGGGGCCGAACGCCACCGCGCGCGGGCTCATGGGCACGCCCATCTTCTTCAGGCGCAGGCCGGGCGTCGGATCGTAGAGGCGGACGCTGCGGTCCTCGTGCGCCGTCAGGAGGTGCGTGCCATCGAGGTTCCACACGACGGCATTGCACGGGAGCTCGGGGTGGCCGGGCTCGTCACGGAACTCGCGGATCGGCTCGCCGAACCCGCCCCACACGCGCACGCGACCGGCCGCGCAGCCGGTGGCCCACGTCGAGCCGCGACACGCGACCGAGAGCACCGCGGCGGGGTGGGGGATGAACTCGCGCGAGAGATCGAAGTGCGCGACGTCCCACAGGCGGGGCACGCCGTCGTCGTGCGCCACGAGGATCTCGAGGCCCTCGGAGTTGTAGGCGAGCGCCCCGCCCGGCCGTCCCGTCTCCATCGAACGCTGGCACGACGCGCCGCGTACGCGATGGAGTCGTTGGAGGATGAAGGACGGGATGGTCACGGCGCCGGAGAGAGGCGACGCCCCGGGCGTCGACCGGGGACGAACCATAGGCCGGATCGAAGGGTGCGGGTAGACTCCGGCAGCCCCTGTGAAGCGTGCCGTCCTCATCGTCGTGGCGTTGCTCGTGATCACGACGCGGGTGCTGCCGATCTCCGATCCCGACTACCACTGGCACCTCGCGACGGGGCGCTGGGTCATGGCGCACCATGCGGTCCCGGCCGTCGATCCGTTCTCCCACACGGCCTTCGGCATGCCGTGGAAGTTCGTCGACTGGCTGGCCGACGTGTTCATGTACCTCCTGCATCGGGGCGGCGGGGACGCGGCCGTCCAGATCGCCTTCGCCCTGATCGGCGCGCTCGCCGTGCTCCTGGCCTCCGAGCGAGCGTCGCGTCTGGTCGAGCGCGCGTCGGTCCCGAGCCTGCTCGCGGGGGCGCTCGCCCTCGCCACGGTCGTCGCCTTCCGCACGACGCCGCGTCCGCAGACCGCGAGCTTCGCGTTGCTCGCCGGGCTGCTCCTCCTGGTCGACGCCGCGAAGACCTCGCCTCGCCGCCTGTACTTCGTCCCCCCGCTGATCGCTTTGTGGCAGAACGTGCACTCGAGCGCGCTCCTCGGTGTCCTCGTCGTGCTCGCCGAGGCGATCGAGGCCGCGCGACAGAAGCGCGACGTGCGCGCGTGGATCGCGACCAGCGTCGGGAGCGCGCTCGCGCTGCTCTGCGCGGTGCGGCCGATCGATCGGCTCGTCGCCGGCTTCGATCACCTGGGCGATCCGCGCGTCGCCGAGCTCGTGCCGGAGTGGGGCACGCCGTTCCGCGCGGGCGTCTTCGGTCCGTGGGTCGTCGCGGCCGGCGCGTTGCTCGTCTTCGCGGTCGTCGGCACGCGACGCTCGACGTTCGGCCCGGTGGCCTCGGCGCTGGGCCTTTCGATCCTGGGCTTCGCGAGCGCGCGCATGTTGCCGTTCGCGGCGATCGCGCTCCTGCCCCTCGCGCTCGAAGGGCTCGAGGTCGTCGCCGAGCGCGTGCGCCACGTCGCCATCCCGCTCGCGCTGCTCGCCGCGGTCGGCTTCTTCCTTCGGGTGGAGCGCCCGCGCACGGGCTTGAAGGAGGGCGTGTTCCCCGAGCGCGCGGTGGCCTTCCTCAACGAGCACCACCTCGAGGGCAACCTCTTCAACGAGTACACCTTCGGCGGGTACCTGATGTGGACGCTGGGCGAGCGCTCCAAGGTGTTCGTGGACGGTCGCTCGATGGCCCTCTACGGCATCGACTTCGTACGCCAGGCGGCGCTCGCCACCGACCACCAGCTGGTCGCGCTCCTCGATCGCTACGAGCCGCCGATCATCGTCGTCCCACCCGATCGCCGCATGGGCTTCCTCCAGCGCAAGATGGGCTGGGCGCTCCTCTACTTCGACGACGTGGCCGCGGTCATCGTGCGCGAGACGGGTCAACCGCAGCCCTTCGCGTACCGCGCCCTCACGCCCGGGAGCTGGTTCGAGGTCGGCCGCCTCCGCGATCCCGTCCGCCTCGCCGCCGCGCAGACCGAGCTCTCCCGCGCCCAGCGCGAGGCCCCCGACTCCTCGATCGTGCTCGTCTCCGCGATCACCGTGGCGCTCGCGGCCAAGGACTTCGCGAAGGCCGACGCCCTCCTCGCCGACGCCGATCGCCGCTTCCCGGGCACCCAACGCGTGGCCCGCGCGCACCTGATCCGCTGCATCGAGGCCGAAGACCGCACGTGCGCGTGCTCGCACGCACGCCACATCCAGCAGGAGTGGCCGACGAACACGTACACCGCGGGCGTGGTCCACGCGCTCGCGTGTCCGTGAACGGGTTGACCGGACCCGCGGAGCCGCGAACACTACCGCGATGCGCTGGTGGCTCCTTCCTGCGATCCTGCTCGTCTCGTGCGGTGGTGCGGACGAAGTCTCCTCCGGGGACGACGCAGGTGGAGACGAGGTGGGCGCCGATGTCGCAAGCGATGCCTCTGGCCTCGACGCAGCGGTCGAAGACGCGCCGATCGACGACATGGCGACCACCGACTCGGCGGGCTCCGAGTCTGGCGCTGCCTGTGGCTGCGCGAGCTTCCTCGCGCCGGTGACGGCCGGGACGATGCCCGCCGTGCTCACCGAGACCTCCGGCCTCGCGGCGAGCCGCAAGAACCCCGGCGTGCTCTACGCCCACAACGACTCGGGCGACACCGCGCGCATCTTCGCGCTCGACGAGAAGGGCGCGCTGCTCGGCCAGATCGACTTCGGCGGGGCGTCGGCGACCGACTGGGAAGACCTGGCCGTCGGCCCGTGCGGCGGAACCACCTGCGTGTTCGTCGGCGACGT
>JAIBCE010000187.1 GCA_019694315.1 Sandaracinaceae bacterium
CGATGCGATCCGTCGTGGAGGCGAGGCGCACGTCGCGGTCGCGGTGGGCACCGAGACCTTCGTGGAGGTGGCGAAGTTGCGGGCGCTGCGCGCGCTGCTCGAGCGCGCTGCCGCGGCGCTCGGCGCACGCAGCGCGGCGCGGATCCTCGCGCGGACGAGCCTCGTGGGCTTCTCCCGGATCGAGCCCGAGACCAATGCGCTGCGCGCCACCTCGTCGGTGGTCGGGGCGATCCTGGGCGGCGCGGATCTCGTCGCGTGTGCGCCGTACGATCTCCTCTCGCCCAGCGACTCCACACGCGCGCGCGCCGCGCACCTCGCGAGCACGACGGGCCTCGTGGCCGTGCTCGAGTCGCACCTCGCCGTCGCGGACGATCCGCTCCGCGGCGCCTACTTCGTCGAGACGGCGACGTCACAGATGATCGAGGCCGCGTGGCCGATCGTCCGCGAGATCGAGCGGCAGGGGGGAGCCGCAGCGGCGGAGCCGTGGCGGGCGCGCCTGACCGACGAAGGGCGCGAGCGGCAGCGCGCCGCCTGCACGGGCAAGCTCCCGCGCGTCGGGGCGACGCGTCTCGCGCGCGTGGATGCGCCGATGCTCGGGCCCACGCATGCCTCGTTCGCGCACGTGCTCCGCGACGCGGCAGCGTTCGAGGCGCTTCGAGACGAGCGGATCGCGCGACGTACCACCGTGCTCGTCGCGGGTGATCCGAAGAAGACCGCGGCCCGCGCCGAGTACCTCCGCGAGGTCCTCGCCACGTGGGGCGCCGAGGTCTCGACGGCCCGAGTGGCGAGCGCGAGCGACTCGATGGAGCGTGTGAGCGGTGCGGTGACGGACGCCGTCGTGATCTGCGCGGAGGACGCCGACCTCGGCGCGCTCCCGCCGCTCGCGCGCGCTCTCTCGGCGCGGAGTTGCGTGATGGTCGCTGGTCGGCCGGGCGCGCACGAGAGCGCGCTCCGTGAGGCGGGTGTGGCGGCGTTCGTCCATCTCGGCGCGGATCTCCCCGCGGTGGCCCGCGCCTTCTACGGAGCGCCGGTCCCCTCGGGCGCGGCGAGCGGAGGTGTCTCGTGACCCGCTTCCTCGACGTTCCGCTCGACGCGCTGCCGCCGCTGCCGTCGCGTCCAGACGACGCCACGGTGGTGCGCACCACGCCGGAGGGCTTCGCGATCTCCCGGGCCACGGCCATCGATCCGACCTTGCCGCACCTCGGCGGTGAGCCAGGCGCCTCGCCGTTCGTGCGTGGCCCGTACGCCACGATGTACCTCCAGCGTCCCTGGACAGTGCGCCAGTACGCGGGCTTCTCCACGGCCGAGGAGAGCAACGCCTTCTATCGCCGCAACCTCGCCGCCGGCCAGATGGGCCTCTCGGTGGCGTTCGATCTGGCCACGCACCGCGGCTACGACTCCGATCACCCGCGCGTGAAGAGCGACGTGGGCATGGCGGGCGTCGCGATCGACTCGATCCTCGACATGAAGCTGCTCTTCGACGGCATCCCGCTCGATCGCATGAGCGTGTCGATGACGATGAACGGCGCCGTGCTGCCGATCATGGCGCTCTTCATCGTGGCCGCAGAGGAGCAGGGCGTCGCGCCGGAGAAGCTCTCGGGGACGATCCAGAACGACATCCTCAAAGAGTTCATGGTGCGGAACACCTACATCTTTCCGCCCGCGCCCTCGATGCGGATCGTCGGCGACATCTTCGCGTACACCGCCGCGCGCATGCCGAAGTGGAACTCGATCTCCATCTCCGGCTACCACATGCAGGAGGCCGGCGCGTCGGCCGATCTCGAGCTCGCCTACACGCTGGCCGACGGCCTCGAATACCTCCGTACCGGCATCGCGGCGGGCATGTCGATCGACGCGTTCGCGCCGCGTCTCTCGTTCTTCTTCGCGATGGGCATGGACGTCTTCGTCGAGATCGCGAAGCTCCGCGCGGCGCGTCTGCTCTGGAGCGAGATCGTCGCGCCTTTCGCCCCGAAGGACGCGCGCAGCGGCATGCTGCGTACGCACTGCCAGACCTCGGGCTGGAGCCTCACGGCGCAGGATCCGTGGAACAACGTGGTGCGTACGTACCTCGAGGCCATCGCGGCCACGAGCGGCCAGACCCAGTCGCTCCACACGAATTCGCTCGACGAGGCGATCGCGCTGCCCACCGACGCGAGCGCGCGCATCGCGCGCAACACCCAGCTCGTGCTCCAGCTCGAGAGCGGCACCACGCGCACGATCGATCCGTGGGGCGGAAGCGCCCTCGTCGAGCGGCTGACGCACGAGCTCGCGGGGGCGGCTCGCAAGCACATCGCCGAGATCGAGGCGCTCGGCGGCATGACCAAGGCGATCGAGGCGGGCATCCCCAAGCTCCGCATCGAGGAGTCGGCCGCGCGCACGCAGGCGCGCATCGACGCGGGTCGTCAGGTGATCGTGGGCGTGAACCGCTACGAGCGGACCGACGACACGGCGCTCGACGTCCTCAAGATCGACAACCGCGCGGTGCGTGAGGCGCAGTGCACGCGCCTCACGACGCTCCGCGCCACGCGCGACGAGGCCGCCACGCAGGCCGCGCTCGAGGCGCTCACGGCCGGCGCGACGAGCGGCGCGAACCTCCTCGAGCTCAGCGTCGTGGCGGCTCGAGCGCGCGCGACCGTGGGCGAGATGACGCTCGCCCTCGAGAAGGTCTTCGGCCGACACGAGGCGCGTGTGCAGATGGTGCAGGGCGTCTACCGGAGCGAGACGATGAGCGGCACCGAGGGACAAGACGCGATCGACCGGGTGCGCGCGCGGACCGCGGCCTTCGCGGAGGCGACGGGCCGTCGGCCCCGCATCCTCGTGGCCAAGATGGGCCAGGACGGGCACGACCGCGGGCAGAAGGTGATCGCGACGGCGTTCGCGGACCTCGGCTTCGACGTGGACGTGGGGCCGCTCTTCCAGACGCCGGACGAGTCCGCGCGTCAGGCGGTGGAGAACGACGTGCACGTCGTGGGGCTCAGCTCGCTCGCTGCGGGGCACCTGACGCTGGTGCCCGATCTCAAGCAGGCCCTCGCCAAGCTCGGTCGGAGCGACATCCGCATCGTCGTCGGTGGCGTCATTCCGCCCGGCGACTACGACGCGCTGCGCGCGCTGGGAGCCTCCGCGATCTTCGGGCCCGGCACGGTGATCGCCGACGCCGCCAGCGAGCTCCTCGCGCTGCTCGAGGCCGACGCGACCGGAGCGTGAGGGCGATGGCCGCGCCGTCGATCGACGTGATGGAGGCTGGCATCGCAGGCGGTGACCGCTCCGCGATCGGTCGCGCCATCACGTTGATCGAGAGCACGCGCGAGGCGGACGAGGTGCGTGCGCAGGAGCTGCTCGCGCGGTTGCTGCCTCGCACCGGCCACGCGGTTCGCGTGGGGATCACGGGCGTGCCGGGCGCAGGCAAGAGCACGATGCTCGACGCCCTCGGCATGATGCTGATCGACCGCGGCCTCTCGGTCGCGGTGCTCGCGGTCGATCCATCGTCGAGCACGAGCGGCGGCAGCATCCTCGGCGACAAGACGCGGATGGCGAGGCTCTCGCGCGAGCCGCGCGCCTTCATCCGACCCTCTCCCTCGAGCGGCGAGCTCGGGGGCGTCGCGCCGCGCACGCGCGACACGATGCTCGTGCTCGAGGCCGCGGGCTTCGACGTCCTGCTCGTCGAGACCGTGGGCGTGGGCCAGTCGGAGACAGCGGTGCACGGGATGGTCGACACCTTCGTGTGGCTCACGATCCCGAACGCAGGCGACGAGCTCCAGGGCATCAAGCGCGGCGTGCTCGAGCTCGCGGAGCTCGTGGTGGTGAACAAGGCCGACGGCGAGCGCGCGGTCGCGGCGGAGCGCGCGCGTCACGAGCTCGCGAGCGCGTTCCACTATCTGCCTCGCACGCACCCCGAGTGGCAGACGCCGGTGATCCTCGCGAGCGCCCTCGAGGGCCGAGGCGTCGAGGCGCTGTGGGGCGAGGTGCTGCGGCATCGCCAGACGCTCGAGCGCAGCGGCGAGCTGGAGGCACGTCGCCGCGAGCAGCGACGACGGGCCATGTGGAGCGATCTCGAGCACGGCCTCGTGAGGCTGTTGCGCGCGCACCCCACGCTCCACGCGCTCCTCGACTCGCTCGAGCGCGCAGTCATCGAGAACCGTTTGCCCACGCGCGGCGCGGTGATCGAGGCGCGGCGTCGTCTCGAGATCGTGGTGCGCTGAGCACGCTCGTCTCGAGGGCTCGGCACATCTCGCGGAGAGGAGCATCTCGCGGCTCGAGAGGCGTCGCGGCGTTCCCGCGCCGTATGGCGTGCCGGGACGGCGATTCTGCGTCGTTTGCATGTAGAATTCGGATCCCTTGTTTGCAAAGGTATCTGGCGATGGAGCGGCGATACTTGACAGTGTTACGTAGGAATGCTTCCATTCCGTCATGCGAGAAGCGCTGCGCTTGGTGGTGCCCGAGTCGGAGCCCTCCGACCACCACGCGCTCGACGTGGACGCGACGAACGCGGACCTCCGCAACGCTCCCGCGGAGCACGTGATCCGGTGGGCGCGCGAGACGTTCGGCCGCGGCCTCGTGATGAGCTCGAGCTTCGGGGCCGAGAGCGCGGTGATGCTCCACCTGGTCTCGCGGCTCGTGCCCGGGATCCCCGTCGTCTTCCTCGACACGGGCTATCTCTTCCCTGAGACCTACACGTTCGCCGAGGAGCTCGCGCAGCGCTTCGGCCTGAACCTCAAGGTCTACACGCCCCGCATCAGCGCCGCGCGACAGGAGGCGCTCTACGGGCGCATGTGGGAGGGGACGGACGAAGACCTCGCCCGGTACAACCAGCTCAACAAGGTGGAGCCGATGGATCGCGCGCTCCGCGAGCTGGGCGCCACGGCGTGGATCGCGGGGCTCCGCGCGTCGCAGACGGAGTTCCGCAAGGGCCTTCGCGTGATCGAACCGCAAGACGGCGTCGTGAAGGTCCATCCGATCCTCGGCTGGACGAAGGAGGACGTGCGGCGCTACCTCGTCACGCACGAGCTGCCGTATCACCCGCTCTATCACTACGGGTATCGCTCGATCGGCGACTGGCACTCGACGACGCCGACCACCCTCGAACAAGACGAGCGCGATGGTCGACAGCTGGGCGCGAAGAAGGAGTGCGGCATCCATCTGCCGCGCACGCCCGAGGCCAACGCGTCGCTCAAGAGCTCGGGGCTCTGATCCGGTCCCGCCCAGCGCCAGTCCGGCCAGCGCCGTGCGAAGGCGAGCGCTTCTCACGCCGAGCGCAGCGCGAGGCGCCAAGCGGGGCTGGGGCCCCGCGCGGAGTCACGAGCGTCAGCGAGTGGAGCGGGAGGGGGCCCCGCCTCGCGGGGGAGGGTCTGCATGGACCCTCGAGCCAACTCAGACCCGAACCTGGTTCCTGCCGCCGCGCTTGGCCTCGTAGAGCTTCTCGTCGGCGCGCTTCACGAGCTCGTCGGGCTCCTGGATCCGCGGGTCCCACTCGGCGATGCCCAGGCTCACCGTCACGGGGATGACCGTGCCCTCGAAGCGGAACGTCGTCTCCTCCACGGAGCGACGGAGCTTGTCGGCCATCTGCGCGGCGCCCTGCGCGCCGACCTCGGGGACGATGATCGCGAACTCTTCGCCGCCGGTGCGCGCGGGCAGATCCGTGTGTCGCACCCGCGACTTCACGAGCGCGCCGAGCTGTCGGAGCACCGCGTCGCCCGCGAGGTGGCCGTAGGTGTCGTTGATGCGCTTGAAGTGATCGATGTCGAAGAGCACGAGCGAGAACGTGCGCTCGTAGCGCTTGCTCCTCGAGATCTCCTTCTCGAGCGCCTCCGTGAAGTAGCGCTTGTTGTGGAGATCGGTGAGGCCGTCCACCGTCATCAGGCGGTAGATCTCTTCGTAGTACACCGACTCGATGTTGCCGCCGACGATGAACTTGAAGATGGTGCGGCCGACCTTCACCTGGTCGCCGTCGCGCAGCATCACCTCGTCGATGAGCTCGTCGTTGACGTACGTCCCGTTGGTGGAGCCTAGGTCGCGCGCGTAGTAGCCGTTGGGCCCGCGCGTGAGGCGCGCGTGGTTGCGCGAGACGCTCTCTTGATCGATCTGCACGTCGCACTTGGACGAGCGTCCGATGACACAGGGCTCGGCGCCGAGCGGGATCCGTCGGCCGAGGTCATCGCCGTAGATCACGACGAGACACGCGTCTCGCGCGTCGACCTTCTTCGGCTGCTGCGCGATCACCGTGACGACCGTCTTGTTCGGATTGGTCGTCCGCTCGTCTTCCATGCCGGCGCTCAGTATCGCCCAAAGCGCGCGGCGAGGCCAAGGACCTGCAGATCGAGCCCGTTTCTTGACCGATCGGGATCCCGACTCGACCATCCGCGGCCATGGAGCAGCTCGACGACGACACGCAGCCCGTGCCCCTGCCCGCGCTCGAGGCCGAGTCCACGTCGGAGCCCGCTCTGCCAGAGCCTGGGCCCGCGGCCCGGACACGTCGGCGTGCGCTGCGCTGGATCGCGGGCGCAGCGGCAGCCGGTGCGCTCAGTCTCCTCGGCCCGCACCTGGGCTCGGCCGACGAGCCGCGCGGGGGTCAGGCATCGCGTGCGACGCGCGAGGCCCCGGGCGCGCAGGCCCGTCAAGCACCTGCCGCAGAGCGGCGACGCCCCCGGGTCCTCAGCGGCATCGACCTCGCGACGCGCCGCCTCGAAGACGACACGTATCTCGTCGACACCGCGGCCGGCGACACCGCCGTGCTCACGCTCGATGCGAGCCTCCAGCAGCACATGGAGGCCTACTTCGATCGATACGCGGTCCCCGAGGCTGGCCTCGTCGCGATCGAGCCCTCGAGCGGGCGGGTGCTCGCGTACGTGAGCCACCGAGGGCGCGAGAGCGCCCCTGCCGACATGGCGCGCGATGCCTCGGCACCGGCCGCGTCGGTCTTCAAGATCATCACGGGCTCAGCGCTGCTCGAGGCGGGAGTGCCGGCGACGGAGCGCGTCTGTTATCACGGTGGCGAGAGTCGCCTCGTGGCCTCGTTGCTCGAGCCGAGCCCCGAGCTCGATCGCACCTGCGCGACGCTCGCCGAGGCCATGGGCGGCTCGCTGAACGCCGTGTTCGCGCGCTTGGCCGATCAGCGTCTCGATGCGCCCACGCTCGAGCGCTACGCGCACGCGTTCGCGTTCGGGCAGGGATTGCCATTCGATCTCGAGAGCAGCCCGAGCTCGATCGAGGTGCCGAGCGAGCGTCTCGAGTTCGCGCGCACCTCCGCGGGCTTCTGGCACTCGCGGCTCTCTCCGCTCCATGGCGCGCTGATCGCCTCGACGGTGGCCAACGGTGGCGCGATGCCTCGCGCGGGCATCGTCGATCACGTGCTCGACGCCGAGGGGCACGTCGTCCACCGCTTCGAGCCGTCGACCTACCGCCAGGTGATCGGGCGCGACACCGCGACGGCGCTCAACCGCATGATGCGCCTCACCGTGTCCCGCGGGACCTCGCGCCGCGCGTTCCACGACGATCACGGCCGCCCGTTCCTTCCCGGCATCGTCGTGGCGGGCAAGACCGGCACCCTCAGCGAGGAGCGCCCGTACCGCGGCTACACGTGGTGGGTGGGCTTCGCGCCTGCCGACCATCCGACCATCGCGGTGGCCACGCTCGTCGTGAACACGCCCGAGTGGCGCATCAAGGCGAGCCACGCCGCGGTCGAGGCCCTGCGTCACTACCTCGTGACCGAGCCTGCCGAGCACGAGTGATCGGTCTGAAGGAGGCCCTCGACGTGCGTATCGAGGCGTCTGGGGATCAATACCCGCAGGCCATCCTGAGCTGGGCCGTGAGCGTGTAGGGGGCACATTCGAAGGCCGGGGCGCCGATGCCGCGAACTTGCACGTAGGCCACGCCGTCGTCGTTGCCTGGGCAGCCGCCGTCCGCTCCCACCGTGACGGACCCACTGGCGCCGGCGGCGACCGTGGTGCACGTGGAGAAGCCGCCGCAGGCGTTCATGCGGCTACAGAGCTCGTAGCTGCCTGCGTTGAGCGGGACGTTGATGGTGACCGTGACCTCGTAGTCCTCGTCCGTGCAGAAGAAGTTGCAACAGCCGCAGCTGCTGTCGTTTTCCACCCAGCTCACGTGGAAGACGTCGATGTCGCCCACGCCGTAGATGGTGGGCTGGATGAACGTGGAGGTGGCGACGCCCGTGTCGAGCGCGCCCATGAGGCGGCTCTGACCACAAGAGCCGTTCGCCTCCCACGCGTCTCCGCTCAGCCCCTCGTCCGTCGAGCCATTGCAGTTGTTGTCGACGTCGTCGCAGGACTCCGGGCTCGGCGAGCCCGGGACGCAGGTGACCGGGCTGCCCATGTTGCACTGAGCCATGGTCACGCGGCAGGCCCCGACACCGCACGACTGCGACCCTGCCGGGTTGTTGTTGCACGTGCCCGCTGTCGTGCCCGTGCATGTCGAGGAGTTCGGCGTCTGGCAGGTCGAGTCGCAAGTGCTCGCCAAGGGGCCCTGGGCCTGGCTCGGGCACACCGCAGCTGCACCCTGACATGCGCCTCCTCCGTCGCACGAGACCGCGCTTGCAGGCGCGTCCGCGCGGCGATAGCAGGAGTTGCCCGTGTAGCCCGCGTAGTACGCTGCACACGACAGTCCCCCGCACTCGTTCGCTGGGTCGGTGTTTGCGGGCACGTTGGTGCAAGTGCCGAGCGAGCCCGGCACGTTGCAGGCTTGGCAACTGCCAGTGCACGACGACGTGCAGCAGACGCCGTCCACACAGCTCAGCCCGGACGTGCACTCACCAGAGTTGGTGCACGCGTCGCCCGCCATGCCCCGCGGTCGGCACATCCCACCCATGCACTGCGCGCCGGGGTCGCATTCGGCTTCGGTGACGCACGAGTTCCCACACATCGCTGCAGGGGTGGGTGGCTGCGTCATCGCAGAGGTGCAGAAGACGCTCGGGTAGAGGCCGCAGCTGTCGGCGAGCAGCCCTGCACACCCGGAGTCGTCGTCGGCGTACGCTCCGACGGCGCACTGGAAGGTGGGCGTGCAGACCGGGTCACGGCGCCGGCCCTGGCACGTCGAGGGCGAGTCACACACCGAGGGCGCACCGTACGTCCCGAAGGGACAGCTGCTCGGGCCGGCGCAGCAGTCACCCGAGGCGCAGCAATAGCCGTTCTGACAGTGGCCGCTCACGCAGTCGCTGGTCTCGTCGCACGCGTTTCCGTCCGGCAGGTCGAGCGTGCACATGCCGAGATCACAGTGCGCGTTCTCGTCGCACTCCGAGTCGGCCGTGCACGACACCGCGCAGACCGGCGGCGGCTGATCGGAGCCACCACTGCAGAAGCGAGTCGGGTAGAGCCCACAGGTGTTCGCCGCGACTGTCGCGCCGCACGCGGTGTCGTCGGCCACATCCATGGCCGTTCCGCAGCGGAAGGAGGCGCACGTCGCTGCGTCCCGAGTGCCCTGGCAGGTCGTGGGCGAGTCGCAGACGGGGGCGGTCCCATAGCTGGCCGGACAGTCCGCTGGCGAGCGGCAGCAGTCGCCTCCAGAGCAGCAGACGTTGTTGTTGCAGTGGCTGCTCTCGCAGTCGCTGTCCTCGTCGCAGACGTTGCCGTCGGGCAGATCGGCCACGCACGCGCCATCGCAGTGGCCGTCGGTGTCGCACTCGGTGTCCGCGCTGCACGTGGTCGGACACGACGGCGGAGGCTGCATCGCGGCGCCCGTGCAGTAGACCGAGAGGAAGTACCCGCAGGTGTTCGCTTCGATGCTGGTCGTGCACGCCGAGTCGTCGGGCACGCCCGAGCGCGTTCCGCACTGGTTGGCGGTGCAGGTGATCTCTCCGCGGCTGCCCTGGCAGGTGACGGAGTCGTCACAGGTCGTGCCCACGCTGCCTGCGCCCGGGCAATCGGCCGTCTCCCCGCAGCAGATGCCGTCGTTGCAGCAGAAGCCGTTGTCGCAGTGCGAGGACTCGCAGTCGGTGTCCTCGTCGCACACCGTGCCGTTCGTGTAGTCGCGCTCGCAGATGCCGAAGTCGCAGTGCGCAGGCACGATGCAGAGGTCGTCGCGGTCCACGCCGCCGGTGCCCGAGCACGCCGTGGCGCAGAAGTCGCCCGTGTCGCCGCCGCCGTCGCACGTGTAGAGGCCGCAGGCCATGCGCCCCACGTCGGTGCACGTGCCCGTGGCGCAGGTGCCCGGCGGCGTGTGCTCGAAGGTGCCCATCGCGGTGTTGTCGCAGCGGTCCGCGCCGCAATCGACGGACGACTCGTCGGTGGTGGAGTCGCAGTCGTCGTCGATCTCGTTGCAGTGCTCGTCGGCGCCGGGGTTCACGGTCATCTCGGCGTCGTTGCAGTCGGTGCCCGAGCAGCCCGCGCCGCGGCCGTAGCCGTCGGCGTCCTCGTCCACGCAGCAGGTCGTTCCGACCGGCGCGCAGACGGTGATCATGCCGCCGCTCGAGAGGTTGTTGATGCAGTCGAAGCCGCGCGGACAGTCGGGGATGTCCGGATCGCAGAGCTGGAGGCAAGCGTGCGAGCCGTCGGTGAGGCGCGCGCAGCGGGCGGCCACGCCGCACTGCACGTCGAGGATGCACTCGCCGCACAGATCCACGCGATCGAGCGGGCCCGTGTCGGGCGTGGGCTCGGGCACGTCGGTGGCGAACGGTGCATCGAGCGCCGCGTCTCGCGGTCCCGTGTCCTGACGGACGCCCTCGCCCGTGCCTTCGGCACAGCCCGCGGCGACGACGCCGGCCAGCACACACCACAGCACCCGACTCGACGAGGCGCGACTCGGGGTCCGAACGACACTGCGCATACACCCTCCGGGCAAGCCTCCTCAGTAGGCCGGAACCGGCGCGGCGCGACAAGGGGGACGGTCGAGGATGCATCCTCGAATCTGGATTTGGGGATTCGATGCGGCGCGCGTCGGCCTCGTGCGAGGCTGCCGCGCGCGGGACCAGAGGGGTCACCGCCATGCGAGGACGACGACATGACGAAGACGGCATCCCACACCGGTCACGTGATCTGGCGCGAGCTCATGACGGGCGATCTCGAGGGCGCCAAGGGCTTCTACGGCGAGCTCTTCGGCTGGACCTTCAAGACGATGCCGATGCCGGAGGGCACCTACACGCTCGCCGAGGTCGGCGGCAAGGGCATCGGCGGCATGATGCCGCAGCCCCCGAACATGAAGATGCCGCCGATGTGGACGAGCTACGTCTCGGTGCCCGACACCGACGCGGCCTGCGCGGCCGCGAGCGCGAACGGCGGCAAGGTCGTGTTCGGCCCCGTCACGATGGAGGGCGTGGGTCGCATGGCGACGGTGCTCGACTTCGACATGGCCGCGCTCGCCGTGATGACCCCCGCGGGCCCCGACGAGAAGCCAGGACGCCCCGCCCTGCACACGTTCTGCTGGGAGACGCTGAGCACGAGCGACGTGGCCCGCGCCCACACGTTCTACGGCGCGGTGTGTGGCTGGAAGCCGGGCAACGGCAGCATGGGCATGCCCGTGCTCGCGGCGGCCGACGGCAGTGACGTGTGCGACGTGCAGACGGCCGAGGGCCGCCCGCCCTCGTGGCTCACCTACGTGGTGGTCGAGTCGCTCGAGGCCTCGAACGCGAAGGCTGCGAAGATGGGCGGCAAGGTGATGATGCCCCGCATCGACATCCCGAAGGTCGGATCGATCAGCGTGATCAGCGACCCGCAGGGCGCGTTCCTCGGCCTCTTCGTGCCGAGCATGGGCTGAGCGGTCATGAGGAGGTCTCGCCTGCTCCGCGAACGTCCGTTGGCCGGACTCAGGTGGGTCTCGCGGGGCCGACTGTCGTGTGCGGCGCTCGCCCTCGTGAGCGTTGCCTGCGCTCGGACGGCCGCGCCGCCGCGTGCGCGGTTTGCCTCGGACGGGTTCCATCCACTGCGCGACCACTATCGCGTTCTGTTCGCGGAAGGTGGCGCTCCGTCGTGCGCGGTCGCGTCCCCCGAGTGGTTGCTCGACAACTACGACGTCGTGCGGCGGCCGTGCGAGATCGAGCCACGCCGGGCGCGTGAGTACCGAGTTCGCCATCGCCTCGATCACGACGGTGACGGTCGGATCGATGGGGATTCACCAGAGCCCCGCGACGACCTCCTGCTCCTTCATCGGGGAGACGGCGCGGCGATGTGGATCCGCACGGTGCCGATCGATCCGCAGCTCGAGCAACGCGATCTCGCAGGCCTCTTGCACGACTACCTCGACTGGCTCTCGGGGAGCACATCGGTCGAGATCGACCTCGGCTCCTACATCACGGTGCGAACGCGTCGCGCCCGCGTCGTACGGGTCGTGTCCGAAGCTGCGGCCGAGGTCGCAGGCCAACCCGCCCATCGAGTGATCTTCGATCGCATCGACACCACGCGGGCTTCGGTGGATCCCCACTACGTGCCCGAGCGTGAGGAGCTCGTGGTGCTCCGCCCAGGTGCGCATCGCTGGCGGCCCTCACGGGCGGGGCTCCGCCGTTCACTGTCGTGGCCGATGCTCGTGATCGTGGGGATGAGCGCCCCCGCGGACCGGCTGGAGGCGCACCGCGTGGACTTCGAGTCGCTCCTCGCAGGGCTCCTCCTCAATGCGGTGCCGCCCGAGCCATGAGCCATGCTCGAGCCGGACGCCACCGAGCCTCGCGGAATGCATCGGTGGCGCGGTGAGGGTCTGACGTGCGCGCTCAGCCGGCCTCGGCCTCGTCGGCGCGGGCCTCCTTGGGGGCGATCTCGATCGCGTCGATCACGAAGCCGTCGGTGTCGGCGAGCGGCTCACGCGAGGCGAGCGTGTGGGCCTTGACCTTGGCGGCCGCGAGCACGTCGGCGAGGGCCGGTGCGATGCGCGACACCAGGGTGGGGCTCGCCGCGATCGCGGTGCTCGTGACCACGCGGCCCACCGACGCGCCCGACTCCGTCTTCTTCTTGTTGAGGGCCGTGTAGAGCGTGCACGCGAGCTCGAAGCTCTGCGCGTCGGAAGGCAGCGGGATCGCTGCGAGATCCGCGAGCGTGGGCCACGGCGCGCGGTGGATCGACGGCTGCTTCGTCTCCTCGGCGTAGACCCAGCTCCACACCTCTTCGGTGATGTAGGGGACGACGGGCGCGAAGAGGCGCAGGAGCACGTTCAGCGCGAGGCGGAGCGTGGCCACGGCGCTCCGCCGCGACGCCGGGTCGCCGACCTCGCCACGCGCGCGGATCTTCACGAGCTCGAGATAGCTGTCGGTGAGGCGCGACCAGAAGAACTGCTCGGTGAGCATGAGCGCCTGCGCGTACTCGAACTCCTCGAACGCGGCGCTCGCCTTCTCGACGAGGCCACGCAGCTCGTGCACGAACGCGCGATCGATCTCCTCCGTGATGGCCGCGGGTGACACGTCGCCCTCGGCCGTCTGCGCGAGCACGTACTTGCCAGCGTTGAAGAGCTTGGTGACGAGGCGCTTGCCGACCTTGAGCACCTTCTCGTCGAAGGCCGTGTCGGTGCCGAGGCGCGCGGAGGCCGCCCAGTAGCGCACGCCGTCGGAGCTGTAGTCCTCGAGGAGCTTCATCGGCGTCACGACGTTGCCCACCGACTTGCTCATCTTCTTGCGGTCGGGATCGAGGATCCAGCCGCTGATCACGACGTTGTGCCAGGGCACCTTGCCCTCGTGGAGCATGGCCTTGGCGATCGTGTAGAAGGCCCACGTGCGGATGATCTCGTGGCTCTGCGGGCGGATGTCGGCGGGGAAGAGCTTGGCGTGGCGCGCCGCGTCGAGCCCCCAGTGCGAGCTGATCTGAGGCGTGAGCGAGCTCGTGAACCACGTGTCGAACACGTCCGGATCGCCCGTGAAGCCGCCGGGCTTGCCGCGCTGCGCCTCGGCGTAGCCAGGCGGCGCGTCGCTCATCGGATCGATCGGCAGCTGCGCTGCGCTGGGGTAGAGCGGGCGCTCGTGATCGATCACGCCGTTGTCGGCGATCGGGTACCAGACGGGGATCGGCACGCCGAAGTAGCGCTGACGCGACACGCACCAGTCGCTGTTGAGGCCCTCGGTCCAGTTGTGGAAGCGGCTGTGCATGAAGCCCGGCCACCACTTCACGTCCTTGCCCTTCGCGAGCAGGCCGGCCTGGTTGTCCGTGCCCGCGGCCGCGTTGGGGAGCAGGCGCACGAACCACTGGCGCGTCGTCACGAGCTCGAGCGGACGCTCGCCCTTCTCGTAGTGCTTCACCGGGTGCTGGATGGGCTTGGGATCGGCCTGGAGCGGTGCGCGCGTGCCGCCCGCGTGCGCCTCGCCCGTCGCCGCGCTCGCCGCGTCCTTGAGCAGCTCCACCACGAGCTTGCGCGCCTGCGTGACGCCCTTGCCCACGAGCTGCGCGTACGCTGCGTTCGCGCGCGCTGCGTCGAGGCTCGGGAACTCCTCGCTCCCGAACTCGACCGCGCGCAGCGTGCCGTCACGCTGGATGATCGCGCGCAGCGGGAGCTTCTCGGTGCGCCACCAGAGCACGTCGGTCGCGTCGCCGAAGGTGCACACCATGAGGATGCCGGTGCCCTTCTTGGGATCCGCGAGCTCGCTCGGGAAGATCCGCACAGGAGCCCGGAAAATGGGGGTGATCGCGCGCTTACCGAAGTAGCTCTTGAAGCGCTCGTCGTCCGGGTGCGCGCACACGGCCACGCATGCGGGCAGGAGCTCGGGGCGCGTCGTCGCGATCACGAACGAGCCGCCGCCCTCCACCGCGAACTCGATGTCGTGGAAGGCGCCAGGCTTGTCGCGATCCTCCACCTCGGCCTGAGCGACCGCGGTCTGGAAGTCGACGTCCCACATGGTCGGAGACTCGATGTTGTAGAGCTGCTTCTTGTCGACGAGGTCGAGGAAGCTCAGCTGCGCGATGTGCCGGCAGCGGTCGTCGATCGTCGCGTAGGTCTGTCTCCAGTCGACGCTGAGGCCGATGCGGCGGAAGAGCGCCTCGAACGCCTTCTCGTCCTCGTGCGTGACCTGGTGGCAGAGCTCGATGAAGTTCTTGCGGCTGACGATGCGCGGCTTCTCTTCTTTGCGCTTCTTGTCGTCGGCCTGCGTCATCGTGAGCCCCGGCTCGTAGGGCAGGGCCGGGTCGCACTTCACGTGGAAGTAGTTCTGCACGCGGCGCTCGGTCGGCAGGCCGTTGTCGTCCCAGCCCATCGGATAGAACACATTCTGCCCGCGCATGCGGCGCTGGCGCGTGATCACGTCCGTGTGCGTGTACGAGAACACGTGCCCCATGTGGAGCGAGCCGGACACGGTGGGCGGCGGCGTGTCGACGACGAACGTCTCATCCCGTCCGCGCGTCTCGTCCCAGTGATAGACGCCTGCCGCGCTCCACGCCTCGTCCCAGCGCTTCTCGGCGGCCGGGGCATCGAAGTGTGGAGGGAGCGAGGCGGGATCGAAGGGCTTCGTCATGGCCCGCGATGCTTAGCAGGATGCGAGCATCTTGTGCGGGCCAGCGAGCGCGCGACGCGGAGGTCGTGGGCTACTTGGTGAGGCGCTGGATCTCTTCGCGGATGATGGTCTCCGCGAGATCGGGCACGACCTCCCACACCACGCGCTCCACGACTTCCTTCGTGAGCGAGAGGATGGCCGTGATCTGCTCGGGCGTGAGGCCCATGCCCTCGAGCTTCGGTGCGACGCTCGCGGCCGCCGCGGTGACCGCGGTGGCGACAGGGGCAGGCGCGGCCGCCGCGTGCGGCGCGCGCGGTGCGGGCGCTCCAGGCGCGCTCGACGGGGCCGGAGCGGGCTTGGGGGCCGCGGGCGAGACCGCGGGCGCAGGAGCGACTGC
>JAIBCE010000599.1 GCA_019694315.1 Sandaracinaceae bacterium
CCGCCTTGAGATAGCGCCCCTCGGGAAACGCCGCGGGCGTGGGATGATCGGGGCCCTGACCGCCCATCGCGAGGAAGGTGAGATCCGCGTTCGCGTCGCGCGCGCCGAGCGTCACCGCGCGCACGAAGTCGTCGGCCTCCATCGCCGCCGAGCACGAGCAGGTGACGAGGATGCCGCCCGTCGCCGTGACCTTCACGCACTCGGCCGCGAGCTTGCGGTAGGCGCCGCGGGCGCGCTCGAGGTGCTTGATGCTCGGCGCGAGCTTGGGCGGGTCGGCCACCACGAGCTCGAAGCGCTCGTGTTTCTTGTGGAGCTCCGTGAGCACGTGGCGCGCGTCGCCCTTCTCGGTGGTGATGCGGCCCGCGAGGCCGTGTCGATGCGCGTTGCGCGCGGCCATCGCCACCGCGGGGGCGGAGCTGTCGACCGAGAGCACCGAGCTCGCGCCGCCGCGCGCGGCCGCCAGCCCGAAGGCGCCCACGAACGAGTAGAGATCGAGCACGCGCGCGCCGTGCGCGAGCGACTCGACGCGCGCCCGGTTCTCGCGCTGGTCGAAGTAGAAGCCCGTCTTCTGGGTGATCGCGGTCTCGACCTCGAACGAGAGGCCTCGCTCGAGCAGCTCGATGCGCTCGGGATCGGGTCCTCGCACCACGCGCGTCGTGGCCTCGAAGCCCTCACGCTCCGCCGCCTTCTCGCTCGCCACCTCGACCACGGTGCGCACGCCCGTCACGCGCGCGACGTGAGCGAACACGTCATCCTCGCGGCGCTTCATGCCGAGCGTGAGGAGCTGCACCACCGCGACGTCGGTGAGGATGTCCACGACGAGGCCCGGAAGGCCGTCGCCCTCCGCGTGAACGAGGCGATAGCCGGTCGTGTCCTCGCTGGGCAGCCCGAGCCTCGCGCGCAGGGCCGCGGCCCGCTCGATCTTCTTGCCGATCGAGAGCCCGTCGAGGAGGTCGGTCCGATCGCGCGTCGCGATGCGCACGGGGATCGCCGAGCTCGGCGAGTAGTAGCCGCGCCCCAGGTAGCGCCCCTCGGGGTCGACCACGTCGACCACGTCGCCCCCGCTCGGGGCGCCCTCGATCCGCTCGATCGCCTGCGCGAACACCCAAGGATGTCCCGCCCAGACGGGCTGGACGCGGCCTCGCTGCAGGATGATCGTCGCCACGGCTCGGTTGTCGCACGCTCCGCGCGGCGCAGCACGGCCCGTGAAGACCCGGAGGATGCCGCGCGTCAGAGGCGCGGGTTGCCCCACGAGGAGGGCCCACGTACCCTGAGAGCTTCTAGGAGGATCCCGTGCCGAATCTGGGAATGGGCGAGCTGATCATCATCCTGCTCATCGTCCTGCTCGTCTTCGGAGCGAGCCGGCTCCCGCAGATCGGCGAGGGTCTGGGCAAGGCCATCAAGGGCCTCAAGCGCGGCCTGAACACCGACGACGACATCGAGGTGACGCCGAAGGACAAGCGCGTCGGCGAGAAGTCGACCGCGCAGGACGCGAAGTCCGCCGTGAGCGACGCCGAGGTCGTGGACAAGACCTGAGCGCCCGACCGGCCGATCCGCAGGTCAGCCCCGCTTCTGACGTCGGCGTCCTCGCGCGGGCGTGGCCTCGCGCGTCAGCTCGTCGAGGAGCTCGAACAGCTCGACGAAGTCGCCGTTCTGGAGGTGCTCCGCGATCCCGGCCAGCTCCTCGCTGTCGTCGTCCTCCTCTGGCCCGAGTGGCGGACCCTCGAGGAACTCCGCGAGGCTCATCTTGCCGTCGCGGAACCTGATCACGAACTCGTGAACCGTCCGGTACCGCTCGAGGGTCTCGCGGGCCACCGCCGACGTCGCATCGAGCTGCGCGTTGCTCCCACGGGCTGCTCGGATCTCGCGGTCCAGGGCCCGTTCCTGCTTGCGGAGCGCGGCGTTGACACGCTTGAGCGCCGCGTGCTCGTCGTCCGTCGTCGCCGCCGAGATGGGCGCGCCCATCGCGAGCGCGCGCTCCAGCTCGACGAGCGCCGCGAGGTCACCCGTGCGGTACGCCACGGTCAGCCGCTTCATGGCCTCGGTGCGTCGTGCCCGGTCCGACTCGTCGCTCGCCTTGTCTGGATGCGACGCCTCGGCGAGCTTCTTGAAGAGCGCCTTGGTCAGGTCCTCGCTGGCGCCCGCGGCGCGCGTGCTCGGGACGGTCGCGCCTGGCTGCACGTCGTCGCCCATCTCCGAGAGGGGAAGCTCGGCACCGATCCCCTCGGCGGCACCCGCACCCTCGGCGCCGGGAGCCTCGAGCACTCCGATCTCGACGAGGAGCCGATGCACCTCCGCGATCTTCTTTCGTTGCGTCTTCGATCGCTTGGGATCGCCGAGCATGGTCTCGAAGGCCCGCGAGATCTCGCGAGCGAGCTCGAGCGCCTCGTCGACCAGCGGAGCCGCGCGCGCC
The DNA here is from genome assembly GCA_019694315.1 of Sandaracinaceae bacterium. Lineage (GTDB taxonomy): Bacteria > Myxococcota_A > Polyangia > Polyangiales > Sandaracinaceae > JAFLCL01. Next base: position 2,414 of record JAIBCE010000599.1, read on the forward strand.
AGCTCGGCCCGCGCATCGTGCTCCCCCTCGTGGAGCTGTGCGAGCGTGGCCCGCTTGCGCGCGATCCGCTCGAGCAACCGAGCCTGCTTGGTGCGCTCGGCGTGCACCCGAGCCGACATCCCGTGAAGAGACAGCTGCGCGTTCGGATCGTGGGGCATTCGACGCACAGCGTACTCGCCTCCGGTGCACGGCACGATGCGCGAGCCCCCAACGATCACCAGCGCTCGAGCGACGGCTGCGAGAACTCCTCCGGCAGGAGACCGAAGAGGTTCGAGCGCACCAGCGTCACGGTTCCGGCGGTCACGTCGCTGTGCAGGATCGCCGCGTAGCCGGGAGCGACGGCGATCTGCTGGATGCGATCGGGAACACCGCAGACGACGCCGCGGTAGCGCGTGCGGCTCGACTCCACGAGGTCCACGGCCACGAGGCAGCCGTTCCGCATGATGAAGGGCTTGTGCGCCCCACAGTCCGACCAGTCACCCGCCGGCACACGGGCACGGTCGCGGCTGCGGATGTCGTAGACGGTTGTTACCGAGCAGCGTGATCGATGGCGCTCGACGCAGGCTGCGTGATGGCCATCTGCGAGCCGCGTTCGTCACGCGCAGAAGCGCGACGGCCATCGCCGCGTGACGCGTGGTGCGTCGCCGCGAG
>JAIBCE010000600.1 GCA_019694315.1 Sandaracinaceae bacterium
CACTGTGCCTCTCGATGTTGTTCTCCTTCGCGCCCAGCGCGGCGTCCGCCCAGCGGACCACGCCTGCGACGGCGTTCGGGACCCTCTCGCTCGGCTCGCGCGACGCGCGGTCGGGCGAGCGCACGCCGGCGACGGCGTTCGGCGACGCGCGGGACGGCCTGGGGCTGTCCATCGCCAACGACAGCGCAGACAGCTTCTCGGCCGAGCTGGCGTACGCGGACGGCGAGAGCCACGCCGCGGCGACCCTCTACGCCTCGTCGTTCATCCTGCTCGGGGTGGGCGCGGTGACCGGCGTGACGGGGGCGCTCTCGCTCTTCATCGGCGCCTTCGGCGGCAGCGGTCCGATGCTCGGCGTGGGCATCGCGCTCTGGGGCGTCGGCGGCGTCGGCCTGCTCGGCCACATCGTGACCATGGCCCTCGCGATCTCGTACGACGTCGGCTCGGGCGCGCGGCACCGCAGTCTCGAGCAGCGCAGCGCGGGCGTGGCGTTCCGCGTGACCTCCGGCCCCGGTGACGTGGGCCTCGGCGCGGCCCTGGCGTTCTGAGTTCTGAGCTCGCAGCGGCCGGTCGCATCCGGTGAGGGGGGAGGCTCGCTCCCCCCGAGGTCACGGGAAGCCGCCGCGGACGTCTTCCTTCATCCCGAGCAGCTGGTAGAGCTGCTTGAGGGCGGCGAGGTCGGGGATGATGATGCGCTCGTCGGCGATGCGGACGTAGCCGCCATCGCGGAGCTGCTGGACGGCCTTCTTCACGGCGTCGACGTCGAGGCCCACGCGGCTCGAGAGCTCGAGCGGCGAGATGGCGACCACGTGCCCGTCGGTGGTCGGCTCCACGCCGCCCGCGAGCCGGAGGAGCGTGTTGACCACCCGCGACGGGTGATCTCGCAGCATCGCGTTCTCGACCTGCTCCTCGGCGTTGCGCAATCGGCGCACCAGCTGCTCCACGAGCCGCGACGCCACCTCGGCGTTGGTCGACAGCAGCACGCCGAACGTCTTGCGGTCGAGCGCCAGCACCTGCGCCTCGGTCAGCGCCACCGCCGACGCGCTGCGCGAGGTCTTGGGCAGGAGCGCGTCCTCGCCGAACAGATCTCCGGGCTTGAGCACCGTGAGGCTGCGCTCCGAGCCGCGGATGCGCTTGACCAGCCGCACCCGACCGCTCTGGATGAGGTAGCAGTGCTCGGCCGACTCGCCCTCGTCGTAGATCGAGGCGCCGGCGGGAAAGGTTCGACCGAAGCGCTCGAAGAGACGCTGGCGGTCGCCGGTTCCGAGCTCCTGCATGGACGACGTGAGTAGCGGGCCGAGGGGCCTGACGTCAACGCCCACCCGTGCGGATCGGCTCGCTCCGTGGGATCGCCCGCGAAGGAGGGCCGATCGAGCGAGGGTGGATCTCGGGGCGATCCGAACGGCCGATCCGAACGGAGGGAGCCACGCGTGATCCCCGCGGTTGACGGTCCCGGGCAGCCCCGGTAGATCAGGGCCCCTCCATGAGCGGCCGGATCAACCTTGCTGCCTGCCCGACGCGCGCCCGCGGCGCCGTCGGTCGCGGAGGCGCGTGGTGAGGCGGGCTCGTGCGGGAGCGTGGGCGATCGGCGTGATCGTGGCCGCCCTCGGCGCCGGATGCCCCGGCGGCCCCTCGGACGAGGACGTCCACCGATCCCGCACCGAATACGATCTGGGCGTGGGGCTCTACAACGAGTCCAACGTCGCCGGCGCCTTCCAGCACCTGCAGGAGGCCGTCCGCCTCGATCCGGAGAACATCGAGGCCCACATGGTCCTCGGCACCCTCCACATGCTGCGGGGCGAGATCGAGCCGGCCGAGCAGCACCTGCGCACGGCGATCGACACCAACCGTCGCCTCGGCGCCTCGGGCCTGCCGGCGCTCACCCCCGACGCCTACAACACGCTGGGCGTCCTCTACATCAACGCCCACCGCTACGACGACGCCGTGACGGCGCTGCGGATGTCCACCGGAGACTTGATGAACCGCACGCCTCACCTGGCGTGGGGCAACCTCGGGTGGGCCTACTACGAGATGCACGACTACGCGCAGGCGAAGGAGGCCCTCGAGCAGGCCGTTCGTCTCCAGCCGCAGTTCTGCAACGGGTGGTACCGGATCGGACAGGTGGCCTTCGCCGAGGGGCAGCTCGCCGGAGAGCAGCAGCCTGGCGGCGATCCCCAAGGTTATGCGCACGCCGACGAGGCCCTGACCCGCGCCCTCGAGGTGGATCGGGACGAGTGTCGTGCGCTCCAGGATGCTTGGCTTTTGCGTGGTGAGACCCGTGCCCGGCTGGGGCGTCGTGAGGAGGCCATCGCGGACTTCGAACGATGCGTCGAGCTGGACGCGAACACGGAGGCCGGCCGGGCGTGCGCCGGCTTCCTCTCTACTGGCCCCTGAGGGCCGCTCTCTCGGCGACGGGACGAGCGGGCAGGCAGGAGCCACGCGGAGGCATCATGGAGTCGATCGGACAATTTCTCAGGAACGAGCGGGAGATCCGCCAGCTCTCCCTCGAAGAGCTCGCGCAGACGACGCGGATCCCGCTGCGCTCGCTCCAGCTCCTCGAAGAGGACCGCCTCGACAGCCTGCCGGGCGACGTGTTCGTGCGGGGCTTCCTCAAGTCGTATGCGAAGGCCGTGGGCCTCGGCGCCGACGACGTCGTGCGTCGCTACGAGGAGTCGAGCCGCCCGTCCAAGGCGCCCGCGACCCCGGCGCGTGAGGCCGTGGGCCAGCCCGACCGCGGTCGCCGCTTCGGCCTGGCGATCGCGCTCGTCATCCTCCTCATCCTCTTCACGCTCGCGCTCTCGATCGTGCTCCGCCCGCGCCACCGCGATGCTCCGGTGGAGCTGAGCCAGGGCGATCGGATCGCGCTCGAGCTCACCGCCGACGCCTGAGGCGCGTGGGGCGGGGGGCCACACCGAGGACCGCGCAGGCCAGCCGCGCGGTCCTCTTGCGTTCCGTCGACTTCGGGGAGGCCGATCGCATCGTCACCCTCCTCACCGAGCAGCACGGCCGCGTGGCGGTGATGGCGCGAGGGGCGCGCCGCAGCCAGAAGCGCTTCGGGG
>JAIBCE010000188.1 GCA_019694315.1 Sandaracinaceae bacterium
CACCGTCTCCGAGCGCGATGGCCTCACCGCTCGCGATCACGCCTCCGCGAAAGCCCCCGGCAGGCCCGAGGGGAGTGGCAAGCACGGCGACGGTACAGTTCTCCGAGGGGCCAGGCGGGGGACGAGCCCAAGGTCGTGAATCGCATCCGCGAAGCTTCTCGTGTGTCGACCGAAGCTTCTCGCGTGTCGACCGAAGCTTCTCGTGGCCGAGCCCGAAGCTTCTCGCGTGTCGACCGAAGCTTCTCGGTGTCGACCGAAGCATCGGGCTCGACCACGAGCCGGCTCAGCGCGCGAAGAGCTTGGCGCGCTCGCCCCATGCGCACGTGAAATCCCAGGGCTTGGTGAGCATCCACAGTACCGGGATGGCGGGGGGCCGCTCGGGGGTGGGGCCGTCGCCGTCGGTGAACGCGATCACGCCGTCGGCGTGCGTCGTGTGCAGCAGGCCGGGCTCGAAGATCACACGCAGATCGGTGCCGCCGCGGCCCTTCACCTTCGTGAGCACGCCGCCGAGCTCGCCGTGGAAGCTCGCGATGCGCGTGACCTTCGCGTCGTGCTCCACGATCACGAGCTGCGCGAGCTCGCTCATCGGCCGGAGCTGGCGCGCGATCTCGCTCAGCTCTCGCTCCGTCATCGAGAGCGAGGTGTCGATCGCCACGAGGATCGTGGGCCGCAGCGCGGTGCGCGGCCGATAGGTGCGCCCCGGCACACGACCGATCTCGGCGGGGAAGCGGCGGCTGGGCCGCGACCACGTGTGCACCGGCGCGCGACGGTGCGCGACGAAGCGCGAGAGCGCGTCCTTCCAGTCGTAGAGCACCTCGCGAGGATCGGTCGCGCCGCCGAGCTCCACGAGCAGCTCCTTGGGCGTCTTTCCCGCCATCGTGATGCGGCGCTCTGGCACCTCGCGCGCCTCGCTCGGCGGCGCGCCCTTCTGATCGGCCTCCTCGAGGATGCGTCGCGTCTCGGGCACACCGCTCGCGGGCGGCGCGGCGCCGTCCATGAAGCTGTGATCGTCGACCGAGCGCGTGCCGTCCTTGGGCTTGGGGACGAGGCTCTCGGTGCGGGCCTCGCACAAGAGCGCGTAGCGCTCCATCGTGCTCTGCCCCGCGCGGAAGCCGAAGCGCTCGAAGTGTTGCCAGAGGATCGGCGAGGGCAGCAGCTCCTCGATGTGCTCGTTGGCCGTGGTCTCCATCGCCATCTGCATGAGCTCGGGCCGCTCGGGCGAGGCGAAGCGCGGGTGCGCGAGGTGACCGAGCACCACGTGGTGCACCTCGTGGAGCAAGAGCCCGCGCAGGAACTGCGGCACACGGCGCAGAGCCTCCACGTTCACGTGGAGGAAGTAGCGTGCGCGCGCGCCGTCGCTCGAGGGCGAGAGCGAGACGCCCACGGACTCCACGCTCGGATCGAGCACCGGCGTGAGGCTCGCGAGCACGTGGGCGTAGTACGGATAGCGCGCGAGGAAGCCACCCTCGAAGACGAAGGCCTCGAGCCAGCGGCGCAGATCCTGTGCCTCGCGTTGCATGGGGTGACGCTCGGGACGCTCACGGACGGATGGGCGTGACGCCGACCTTCTGGAGGGCCTCGGCGAGCGGGAAGCCCCAGCGCTCGCCGATCTGGAGGAGGAAGTGGCCGAGCGAGAGGCGCTGCGCGTTGGACTTGCGGAGCTCCGCGGCCACGTGCGGCTGGAGGACGTGCGCGCGCACCGCGGTCGCGAGGAGCGCGATGCGGTGGTGCTTGCCGGGCGCGGCCTTCCACGCGTCCACGCGCTTCATCGCGCTGCTCGCGCCGTAATTCGTGACCACGTCCTCGGGGCGCACGTCGAGGAGCACGCACGCCGTGGCGTTGCCACCGAGCGCGTCCTGGAGGCGCTCGCGGTGGTCGCCCGGGAGGTCCGCGAGCAACGCCTCGAGCGCGCCGAGCGAGAGCTCCTTCTGGGCAGCGAGCACGCCACACTCGGGCCCGCCGAGGATGCCCGCGAGACGCGCGACGAGCTCGTCGAGGCGATCGGTGCGGCCCTCGCGCTTCCAGCGCTCGAGCGTGGCCGCCTCGGCGCCCTTGGGGTCGTAGCGGGCGAGGAGCGCACGCACGTCGAGCTCGAGCGGCGCGGCGGCCGCGGTGCCCTTGCCGGCGAGCGGAAGGAGCGCCTCCACCCACACCATCGGCAGATAGCCCGCGAGCACGTCGCGAAGGAGCGTCGCGTCCGACAGCTCCTGCGGCTTCATCGACTTGAGCACGTCGGACGCGTACGTGAACGAGCGCGGTGGAGCGTCGGCGAAGATCCGCTCGTGGCTCCGCGCGAGCGAGACCACGGCCGGGTGCACGTCGTGCGCAGAGGCCCACGCGAGCCACGACGCGCGATCGGCGCGCACGGGCACCTCGAGGAAGCGGGCACGAAGGGCCGCGTCGAGCGGCGTCACCTGGTACTCGCCCGTCTCGGGGTTGATCGCCGCGAAGACCACCCAGCCCGGCGGCAGCACGTACTCGTGGAGGCGCCGCGCGGTGAGCAATTGCAGCGCGGGCTGCTGGATGTAGCGCTCGGCGCGGTTGAGCTCCTCGAGCATCAAGATGCCCGCGCCGTCTTCGGGGAGGAAGCGCGGCAGCGCGTAGCGCGTGCGGCCCGCCTCGATCGACGGAAGGCCCACGAGATCGGGCGGCTCGAGCAGCGAGAGGTCGAGCACCACGTGCGCGATGCCGAGCTTCTTGGCCACGGCGCCGACCAGCTCGGACTTGCCGATGCCCGTCGGCCCTTCGAGCAACACCGAGCGACGCGCGCGATAGGCCACCTCGAGGATGGCCTCCACACGCGGCCCGAGCGGCAGCGCGCGCGCGCCGTCGTTCGCGGCGCGGAGATCGGTGCGTGGCTCGGCGCGACGGGTCATGGGGCCAGGCCCTACCAGTCTCTGCGGGTCGGGCAAGAGGCGCTCACGGCCCGCGCCATGGACGTGCAGACGGCGTAGAATTGGCCCTCGTGGACGTCTACGGCTTGCTCAAGCTCGTGGTGCGCGACGTCGCGACGAGGCTCGGCGCGAGCCTCGCCGATCGCAGCGCCTCGACGCGCGAGGCGCACGCGCTCGCGATGGCCGACATCGTCGCGCTCGCCGCCCTCGCCGACGGGCAGGTGAGCCGCGAGGAGCTGTCGGCGCTCGAGGCCACGACGATCGGCGAGGGCGAGCTCGCGGTGCAGGCGGCCGAGCGCCTCTATCAGCTCGATGCGAGCGCCGAGGACATCCAGAGCCCCGAGTGGCTCGAGGTGAAGATCAGCGATCTCGCGATCGCGCTCGATCGCGAGGAGCGACGGAGAACGCTCGCGCTCGTGGCGGAGCTCGCGCGGCACGGCGCGCGACTCAAGGCGCAGGACCTCCCCGCGGGACACGAGGTGGTCACCGACCGCGAGCTCGTCAGGCTCTTCGCGCGCGCGCTCGGCGTGCGTCGGGAGGAGCTCGCGGAGCTGCTCGCGTCGAGCTGACCGCACGAGCACCGCGCGCAACACAACTTCGCGCGTAGGGCCGCCTCGAGACGCTACATCTGGGGCATGCCCGTGCTCTTCGAGTCGGATCACGTGCGGCTCGAGCACGAGCCCTCTCGAGGCCTCGTCCGTTTCACGCGCACGCCGGCGCGCTTCGAGTCGCTCGACGAGGCCGACCGCGTCTTCGGCGCGCTCGCCGTGCTCGACGTCGGCATCCCGCGCTCGGAGCTCGTGCTCCTCATCGACGCGCGTCGCGGGCCCGGCCGCAACGACGACCCCTTCGAGAAGCTCATGGATCAGCACCGTCCGCGCTTGTTCCGGGGCTTCCGCAAGCGCGCGATCCTCGTGCAGACCGTGGTGGGCAAGCTCCAGGCGACGCGCATCAACCGCGAGTCGGGCTTCGGGAACGAGATCTTCGACGACGAGGCCGCGGCCCTCGCGTACCTCGCGTCTCCCTGACGTCCTCGCACCTCGACTGAAGCGCGCGGCGCGATCGGCCGATGTCCATCCCGCAGGTCCTGCCGATGCTGCTCTACGAATCCCGATACGGACGGCTCGAGCTCGACGAGTCGCGCCAGCTGGTGCGCTATACGCGCTCGGCGACGCCGTTCGACACGCTCGACGACGCCATGACGATGTTCCGTGAGGTCATCGCAGCCGGGAAGGAGCACGGCCGTCGCGGCTGTGTGCTCCTCTCCGACGTCCGCCTCGCGGTCGGCCGAAACGACCCGGAATTCGAGCGCGTCCTCCAGGCCCTGCGCGGGGAGCTCTTCGGCGCGTACCCCAAGCGCGCCACGCTCGTGCGGACGGTGGTGGGCAAGCTCCAGATCCAGCGCCTCAACCACGAGGCTCAGACCACCGTCGAGGTGTTCGACGACGAGGCCGCAGCGCTCGGATATCTCTTGTCCCCTCGCGGCGCGGCTACGGGCCACGCACGATGACCGCGCGCGACGGAGGGCCGAGACGGCCGTCGACGTCGTAGGCGCGGAGCGTGACCTCGGCGCCCGCCTCCGGCGGCCGCTGGCCGGGCAGGTGCACGCCACATCGGCCCCCCTCGGCCCAGAGCAAGAGCTCGCTCGCGTGGGTCGTGAGGCCCGACGCCAGCATCGCGCGTGACTGCGCGAGGATCGGCGTCGCGCCCGCGGCGGTGGTGGCGAACGCGACGACCCCCTCGACGCCGCGTGGCACGCGCCCTCGCACCCGCGCGACGATCTCCGACGTGCTCGCGGGCTGGTGCAGACCGCCCAGAGGCATCGCGCGGCGCGACACGGAGAGGACGCGTGGAAGCACGGGCGCCCTGGCCTGCGCGGGCGCTCCGCCGAACGTGACCTCCTGCCGCGCCGCACCGCTCACCACGGTCCACACGCCCGCCGCAGGGGGCGCGCTCGGCACGAGGCGCGCGGTCGAAGGCCCGAGCTCCTCGAAGCGCAGCGGGATCGCGTCGAGGCCCTCGCGCTCGAGGCGCGCCTCGAGCTGCGGCATCGCGCTCGCGTACGGATCGCCCGCGTTTCCGAGGCTCCGGCGCGGATCGGTGCCGACGCGCACGAGCACGCCCTGGTCGGAGGGGATCGTGTGCTCGCGCGTCGGCACGACCTCGAGCACGAGCCCAGGCATCGCGCACGCGCCTGCCTCGGCGCGCGGCGCGCTCGCGAGCGTCGCGAGCACGAGCGCACCCACGAGGAGCACGCTCGAGATCCACCCTGGACGCTCTGCCCTTCTCTTCATGCCCCTTCTCTTCATGCCCGCCTCGACGTGTCGCGCTCAGGGGCGCGTGAACGACTGATGGAGCAGCACCTGGAAGCCGCCCTCGCACGGAGTGAACGTCACGTAGCGCAGGCCCGTCGAGGGCTGGTCCTCGAAGAGGTAGTCACACGAGCCCGTCTCGAGATCGAGGCCGAGGTCGTGGCAGGTGAGGGTCGTCGAGCCGTGCGTCGGATCGACGCACGTCACCTCGCCCTCGCAGCGGGCGCTTCCCTCGAAGTGGAGGACCCCACCCAGGCTGTTCGACCAGCGCATGCCTCGCACCGAAGCCGTGCCGGTGCAGTCGCCCACGATCAGCGGATCCGAGGTGCCCTCGATCGACAGCGAGAGGGTGCCGTCGCCCTCGAGCGCGAGCGTGGTGAGCGAGCCCCCCGGCACGGGTGATTCGTGGGAGATCCACGTTCCGTCGAGGCGCTCGGCGCCGCAGCCGGCGACGAGGAGACACACGACCCACACCGCCGCGGACCGCACTCGCACGTGCATCGATCGCATGTTCGTCATCGCTCCACATCGTAGCGGGTCGAGCGCCGAGCCGCTGCGCACGAAGAGAAGAGAGCACGAAGAGAAGAGAGCACGAAGAGAAGAGAGCACGAAGACGAGAGCCCACGAAGACGAGAGCCCACGAAGACGAGAGCCCACGAAGACGAGAGCCCACGAAGAGAAGAGAGCCCGACCGCGAGGCCAGGCTCTCTCCGTGTGTGCTTCGTGTCTTTCTTACACGAAGCTCGCGTCGATCACCGACCGATCACCAGCCGCCGCCGACCGTCTCCATGCGCTGCTCGCGGCGCACGATCGCGCGGCCCACGATCTCGCGCTCACCGCGCAGCGTGAAGTGGATCGTCTCGGTCGCGTCGAGCACACGCACCCGCACGGTGCCGGTGATGGTGCGACGATCGGTGGTGCTCGTGCGGCTCACCTCCACGAGGTAGTTGCCCGCGGTCGCCGAGCGCAGGCCCAGCGTCTCGGTGCCTGCGGCGCGCGGGCCGCTCGCGACCACGTTCGTGCGGCCGCCCATCCACGAGATACGGCTTCCGTCGGGCGCGATGAGCGTGAGGTCGACGTCGTCGCCACCCGCCCAGCTCGCATCGAGGAAGAGATCACCGCGGCTCGGCAGCGGGCTCGCGGGCTGCGAGGCGACGCGGGTCGCGCGCTCCCGCGTGCCGTCCTCGCGCACGCTGCGAAGGAGCAGATCCGCCATCGAGCCCTGGCCGTTGGCGCGCTCGCAGCGCACCGCCGCGCCCACACGATCGGCGTTGGTGGTGTCGATCTCGGCCATCGCCACGCGGTGCGCGCAGCTGCGGTCCGCGTCGCCCGCGCGGTCGAACGCGTTGGCGAGGCGCTCCTGGAGCAGCGCGTCGTCCGGGCGAAGATCCACGATGCCGGTGAGCACGCGCAGCGCCTCGTCGCGGCGACCCGAGCGCGCGAGCAGATCGGCGCGCGCCGTGAGCGCCTCGGGGTCCATGCGGTCGCGCGAGATCCACGCGTCGGCCACCTCGAGGGCGCGCGTCACGTTGCCGGCGCGGGCCAGCGCGCGCACCGCGGCGCGGTGACGATCGCGGCTGTCGGGCATGGCCGCGAGGCTCTGCTCGGCCACGCGCGCCGCCTCCTGCTCGCGGAACGTGATCTCGTTCGAATTCGAGACGTCGCCCACGCGCACCCACACGCGGCGCATCCACTGACCGGGGCCGCGCGGGACCGCGACGGCACCGCCCATGGGAGCGGCCGGCGTCGAGGTGGCGACGGTCGCGGGAGCGCGAGCAGGTGCCTGCGCCGCGACGTCCGCGCGCGACGCCTCGCGGCGGCTCTCCGTCGGGACATCGCCCGCGAAGTCAGCGCCGTCGTCGAGCGACGCCGAGCGAGAGGCGCGCGCACGCACGCCCGAGGAGCCAGCACCGAAGCCCGAGCCCGTGCCCATGCCACCGCCGCCGCTCCGACCCATGCCCGCGTGGCCGAGCGTGCCCAGGCCACCGGCGCTCTCGGCGCTCGGCTCCGCGGCCGCCGCGAGCGCGCCCTGGAGCACGTCCGCCTCGCTCTCCACGCCGATCTCGCCGGCCGCGATCGAGCCCTCTGCCGCCTCGTCGCCGGTCCACGCCGCCTGCTGCTGCTCTTCGCGATCGATGCCGAACGCGCGGAACATCGACTCGCTCTCGAGCACGAGCAGCGACGTGTGGCGCGACATGACCGAGTAGGCCTTCGAGAGCGCGATGATGCGCGCCTCGTCCTCGCCGCGACCCTCGAGCTCGAGACGCTCGATCGTGCTCGAGGCCCACTGCGCGGGGACGAAGAGGTTGCCCGCCGAGGTGGAGGGCGCGACCTGCACCGCGTAGCGCTGCTCGAAGACCTCGCCGCCCACCGTGCCGCGCAGCACGACGTCGCCCGAGACCGCGGGCTGATCGAGGCGCGCCGAGACGATCACCTCTTCGCCGGCGCGGATCGTCGGCAGCTCCGTGGGCGCGATGTCCGAGAGGCCGTGCGGCAGCTCGAAGCTCGGATCCTCGAGCGAGACGCCATAGGTGGTCTCGAGCACGGCGAGGGCCGTCGAGCTCGTGCGCTCACCGGGCACGAAGGGCACGTAGTGGCCGCCGCCGGCGCGGGCGATCGCCGAGAGCGCGACCGTGTCGGCGTCGCCGCCGATGCCCACGGTGGTGATCGAGACGTGCTCGCGGCTCGCGATCTGCTCGGCCTCTTCGGCGAGCGCGCCCGCCGTGCGATGACCGACCGACGCGACACCGTCGCCCACGTAGATCACGTGCACCTCGCGCGAGGCGTCGTGGCCGTTGCTCGCCACGCGGGCCGCGCGACGAAGGGTCTCGCCCAGATCCGAGGCGCCCGCGGGCTCCACCTGGCTGAGCCACTCGCCCGCCGTACGGATCTCGTCGGAGGTGGGCGCGCGCCAGTGCGTGCCGGAGCCGTTGGTCACCGCGCCGCTGCCCGTGGAAGAGGCCGCGTCGAGCGAGCGACACTCGTAGTCGCACGCGAGCACGGTGAAGCGGTCGCGGCGGTCCATCTCCGCGAGCATGCCGGTCACGAGGCGGCTCGCGCGGGTGAAGCGCTCGCCCACCATCGACTGGCTCGAGTCGACGACGATCACGTAGTCGTTCTCACGGCCCGCGGTGCGCGCCGGCAGACGCGGGCGGAGCGCGAAGGTCACGTAGCCGCGGTCGTCGGCCGCGAGGGTGCGCTGCGCCTCGATCACGTCGTGATCGCGATCGCGGCTGTGCTCGGGAGGCGCCGCCGCGGCGTCACCCTGGTAGGCCCAGTACGCGAGCTCGCCCTCGCCACCGGGCAGCGCGTAGTCGATCACGAGATCGCCGTTGGGCACGAAGTCGGTCGCGTCGTAGGTGAGCGTCGTGGCGCCCTGGTCCTGGTTCTGCGTCACCGAGTAGCCCGCAGCGCGCACGGTCTGCGCACCGTTGACGCGCACGTCGACGTGGAGCTGACCGATGCGGGTCGAGCCGTCGCGCGAGACCGGCAGCGGGTACACGTAGCGACGCTCGCTGCCCTGCGGACGCACGACCTGCGTGTACGCGAGCACGACGCGGCGGCTGCCCTGCGCGGGGATCGGGTAGATGCGCAGCTCGAAGTTGCCGCCGCGCTGCCACTCGAGCAGGGCCGGATCGCGCCAGGGCCCCGGCACCCAGATGAAGTCCTCGGTCGGGCGACGCTGCGAGACCGGCGTGGCATTGCGGATCACGCCCGTCCAGATGCGGCGCGCGCGGTTGCGGGCCACGAACGCGCCGTCCTCGAGCTCGCCGTTCACGTCGAGCGCGAGCCGCGCGATGCGCGCGTCGGCGGGCAGCGGGAAGCGATAGATGCCCTCGAGCTCGGCGCTGCCATCGTTCTGGAACACCTGCTCGATCTCGGTGCGGGCCACGTTGCCGCTGATGCGCACGCGAACGTTCGCGCTCGAGACGGCGAGCGGGCGCTCGCGATCCTCGCGCTCTCCGGGACGGCGCGCGCGGAGCGAGCCGATGCCGGGGATCGAGGTGGCCTCTTCTTCGGGCACGATGCCCGCGGTGGCGCTGTCGCCGCCGAGGTCGGCCCACGCGACGGCGCGCGCGAGATCGATCGCCGGCGAGACGACCGGCGCGCCGCTCGTGCGGAGCACGCCCTCTTCGCCCTGATCCACCTCGACGGTGCCGGACGCGTTGGTCACGCGCACCTTGCCGCGCGTCACGCGCACGCTCGCGAGCTCGTCGGTCGCCGCGAGGTCGAACTTGGTGCCGACCACCTCGACCTGACCGGTCGGCGTCGCGAAGGTCGCGTTCGGACCGTTCTCGAGGTGCGCCACGTCGGCCACGAGCTCGCCCGCCGCGAGGCGGAAGCGACGCGGCACCTCGGCGTCGAGCGCGAGCTCGGTGCCGTGGTTCAGCGTGAGCTCGGAGCCATCCGAGAGCGCGAGGCGAACGCGCGTGCGCGAGTCGGTGCGCACGCTGCCGCCCGCGGGCACGACGCCGTCGACGCTGAGCTGGGCGAACGCGCCGCCCGCGGGCCGGACCTCGACGCCGGTGCCCGGATCGCCGCCCGCGGCGCGCACGATCTCGAGGATGCGCGCGGTGGTGGCGTCGGCCTGCGCCACGGGGGCGGTCTCGCCGCCTTGGCCGTCGGTGCCTGCCGTGCCGAGCATGTTCCCGAGGTGGCCGCCGCCGAGGCTGCCGATGCCCACGACCGCCGCAGCGGCCGCCGCCGCGATCGCGGTGAAGCCGCCGAAGAGCATGAGCACGCGCCCCATGCCTCCGCCCTTCTTGGGCGCGGGGCTCGTGCCGTCGGCGGCGCGGGCCTCACGCGCGCGGTCGAGCGAGATGACGTTCGCGGAGCCCTCCGAGGCGCTGCTCGAGGTCGACGTGGGCGTGCCGGTCGAAGCGTCGGGCGTGCCGGTCGAAGCTTTCGCGGAGCTCTCCGAAGGCTTGTTGGCGGCCTGCGAAGCCCTCGCGAGCTGGTCGGCGGCCTTGACGAGCGCTTCCTGCGTGATCGCTGGCTGCACGTCGCTCGGGAGCGCCCTCGCCGAGGGCACCTCACTCGACGTCGTCATCGGGATCGCCTCGCTCGAGGCGAAGGCGTTCGCGCGCACCGTCGAGCCGAACTGCTCGCGGCTAGGCTCCGCGACCGGCGTCGCGCTCGGGCTCATCGACGTGGCGGCGGCGCGCACCGGATCGAGCGCGAAGCCCGGATCCGTCTTGCGGCCGCTGTCGAACGAGGCGCCTTCACCGGGGCTCGCGCTCGGCGTCGCGGCGCGCGCATCGAGCGCCGCGAGGAGCTTGGCCTCGAGGTCAGCCGGTGCGCTGTAGTCGGCGCCCGCCGCGCTGATCTTGGCCACCACGCCGCTCGCCTCGTGGCGGAGGTCGCGCGCCTCGTCGTCGTCGGCGAGGAAGTCGGCGTGGCGGGCGATCGCGTCGCGATCTCCGTCCACGATGAGCGCGAGCTCGTCCAGGTACTGCTCCATCTTCTGTGCACGCGAGGTCATCGCTCCACCTCCGCCAAAAGCTCCTTCATCCGCGCCAATCCCCGGCTCACGCGCTTTCGCGCAGCGGCCTCGTCGATCCCGCAGGCGTGCGCGATCTCGGCGTAGTCGAGCCCCGCCTGGTAGCGCATCGTCACCGCGTCCCTCTCGCTCGGCTTGAGCTCCTCGAGGGCGTCTCTCACGCGCTGTGCGCGTCGCCTCGCCTCGAGCACCTCGTCCGGGAGCTTCGCGTCCTGCTCCGCGTCGTGGACGAGGCGCAAGCGCCGCTCGCGCCGTCCGCGCATCTCGAGGCGCTTGGCGCACATGCGACGCGCGATCCCGAAGAGGAACGCGCGCACCGTGCCGTCGCCCCGGAACTCGCCCATGGCGTCGTGCGCGGCCATGAGCACCTCCTGCACGCACTCGTCGGCCTCGGCCTGGTTGCCGAGCATCGCCATGCAGAGGCGACCGAGCGAGGGCCCGTGCAGGCGGGCGCAGAGGGCGATGGCGTCGCGAAACGCCCTCGCCTGGATGGCCCGGAGCACGGGGTCGTCACCCCCAGCGCCTGGCGCGTTGGCCCCGTTCGGGGCGGTGGAGAGAGGCTGCATCGCCTGCATGTCGCCACGACCCGGGGGTTTGTGACCAGGGGTCGCGCGAAGGGGCGAGCCCCATCAGTGGAAGTGATAGACGGCGCCCACGGGACCGGTGCCGGAGTCGTAGTGCGGTGCCCCGCCGAACACGTGGAGACCGTTGCCCGACACCGCGATCGCGGCACCGAGCTGGCTTCCCGCCACGGTCTCACCCGTGGCCTTGAGGAAGAGCTCGGTCCAGCCGTCGAGCGGACGGTAGAGGTAGATGGCACCGCTGTCGGCGAGGCCCTCGTCGAAGGGGCTCCCGATCCCGCTCGGCGTCGAGTCCTCGAACGGTGCGCCGACGGCGAGCACGGCTGCGTCTTCGCTCCAGCCGACGCTGGTGCCGAACCCGTCGCCTGGGCCGCCGTTGGTCGCGTGAAGCGTCCGCACGTGCGTCCAGGTCATGCTGACTCGCTGGTACACGTAGACCGCGCCAGTGCCACCCATGACGCCATCCTCGGGCGCCCCGACCGCGAGCCAGGTCCCGGTCCCGTCGAGCGCGACGGCGGCGCCGAAGTGGGCATGCGCTACGACGGTCGGCGCCTTGATCCGAGTCTCCGTGGGCCGCGCCGGGGTGCTCCAGTCGCCGGGCGAGGTCACGGCGAACACGAAGACGACGCCGGAGTCCGTGCTGGCTTCGTCCTCCACGGCGTCGATGCCCCCCACCGATCCGTCTTCGTCGGGAGCGCCCACCGCGACGACCCGAGCGTCGGCGCTGATCGCCGAGGCTGCGCCGAAACGATCGCCCACCCGGAACGCGTCCGACGATTGCAGGGTCTGTACGTACGAAGGTACTGCGTCGGCGATCACGGCCGCGCCGCCCCCCGCCCGCCCGGGCGCTCCGATGACGGCGTGATCGCGCGACATCGCCAGCGAGAAGCCGTGCAAGTCGTCGCTCACGTGACCTGGGTCGGTGAAGAGGGCGGATTCCCACGGAGGCATCGAGGACGACGAGGTGAACTGCGTGATGGAGCCGAAGAGGATCGCCGTCATCACGGCGTGGCCGTCGGGGCGACAGCCCACCGAGTGCACGGCGGTCTCCGGAAGCGAGCCCGCCGAGGCCGGCCAGAGCACGACGTGGTCCCCCAAGCTGTCGGTCGCGGCATAGAACGAGCCGTCGTGGGAACAGCAGAGCGCGTTGCCGTGCAAGATGGCCTCCGAGGCGCCCACGGACGTGCGCTCGACGACGCTCGGGACAAACCCCGCCGAGCGCGCGTCCAGCGGCAGCGATACGTCGAAGGACACGGCGTCTTCGAGCGCCGGTGCGTCGAGCGCCAGTGCGTCCAGGCCCGGTGCGTCCAGCCCCGGTGCGTCGGGCGTCGGTGCGTCGAGATCGTAGGCATCGAGCCCCTGTGCATCGGGCACACCCGCATCGTGGGCCGCGCCGCCGTCGAAGGTGCTCACGTCGGGTGGTGCCTCACCCAACCGAGGGAGCGAGGCCGGCGCGATCTCCGCGCTCTCGCAGCGCGTACGGCGACAGGTGAGCTCGTCCGCGCAGAAGACGTCACGACAGTCGGCGCTGAGACGCAGGTGAAGGACGCGCGTCTCGCCAGGCGTGTAGCCACTGATCGCCGAGATGGACACGAACGCGACTCCGCTCACGTCCTCGGCGAGCGCCTCGACCCGATATCGCCGAGATGCGTCTCCGCCCTCGGGTGTGAGGACCGTATCGAAGGGCAGCGGAACGACCGGATCAGCCGTCGTGTCCAGAGGAACCACGACCTCGTCGAGTCGGTACGGCGCGTCGGACGCGTCGAGCAGTGCGCGCACCCTGAGGTGGATCTGGTGGTACCGGGAGTCGGCGAGGACCCCCGGGTCGGCGCTCACGCGCACGACGACTTGTGTCCTGGGCGAGCAGCCACCCAGCCACACCGTGAGCAACGCGCAGGCAGCACCGCTCCCGAGGCGAGAGATCACGGCCAGCTCAACGTCATGACGACGCCTCCAACGTCCGAGTGCTCGTAGCCAGGCTGGAGCGCGAAGGCCACGGCCGTCACCGCGCCGCCGATCACCAGAACGCCGCCGATGATCGCGACCGGCAGGATCCAGTCGTCGTTCGAGGAGCCGCCGCCGCCCGGCTCGTCCTCGGCGCGAGGTACGAGCGCGACGCGCAGGCGCGCGGTCTGGCCGGGCTCGACCGCGACCTCGGTCGAGAAGCGGTGGTAGCCCTCGAGAGCGACCTCGACCACGGCGCGGCCGACGAGGGTGTGGATCGCGTGGCTCAGGGGGAACGCGCCGACGACGCGGCCGTTGACCGACACCTCGGCGCCGGGCTCGCCGCCCGTGATCTCCAGCAGACCCACGTGCTGGCTCGCCGACAAGAACGAGGCCTCGATCGCGTCGTGCCGAGCCTCGACCCACGCGTCGGGCTCTCGCAGGGCCTGGCTCAGGAGCTCGAAGGCCTCCACGAACTCACCGCTCGCGAGGAGCGCGAGGCCGAGCTGGGTGCGCACGCGCGGGGAGTCTTCTGCCTCGCGCGCCTGCCGGAACACCACGACCGCTTCCTCGTCGTGGCCTTGCTCGCGGAGCGACACGCCGTGCTCGATCAGGGCCTCGACCGTCGTGCCGCTCTCCGGCGACGCCGCCACCGAGCCCTCGTCACTCTGCGCCCGCGCGGGCGCCACAGCGAGCACGAACGTCCACGAGAGACAGAGGAGCAGACCAAGGCGAAGCACGGCGCGAAGGTACCATCGGTTGCGCGGCCTCGACAGGTCGCGGCACCATCCACGCCGTGTCGCTACCCCAGACCGTGCCGCCCGAAGCGGTGGAGGACACGCCCTTCGGCTCGATGCCGGTCGGGACGCTTCTCGGCAACTACGAGCTCGGTCGGATGCTCGGCCGGGGCGGCATGGGCGCGGTGTACGAGGGTCGCCACCGAGGCGTGCACAAGCGTGTCGCGATCAAGGTGCTCCTGCCCCACCTCGCCGCGAGCAAGAGCTCGATGCAGCGCTTCCTGCGCGAGGCCGAGGCAGCGGGTCGGGTGCGTCACCCCCACACGGTCGACGTCACGGATGTCGGCGTCTCGGAGGGAATTCCTTATCTGGTCATGGAATTCCTCGAGGGACAGGACCTCTCGGATCGACTCGAAGACGTGGGCCCGCTCCCCGTGGACGCCGCCGTCGACCTGATGCTCCCGGTGTGCTCCGCGCTCGCCACGGCCCACGACGAGGGCGTGGTGCACCGCGACCTCAAGCCCGAGAACGTGTTCCTCGCGCGCACCCCGCTCGGGAGCGAGGTGGTGAAGGTCCTCGACTTCGGCATCTCGCACATCGCGCAGGGCGCGGACGACGTGCGCCTGACGGCCACGAATTCGGTGATCGGCACACCACGCTACATGAGCCCGGAGCAGACGCGCGGCGCACGCAACGCCGACGCGCGCAGCGATCAGTACTCGCTCGGTGT
Source organism: Sandaracinaceae bacterium (assembly GCA_019694315.1). Lineage (GTDB taxonomy): Bacteria > Myxococcota_A > Polyangia > Polyangiales > Sandaracinaceae > JAFLCL01. The sequence goes on from JAIBCE010000188.1 coordinate 14,699, forward strand.
GATGCTCTACGAGTGCCTCACGGGCTCGCTCCCGTACGACGGCGACTCGTTCCTCGAGATCCTCGAGAAGATGGCGAACAAGAAGATCGTGCCGCCGTCGGAGCTCCGCGAGGGCATCCCGAGCGCGCTCGAGGCGGTCGTGATGAGGACGCTCGCGAAGGATCCGAAGAAGCGCTTCGGCTCGATGCGTGAGCTGGGCCTCGCGCTCCTGCCCTTCGCGTCGGACCGCGGACGTCTGCTCTGGGCAGCCGCGTTCGAGCCCGGCGCGGCCGCTCCGTCGCAGGCGCACGCGCTCGTGCTCGATCGCGACACGACCGTGAAGCTCCGCAAGCCGCCCGCGTCGCGAAAGAACCTCGTGCTCGGCCTGACCGCGGCGGTCGCGGTCGTCGCGCTGGGCGCGGGCGCGCTGTGGTGGCTCCGCTCGGAGCCCGTGCCCGTGGTCGTCACGCCGCTCTCGACGACGTCCGCGCCGAGCTCGACCGTCCCGACGGTCGTCACCTCACCGACCGACACCACGCAGCCACCAGACACCGCGCCCGTCGCGACGACGGATCCGCGGCCCGTACGACCCTCGACCGCGATCGTCCCGCCCACGAGCGCGAGCGTGCCCTCGACCGCGATCATCCCGCCCTCGACGGCGAGCGTCCCGCCCACGAGCGCGAGCGTGCCCACGACCACGCGTCCGTCGACCATCACGCACACGACCGACGACACCCCTCCGAGCACGACGGGCTCCGAGGGCCTGCCACGCCCTCCCGAGACGCGACGGCCTTCGCACGCACAGCACCACGAGGAGCCGGACCCGACGCCCGTGGGCCCGAACGGCGCGGCCATCCTGCGCTGAGAGAGCGAGAAACAATCCAAGACGACGCTCTGATCTGATGGGGGAGCCGGCCGGCGGGGGAGCGAAGCTCCCCCTTGAGGCGCGAGCGCTGGAGGAGCGAAGCGACGACGAGCGATGGGGGTG
>JAIBCE010000189.1 GCA_019694315.1 Sandaracinaceae bacterium
CGACGGCACCTCTGGCGGCGGAGGTGGCTGCACGCCGGGCGGCGGTGTGAACGGTGGGGGCGTCGGTGGGACGTGGGGCGGCGGCGGCTCCGGCGGCGGCGGCCACGCGGGCGGCGGTGGTGGTGCCGGCGGCGCGGGCCTGGGCGGCGCAGGTGGATCGAGCGTCGGCGAGGTCGGCGGTGCCGGCGGCGAGGTGCGCATCGTCGTCGTCGGTGGCGGCGGTGTCCCGCACGGCACGGGCGGCCAGGGCGGTGAGGCGCCTGGGGTCTACGCGGGCGGTGATGGTGTGGAGGCTCCGGCCTGCCACGACCTCGACGGCTGGTGGTCCGGCGGTGGCGGCGGTGGATCGATCGGACGAACGGCGGCCGAGGATCTCACGATCGCGAGCACCTTCCGTCCTGGCTCGGCCGGCGGTGGCGGCGGCTCGAACGCGCAGGGCGGAGGCGCCTCCGACGGCGGTGGTGGTGGCGGTGGTGGCGGTGGGGCCGTGCGCCTGAGCTCGCCCGTGTCGATCACGATCGGCGACACTGGCCGCGTGCTCGCCGACGGAGGCGAGGGTGGCGACGTTGCCAACCCCGAGGCCTCGGGCGCAGGCGGCGGTGGCTCGGGCGGAGCGATCTATCTCTCCACGCCGAGCCTCACGGTGATGGGCCGCGTGAGCGCGACGGGCGGCGCCGGTGGCGTGAACACGACATGCGGCGCCGACGGTGGCGCAGGCGGCCCCGGTCGCGTGCGCATCTCGGTCGATCCCGCGCACTGCACGCTCGGGCCCTCCACCGTGATCGAGCCGAGTTTCTCGAGCGGCACCTGCACCGCAGGGCCCCCGATGGACGGCTTCGCGTACATCGCCGCCTGGCCGGATTGACTTCCGGCGCATGCCCCACCACTCTGTTGAACAACATTCAACAGAGTGAGGGAACGCATGGCGCCGAGGGAGCGAACGAGCGCGGACGGAACGTCGAGCGACACGAGCGCGGGTCGCGCGAGGGTGGTCGACGTCGAGGTCCTCATCGTCGGTGCGGGCTTCTCCGGCCTGGCGATGGGCCACTACCTCCGGCGCGCGGGGATCGCGTCCTTCCGCATCCTCGAGAAGGCCGACGAGGTCGGTGGCACGTGGCGTGAAAACCACTACCCCGGCGCCGCGTGCGACGTGCCCTCGCACCTCTACTCGTTTTCGTTCGACCCCGACCCGGGCTGGTCGCGCGCGTACTCGCCGCAGGGCGAGATCCTCCAGTACCTCCGCGACGTCGCGCGCAAGGAAGACCTCGTCTCGCACATCGTGTTCGGCGCCGAGGTGATCGAGTCGCGCTTCGACGAGGCGCGCGGCGTGTGGAGCACCGTCTCGCGCGACGCCAAGACCGGCGCGAGCACCACCACGACCTCGCGCGCGCTCGTGCTCGGCAACGGCGCGCTCCACATCCCGTCGACGCCGCGCTTCGAGGGCGCCGAGACCTTCGCGGGCGCGCAGTTCCACAGCGCCAAGTGGGATCACGACTACGAGCTCCGCGGCAAGCGCGTCGCGGTGGTCGGTACGGGGGCGAGCGCGATCCAGTTCGTGCCGGCGATCCAGGGCGAGGTCGCCCACATGACCGTCTTCCAGCGCACGGCGCCGTGGGTCGTGCCCAAGAACGACTTCGCGTTCTCGTCGCGCACCAAGGCCCTGCTCCAGGCCGTCCCCGCGCTCCAGCGCGCGTACCGCGCGTTCATCTACACGACGAGCGAGCTCCAGGCCTACGGCTTCGTCTACGACCCGCGCGTGATGAAGCTGCTCAGCAAGCTCGCGCTGCGCTTCCTCGCGAAGGAGATCCCGAACGCGACGCTGCGCGCGAAGCTCACGCCCACCTTCGTGATGGGCTGCAAGCGCATCCTCCTCTCGAACGACTGGTACCGCGCGCTGCGCCAGCCGAACGTGGACGTCATCACGGACGCGATCGCGCGCATCGAGCCGAGCGGCGTGCGCACCAAGGACGGCACCCTCCACGAGGTCGACGCGATCCTCTACGGCACGGGCTTCGCGGTCGCCGACTACCTCTCGTCGATGAAGATCCACGGCCGCGGGGGCGTGGAGCTCAACGAGTCGTGGAAGAAGCAGCCCGAGGTCTACCTGGGCATCGCCGTCTCGGGCTTCCCCAACCTCTTCCTCATGATGGGGCCCGCCACGGGCCTCGGGCACAACTCGATCATCTTCATGATCGAGGCGCAGGCGCGCTACGCGACGCAGTGCATCCGCCGCCTCGAGGACGAGGGCCTCCGCATGCTCGACGTCACGCGCAGCGCGCAGGAGGCCTTCACGCGCGAGGTGCAGGAGCGCGTGAAGAAGACGGTGTGGGCGAGCGGCTGCGCGAGCTGGTACCAGGCCGGCGAGACCCAGAGCGTCACCGCGCTCTGGCCGGGCTTCACCTTCGAGTACTGGGCCCGCACCCGCCACCCGCGCTGGAGCGCCTACGACGCCATCCGCTGAACGGACGTCAGTCGCCCGCGGCGGCGTCGTCGTCGTCGTTGGTGCGCGTGGGCGGCGTGCCGGGATACCAGGGGTGGAAGGGCTCGCGGTCCTCGCACGCGGGACGATCGCCCGGCGGGCAGTAGATGCGGACGTGGAAGTGGTTGCGGTGCGGGTGACCGTGCGTGGGCTGCACCATCACTGCCTCGGCGCGCGCGAGCACGCGGGCGGGTGCGCGCCGGCGACGCCCCGTGCGGAGGAGCCGGTTCTTCAGCGTGTCGGCCACGAAGATGTACTGCACGCGCGCGTCCGCATCGGCCACGAGGCGCGCGACGAGCTCCCAGTTGCGCGCGTCGTCGAAGGTGAGCGACTCGTTCGGCGCGAGGCCGTGGCCGTTCCGATCGAAGGCAGCAAAGCCGTACGGGTCGTACGGGTGACCGGCACCGTCGAGCATGTAGAACGCGATGTCCACGTCGCGCCCGTTCTGGTGCGAGCGATGTCCTGCGATCGCGCCGCCGTTCTGCCGCGAGAGCTCGCCGACCGAGAGGCGCGCGCCAGGGAGGCGCCGCGCGACCTGCGCCGCCGCGCGCTCGAGCAGGCCCACGAGCTCCGTGGTGCCGTAGAAATTGCCGCCCGATCGGTACTCGCCCGCATGACGGACGAGGCGTGACTCGTCGAGGAGCACGCCGCGTCGCAGCCGGCCGTGGAACGCGTAGCCGATCGACGCGCTGTTCGGACGACGCGGTGCTCGCTGGCGCTGGGCGCGCGCGCGGCGTGGCCGGGCCTGCGTCGCGGTGGCGACGACGGGCTCGCGCGCCTGCGACGACACGCCGGGCACGAGCGCGCCCAGCACCGCGAGGAACGCGGCGAAGAAGAGCGCGAGTGTGCGCGGAGAGCGCATGCCCCGAGGCAACGTGAGTCCGCGCGCGAGCGCAAGTTTTCGGCAGACGCTCCACTCACGACCCGAGCGCGCACGCGGTCGCGACTCACGACCAGAGCGCCCACGCGGTCGCGAGCGCGAGGCCGATCGCGGCCGCCGCGAGCAAGAGACGTGGCGTGGCGGAGGGCGTGATGCGCGCTCGTGTCCTCGGCGTGGCCAGGCGTCCCGCGAGCGCGGGGCCTGCGATCACGCGGGCCACCGCGAGCGGGTCTTCCTCCGCCGGGAAGTGTCCGACCTCGGCGAGGCGCGTGACCTCGGCGTGCGGGAAGGCCTCGGTCCACACCGCGAGGTGGCTCGCCTGGAAGGCGGGATCCTTCATGCCCCACACGATCGCGAGCGGGGTCTCTGCGAGCGCGCCGCGCCTCGCCCAGAGGCTCTCGTAGTACGCGCCCGCGCCGCCGAGCGCGCACGCGAGCGCGTAGAGGGAGGCGCGCGCGCGGCGGTCGGCGAAGGGGGCGAGGTAGTGCGCGTGCAGCGGGGCGGTGAGCAGCGAGCGATCGCCGAGCACGCTCGGCAGGAGCGTCTTGGGCGACACGTTCAGCGTGACGTAGAGGAAGCGCCCGAGCGGCCCGCGGATCACGCGATCGATGCGCGCGACGCTCGGGTCATCGGCCAGCGACCACATCCACGAGTTCATGATCACGACGCGAGCGACGCGTGATCCCTCGAGCGCCAGGGGCAGCCCGATCGGTCCGCCGAAGTCGTGAACGACCAGCGTGACGTCGCGGAGATCGAGGTGCTCGACGAGCGCGCGCAGGCGCGCGGCGTGTGCGGCGGGCGTGAGGAGCGAGGCGTCCTCGGGCTTGTCCGAGAGGCCGAAGCCGAGGTGATCCGGCACGATCACGCGGTGGTGCGGAGAGAGCAGTCGAACGAGCTCGCGATGCTCGAACGACCACGTCGGCGTGCCGTGCACGACGAGGATCGGCGCTGCGTCGCGCGGGCCCTCGTCGAGGTAGGCCATGCGGCCCGCGCTCGTCTCGAACGTGCGCGGCGTGAACGGGTAGAGGGCGCGATCGACCCAGTCAGGAACGGTGACGTCTCGTGGCATGCGTTGCATGCGATCACCGTGGTGCGCGGCGTGGGCGCGAAGGATGGTACGAACGTACCCGCCCCGCGTCGCTGCGGGCGCCTCACCCTCCGAGCATGTCCGAGCCTCCCCGAGCCCCGCGTGACGTGGCCAGCCTCCTCGAGTCGCTCGCCGCGCTCGGCGCGCGCGCGACCTCGCTGCCTGAGCTCCGCGCAGGCGCGCTCGCGCAGCTGAGAGCGTTCGTCCCCTACGATCGCGCGGCGTTCCATGCGTTCTCGCCGCGCGTGCCGCTCGAGACGGGCGCGTTCGTGGGCCTCGACGTGCAGGCGCTCCTCCGTTCCGTCGCGCACTGGGACGCCTTCGCGGTCGAGCTCGGGCGCATGCGCGACCTCGCGAACGCCTCCACGGTGGGCTGGGATCGCGAGGCCTTTCCCGCGGGCAGCGCGCAGCGCGCGCGCTTCGTCGAGCTCGTCGGTCGTCCGCTCGGGATCCGCTCGATGCTCATGGTCCACCTCGTCGTGCGCGATCGGCTCCGCAGCGCGGTCGCGCTCTTCGGCGCGCACGAGGACACCTTCGAGGCCTCGCACGTGGCGCTCCTCAGGCGCGTGGCCCCCACGCTCGCGCTCGCCGACGCCGCGCTCTCGGTGGAGCTCGATGCACCGCGCGCGAGCCTGCCGACGCGCCTCGTGTGCGCCGACGGTCGCCTCACGCCGCGGCAGCGAGAGATCGTCGAGCACGTGGCGATGGGCCACACCAACGCGGAGATCGCCCGCGCGATGGGCGTCTCGGCGAACACGCTCCGCAACCACCTCGCCGCGATCTTCGCGCGGGTGGGCGCGAGCAACCGCGCGGATCTGGTGCGCCTCGCGGTGCTCCAGCACGCCGCGTCTCCCTGAGAGCACGTGTCACCCGGATGGATCGGTGCGAGTGGCGCGGGCTCGAATCGGCCGGAGGGAGGCTCTCGCCGATTCACCCGCGAGAGGGACGGGCTCGGGTGCGACGAGCCTCTGGAGCCGCCGAGCCTCTGGATCAGCCGAGCTTCTGGGCGATCTTGTCGGCGGCGCGCGTGGCGATCGCCATGATCGTGAGCTGCGGGTTCACGCCGAGCGGGCCGCGCACGGTGCTGCCGTCGACGAGGAAGAGACCCGGCAGATCGTGCGTCTCGTGATCGAGCCCGACGACGCTCGTCTTGGGGTCCGTGCCCATGCGGCAGGTGCCGAGCGGGTGATACGAGGTGAGGAGCAGCTCGCTCACGCGCGGCGTGCGATCGACGAAGCGCTTCCACTCCGCGCGCGAGCGATAGTCGTGGCCGCCCGTGAACGCAGGCAGCACGCGCTTGGCGCCCGCCGCCCAGCAGATCTCGCCCATCTTCACCACGCCGCGGTGCAGGCGCGCGACGTCTTCCTTCGCGAGGTTGTACTGGAGCGCGGCGATGCCATCGCGATCGGCCACCACGCGGCCGGTGCCGTGATCGGAGGCGAGGATGCCGAAGCTCGCCATGTGGCTCATCGAGTTGACGATCTCGACGAGGTCGTCGCCGACGAACGGCGTCACCATCGGCCCGTAGTTGATGTCGGGCTGCGCGGCGGTGAGGAGGATGCCTTCCTTCACGAATTCGTCGCAGCCGTAGCCCTGCGGGATCGCCTTGCGACCGTCGAGCACCTCGTCGAACACCGCGGCGAGGCCCGCCGACGGATGCAGCGTGAGGTTCCTTCCGACCTGCCCGCTCGAGTTGCAGAGGCCCTGACGCAGCAGAAAGAGCGGCGTGGGCACGGCGCCGCCCGCGAAGACCACCGCCTTGCCGCGCACGCGGATCGTGTTGCCGCGGGGCGAGACGCCCTCGATGCCGACCGCGCGACCGCCCTCGATCAGCACGCGATCGGCGCGCAGCTTCGTGAAGAGCATCGCGCCCTTCTCGAGCGCCGGCGGCACGTACGAGATGTTCGTGGAGCGACGCGCGTCGGTGCGGCAGCCGAAGTCGCAGAAGCCCGAGCCCTCGCAGCCGGGCGCGTTGCGCTGGATGACGAAGTGGCTCCAGCCGTGCGCGTCGCAGCCGCGCGCGATGATGTCCTGGATCTTGCCGATGAAGCGTCGATCGGCGGGCTGCACCTGGAGCAGCTCCTCGACGCGCTCGAAGTACGGCTCCATGGCCGAGGGGCCGAGCTCGTCGGTGTGCATCTCCTCGCACCAACGATCGAGCACCCACGGCGGCGTGCGGAAGGACGTGCCGCCATTCACCGCGGTCGAGCCGCCCACGAGCCGACCCACGAACACAGGCATGATCGCGTTGCCGAGCGCGACGGCGCCTCGATAGAACTCCTGGTGCGCCTTCATCGAGCTGCCGGTGAACTCGTCGCGGCGGACGAGGCGCCCCTCCTCGACGAAGACCACGGCGTAGCCGCGCTCCGCGAGCTCGCGCCCGACCACCGCGCCGCCGGCGCCCGTGCCCACCACCACGACCTCGCACTCGACGTCTTCCTCGTCGGTGTAGCTCGAGGCGTCGATCACCTGCGAGGCCCAGCGAACGGGCTCGAGGTTGTTCACCACGTTGAGGCGACCGCCGAGGCCCTCGTACACGTCCTTGCGATCGAAGTGCACGAGCTTGATCGGGAACGAGAACGCGCCGAGCAACGACGAGAGCGCGGGGTCGCGGCTCCAGCGCGAGAGCAGCGCCTGCTGCTTCTCGCGCGGCAGGTTGCGGAAGCGGTGGCCGCTCTGCGCGATCGCGAGGTGATCGAACACGATGGCGGCGCGCGACCAGATCGGCGCGAGGTAAGCGTGCGTGTGCGAGAGCATGTCGGTCGCGAGGCGAAGCGTCTCCTCGTCTGCGCGCCGGACCGCTCCGCCGCCGGGGATGATCGCCTCGGCCAGCGCGAGCGCGGAGCGCCAGGCGGCGGGGTCGATGGGGGCGCGATCGGCGGGGTGAGGTGCCGACGCCGAGACCGTCGGCCGCGAGACCTTCGTGGACGCCGTGCGAACGGAACGCGGCACCTCGAGCATGGCGGCGAGTATGGGAGTCTGTCGGCCGATCGGCCAGTTTCGACGTTCCTGCCCAGATGAGCGGGCTCACGAGCGAAGACCTCGCGCAGGGATGCACCGCGAGGCCCGCCGCGGTCGTCCGACAACTCGACTACCATCGGAGCGTCATGCGCCACCCCTTCGTCGTGCTGCGCGAGCTTCCAGTCGCCGGCCTCGTCGTGCTCACGGGCTGCATCACCGTCGCGCCGCCGCCCGTCGCGACCTCTGCCGTCGCCGAGAGCCGGCTCGTGATGGTGGTCGGTGAGCGCGCGGACGCGCTCGGCTGGACGACCAGCGCCCCCGATCACGGCATGGTGCACGTGCGCATGCACGACGGCCGCGACCTCGTCGTGCGAGAGCAGGCGATCGCCGCGCCCTGGCTCGAGGCGGGCAGGTGGGTCCTTCGTCGCACGGGCAACGGCCTCGAGCCTGCCGAGATCGTGTCGGGCCTCGATGCGTTCCTCGAGGTGCGTCCGCGAGGCGCCGCGTCGCTCATCATCCCGATCGGCGAGGTGGTGGGGATCCTGCACGAAGCGCCGAGCGCGCCGACGCCTCCTCCGCCGCCCGTGGCGGTGATCGAGCCGCTGCGTGGGCACATGAGCGAGCTCGTCGAGCTCGGCGAGACGCCCGACGTGCGCGCCGCGCGCGCGATCTCGTGCGCCCACGGCGTCGTGCACGTGGTCTTCGCGGGTGGCACCGAGGCCGACGTGCCCGAGGCGCGGGTGCGTGATCTGCGGCTCGTCGTGGGACAGCCAGTGACGGCGTTCTGGGAAGGCACGGTGTATCCGGCGCACGTGGTCGCGCTTCGATCGGGCGAGGCGCGGATCGCGTGGGACGACGGCTCCGACTCGCCCGAGCAGTGGGTCCAGCTCGCGATGCTCGATCGGATCGTGGGCCCGCTCGGGGCCCGCGGGCAGATCAACGCGTGTCGCAACACGGGCCCCGTGGCGGTCGAGGTCGGGCAGCGAGTGCGGCTCGGACGCTTGGTCGCCTGCGAGGGCAACGTCCGTGTGGTGCAGGGACGCGATGGCTTCGTGCGTCTCGTCGAGCCGCAGGTCGCGACGCACGCGCGCGTGGGTCTCGGCGACACGATCGAGGCGCTCTGGAACCACCAGAGCCCGTACCCAGCGCAGGTGATGTCGATCGGAGAGCGCGTGCACGTGCGCTGGGAGGACGGGAGCGAGAGCGACGTCGATCCCGCGGATCTGCTCTCCTACGTTCGCACCGAAGATCGACCGAGCACCGTGGTGTCGTGCCCCGCGCCGCCGCCCGCCGATGGCGACGGCGGTACACCGCGCGCCCCCGCCGAGGCCACGACGCCCTCGGCTCCCGCACGCTGAACGGAATCGCCGAGACGGTGGATCATCCGAGGCGATTCTGTTTCGCGGAGCGGAGTTGGGTGGGGGGCCCCGAGCCGGCTCTGCCGGGGCAGGTGCGGGTCTGCATCAGGTCCGCCGGGACGGAGGGCTACACACGGATCGGCGCCTCGCCGATCCTGTGTCGATGAGTGGCAAGCGCGCGCTTCCGATCGCGAGGCTCGAGCTCGAGGCCGAGGCCCCCGACAAGCCCGCGCTCGGCGCGCCCTGCAATGGCTGCGGCGTCTGCTGCATGGCCGAGCCCTGTCCGCTCGGCATCCTCGTGACGCGCACGACGACCGGACCCTGCGCGTGCCTCGAGTGGAGCGCGCCCGAGCGACGCTACCGCTGCGGCCTCATCGCGCACCCCGAGCGTCACGTGCGCATCGGCGCGTCCATGCTCGCCCGATGGGCCCCACGCTTCGTGTCGGCAGGCCGAGGCTGCGACTCGGATGTGGAGATCACCACCGCGGAACCGTCGCGCGTCAGTGGTGGATGAAGACCGTGTACGGGCCGGTGGCGAATTCGGAGTAGCTCGTCACGTGCACCGTGTAGGTGCCGGCCTCCGAGCTCGGGACGTCGATGCGCGAGTTCAGCGTGACACCGGGCGAGGCGTCGTCGTTCTCGAGGGCCTGTCCGCTCGGCGTGCCGACGCGGAGGATCGTGTCGAAGCTCGAGGACGACAGCTCCACCGCGAAGCGCTCTCCGGCACCGACCTCGAGCGAGTAGGTGTCGAAGTACTTCGAGCCCTCCATGCGATCGGCGGCCGAGAGGTCGCCGTTCCACGTGACGGGGCCCGAGGCGAGCGACGCCGTCTCGCTGCCGTCGCCGCCGATCATGCTGAGGCCGAGCACGCCGGCGAGGCAGCAGGTGCCGCCACCGAAGAGCGTCGCCACGGCGCCGACCGCGACCATGATCCACGTGCGTGAGCCATCGGTGGACGCGGCAGCCGCGACGTTCGGCGTCGAGGGCGTGGGCGTGGCGTAAGAGGCGGGCGCGGGCGAGGGCAGGGCCGAGACCGCGGGAGCGCCGGTGGGCGTGGGCGATCCGAGGTTCTTGCCGAGATCGAGCGCGGGGCCCGTGGCCATCGGCGGTGCGACCGAGGTCACGGGCAGCGGGGTCGTGTGCTGCGGTGGGGCGCCGGTCGGAAGGAGCGGCGACGGCCCCGCGCTCGTGGCCGCCAGGCCGACCTGCACGGCCATGGGGCCCGTCATGGGTCCGGTCATCGGCGAGAACGGGACGTTCGCAGGCGTCGGCACCGGCGTGGCCGGCAGCGGCGCGGGCGTCGCGGCCATCGGGGCGATCGCGGACGGAGCCCTCTGACGCGCGCGACGAAGCTCCTCGAGCAACACCTGCGCGTCGCGGGGCCGATCCTCGGGGCGCTTCGCGAGACAGCGATCGACGAGATCGGACAGCGGCGCCGGCGTGCCCGCCGCGATGCTGCCCACGGGTCGATGCGCCTGCGTGACGGCGGCCGCGATGATCGAGCCCGCCGCCTCTCCGGGGAACGGCGTCTCGCCCGAGAGGATCTCGTAGAGCATCGCGCCGAGCGACCACACGTCCGCCGGAAAGCTCGCGTCGCGTGCGTTCATCGCCTGCTCGGGCGCCATGTAGTGAGGCGTGCCCATGGCGATGCCGGTCTGCGTCACCGACGGCGTGGACGTGTCCAGCTCGCGCGCGATGCCGAAGTCGAGGACCTTCACCACCTCGACGCCGTCGCGTCGACGATGCACGAAGACGTTCTCGGGCTTGAGATCGCGATGCACGATGCCGCGCGCGTGCGCGGCCGCCAGGGGCTCGAGCAGACGATCGTAGAGATCGAGGAGCGTCTCGCGGGCCGCGGGGTTGCGCTTCGGATCGAGGCGCGCGATGCGCTCGCGGAGCGTCTCGCCCTGGAGGAGCTCCATCGCGACGAAGAGCAGGCCGAGCTTGTCGTCGTAGCCAGCGTCGAAGATCTCGACGATTCCGTCGTGACCGATCTGCGCGGGCGCCGCGACCTCGCGCAAGAAGCGCTGCCGCTTCGTCTCGTCGCGCGCGACCTCCGGGGCCAGGAGCTTCAGCGCGACCACGCGGCGCGACAGGAGGTGCATCGCCTCGTGGACGGAGCCCATCCCACCTTCCGCGATCTTGCGGATGATCTCGTAGCGGCCGCCCACCACGGTCTTGGGCTGGGTCACGCGCGCATCCTACACGCTCGCGACCCAGACCGCCCGCCCACCTGAGCCCCCGAGCGCACGCCGGATGGCGCGCAGAAGGTCAGCTCGTGGCCTTCCACGCGGGCAGCTCGCGCATCGCGTCGAACCACCGCAGGATGTGCGTGCGCCCCTCGATCGGCAGCTTGGCGGGCCCGATCGCCATGAGCGGCGTGCTCACCGCGAGGTCGGCGAGCGTGAGGCCGTCGCCCGAGAGGTACTGGTGATCGGCGAGGTGCTGATCGAGCACGCGGAAGCAGTCGCCGAGCAGCATCTCGCCGCGCGCGATCTCCTTGGGATCGGTCTCGCCACGGCCGAGCATCGGCTTGACCACACGCTCCCAGTTGAGCACCGCGACCGCGGGCGCGAAGTGGTGCGCGTTCCAGAACATCCAGCGGTTCACGTCCGCCTTCGCGCGGGCCTCGCTCGGGTAGAGCGTCTGCCCCGGTGTCTTCTCGGCCAGGTAGATCTGGATCGCGTGCGACTCGCTGAGGAAGAAGCCGTCGTCGTCGAGCACGGGCACGCGACCGTTCGGGTTCATGTGCAAGTACTCGGGCGTGCGCTGCTGCCCCTTCGAGAGATCGACGAGCGCGAGCTCCACCTTGGGCGCGCCCGCGAGCTGGGCGAGGTGGTGGGCGGTGATCACCGCGCGGCGGGCGTTCGACGAGAAGGGGTGGTGATAGAGACGCATGAGGCTCCTTTCGGGGCCCGCGCGGCGTTGCGCGGTGCCGACGAGAGGAGCCTGTACGGTGCGAGTGTCAGCTGTATGGCAGCAATGACGACCGCGGTGCGATCACGGCCTCAGAAGCCCGCGCCGCCATAGAGCGGGACGGGGCCGCCCGTGTCGTTGGCCTGGCCCGCATCGGTGGGCGGTCCGCCGTAGAGGTTCATGCCGCCGCCCGTGTCCGTCTCGACCATCCCCGCGTCGTCCGAGGTCGCGGCGTCGACTGCGCTGCCCGCGTCTTCGGTGCTCGAGGCTGCATCCTCGCGCCGGTCGCCCGCGTCGGTCGGCGGCCCTCCGTAGAGCGGCATGGGGTTGCCCGGGCAGCCCGCGAGCGTGGCCGTCGAGGCCATCGCGCCGAAGGCCATGATCGCGGCGCGCCCGGCGCGCGGGAGCACGACGGCAGCGCGCTCGGGCACGGCGCTGAGGGTGGTGGCGCAGAACGGGCAGCGCAGCTCGTGGTTTCGGACGTGTCGTCCGCAGCTCGTGCAGGGGCGAAGGCTCATCGTCGGGTCCTCGTCGTCATTCTCGTCTGTCCACGCTCCTCAGGGAGCACCACCGTACGCAGGGCCGATGCCGCCCGCGTCGACGTCGCCCGCGGCGTCGCGATCGGCCGTGGCGTCCTCGAAGCTCGGGGCGTCGGGGGCGCCGCCGTAGGCCGCATCGGTGCCGCCCATCATCCTCGCATCGTCTGCCACGGCGGCGTCGAGCGCCGCATCGAACGGTGGCCCTCCATAGGCCGCGTCCGTAGCGCCCACCATCGCTGCGTCGTCGCCGCCCGTCGTGTCGGGGCAGCCCGACGCGGCGGTGGCGAGCGTCGCACCGAAGGCCATGATGGCCGCGCGACCCGCGCGCGGAAGGAGGATGGGGCCGCGCTCCGCGATCGACTCGAGCGCCGTCGCGCAGAACGGGCAAGCCGACTCGGAATGGCGGACGTGTCGCCCGCAGCTGGAACAAGGTCGGAGGCTCATCGTCGCCTCACGTGCCCGGCGAGCCGCCGTAGAGCGGGGCCACGCCCCCTGCGTCCGGATCGTTCGTGCCCGAGTCGATCGGTGGCGGCGTGCCGTATGCCGGGGCCGGGCCGCCCGCGTCGTCCGACGGCGTGCCGTAGGGCGGGGCGACGTTGCCTGCGTCGTTGCCTGCGTCGCTCGCCGGCGTCGGCGCGTCCACGCCTGCGTCGGGCGGACTGCCGTAGAGCGGCGCGGGGCCACCATCGACCTGCGCCGCGTCCTCCGTCGTCATGCCTCCGCCGCAGCCCTCGATGCTCGCGGCGCCCACCGTCGTGGCAGCTGCACCGAACGCGAAGATGGCCGCGCGACCGAGACGACCGACGCTGCGCGGCGCGCTCGGTGCGGGCGGCAGCGGCTCGATCGAAGACTTGCAGAACGGGCACGCGCTCTCGCTCGCGCGCACGTGACGACCACACGAACCACAGGGGCGAAGGCTCATCTCGCGTCTCTCCCGGCAGAAGACAAAGAACGACGTACGACCGACGGACAAGGATGCCCCAGGTCAGGGACCGGAGGGAATCTCCTCGACGATCACCTCGAATTTCCCGTGATCGAAAGGCATTCCAGGGGCCTCCTCGACCTTCACCACCCGCTCGCGCTTGCCCACGCGCTGCAGCTCGAGCGCGCGGTGGTGGCAGTAGGGGTTGTTGCCTGCCTTGCCGAAGAGCACGAAGCCCGTCCACGTGCAGCCCGCGCGACAGTCGTCGGCGTAGTAGCAGTCGCGGCAGTAGCCCCAGAGATCCGCGACGGTGCGATCGCGCGTGTAGCGCATGGGCTCGGCGCGCTCCCACACATCCTTGAGCGAGGCGTCGCGGATGTTGCCGCCCGTCCATGCGTCGGTGGGCAGCGAGGGGCAGCCCTTGATCGAGCCGTCGGCCTCGATGCCCAGCGTGGAGCGACCGGCGCCGCAAGAGTACATGTGACCGCGCGGCATGTTCCCGCGCAGCACCGACTCGTAGGGCCCGAAGTAGCCGAGGTTGTTCCCCGGCCACATGCGCACGCCGAGCTCGTCGCAGCGCGCCTTGAGCTTCGCGAGGAGTGGGAAGAGCTCGAGCAGGTCGTAGGGCTGGAGCAGCACCTCGGGCTCGTCGGCCGCGCGGCCCATCGCGACCGTGAGCTGGATCTGCCAGCTGTGGCACTTGAGCGCGCCCATGAGCTCGAGCACGTCGCCGAGGAACGGCATGCTCAGCCGGTTGATCTGCGTGTTGACCGAGACCTTGATGCCCGCGGCGCGCAGGTTCGCGATCGCCGCCAGGGCCGCGCGGTAGCTGCCCTCGACGCCGCGCAGGCGATCGTGCGTGGCCTCGTCGCCGTCGATCGACACGCTCACGCTCTGCAGGCCTGCCTCGGCGGCGGCCTTGCAACGCTCCGGCGTGAGGCCGCGACCGCCCGTCGTCATGAGCGCCATCATTCCGCGCTCGCGGATGCGTCGGATGATGTCCACCCAGTCGTCGCGGAGGTAGGCCTCGCCGCCGATGATCGACACCTCGCGCACGTCGAGCGCGGCCATCTGATCGACGAGATCGAGGCACTGCTCGGTCGTGAGCTCGTCGGGGCGATCACGTCCCGCGCGAGAGCCGCAG
The DNA here is from genome assembly GCA_019694315.1 of Sandaracinaceae bacterium. GTDB lineage: Bacteria > Myxococcota_A > Polyangia > Polyangiales > Sandaracinaceae > JAFLCL01. The sequence goes on from JAIBCE010000189.1 coordinate 14,287, forward strand.
TGGCGGCACGCGAGATCGCACGCGAGCGTGATCTCCCAGACCGCGTAGAGGGGCCGCACGCGCTGATCGATCGGCCGCACGTCGGGGTGCAGGGGCAGCCTCCGCAGCGCTGGATGCGCCGTGGGCGCGAGCGGGAGCGACTTGGGCCGCGCTTTGTGCAGCTCCGCTTCGCGGGCCTCGGGCGAGAGCGGATCGGGGCGGTCGACGACGCGTGTCATGGCAGCGAAGGTATCCTGGTCGGTGTCCGCACGACGCGCGATCCGTCACGCGATCGTCATTCGATGCGGACGCCGCCCAGGATGCTCACGTACGGCACGAGGCCGTAGCTCGTGAACGTGCTCGCCATGCGGTGCTCCACCTCGCCCACCACGCTCGAGCTCGCGCGCAGCGCCTCGGGCACGCCGAGCCGGAACGCCGCGGCGCCGAAGTAGGTGAGGCCCACGCTGAGGCGGATCACGACGGGATCGATCGGCACGATCGCCCAGCCGATCTCGCCACCGAAGCCATGCAGGACGCCGTTCACGCGCAGCGTCGTGTTGCCCTCCCACGGGATCGACTGCCCGGCGATCGCGTCGATCGATGCCGTGGCGAGCACGGGCTCGGAGATGAGCGCGGTGTAGTGCGCGAGGAGCTCGAAGCCCTGGTGCGGGACGGGGCGAATGCCTGCTTCGACGCGCAGCGCGAGGCCCGCGCCGAAGAAGCGCGCCACCAGATCGGAGATGCCTGCGTTCGCGCCGAAGGCGCTCGCGGCGTCGCCGAAGACGTGCGCGTAGGGGTCGGGGATCCCGCCGAAGAGCACACCCACCACGAGCTGACCCGGGAGGCTCACGCGCGCGCCGGCGCCCACGAGGAAGGGCGCGAGCGTGCCGGCGTCGATGTCGAGCGCGACGTCGCGGTCGACGGGCGGCGGCGTGAAGCGCTCGGCGAGCGCGCGGGCCGCGGAGGGGAGGGCGCGCGCGTCGCTCGTGTGTCGCTGCGCCTGTGCAGAGGGCGCGAGCGCGAGGCTCGCCCCGACGACGAGGACGAGCAGAGCGAGGGTGCTCCCGTGCGTCGCGCGGGAGGTGGGCTGTGCCGAACTGTTCCCGTGCGATGTCACGTGCGGGTGAGTCGCACGCTGCATGCCAGACATTCATGTCGCGCGTGTCGCGTTCCCGACGCGCTCATCGGTCATGCGCTCGTGCGCTGCGCGCCTCAGGCGCGGGACGCACGCGTGAGGCGATCGGCGATCGCGAGACCGAGCCCCGTGGCGGGAGGCAGCGCCACCACGATCTCCTCCGCACCGCGCGCGTCGAGCTCGCGCAGCGTCGCGTAGAGCGTGCGCGCGCGCTCGCGCGGATCGGCGGCCGCGACGAGCTCGAGGCTCGCGCCGAGGCCTG
>JAIBCE010000190.1 GCA_019694315.1 Sandaracinaceae bacterium
GCCGAGCCTCGAGCGAGGGCGCCGGCAGCCGATCGCCGTGGCACTGGCGCTGGGCGTGCTGGTCTTGGTGGCGAGCGCGTTGGGCTGGTGGTGGCAGCAAGGCCAGGCGGGAGCCGCACCGGCCACGACGCCGGTCGCCGCCGACGTGACGCTGCCGCCGGTCGAGCCGCCCCCGGTGGCCCCGGTCGGAGCGAGCCCCGCCGTGGACACCACACAGCCCGCCCAGCCCGAGCTGCCCGCTCCGCCCCAGACCACGGCGAGCCCCGAGCCCGAGGGCCACGGGGAGGACGGCGCACGGCGCTCCTCCACGCGGAGGACCGCGCGGCCCGAGAGCCTCACCGTCACAGCGGAACCTGCGCCCGAAGTCACCACGACCGTCGAGCCCGCAGACCCCGAGCCCCGGGTCGATCCGCCCGCCACCACCCAGACGCAGCCGCGCGCAGGCCACCTCGATCTGGACGATCTCTAGGAAGAATCCGAAGCCGGAGGCAAGCGGGGCTGGGGCCCCGCGCGCAGGGAGCGAAGCGACCGAAGCGTCGCGGGAGGGGGGCCCCGGCGGATTCACTCCGACGGGGGGAGCAACCTGATCTGGCCGAGGCCGCGACGCATCGCGAGGCTACCCATCGGCCGATGATTGAGGGACCATCCGCCCCTTCCCGTGCGTCCCTTCGCTACGAGCCTCCTTCTCCTCGTCACTCTCGTCCCGAGCACGCTCGCGGCGCAGGCGCCGAGCCCCCCCGAGCCCGCGCCGGCGCCGAGCGACGAGACGACCCAGGACGGAGCGCCCACGGGCGAAGCGGTCGCCGCGAGCGCACCGCCCACGAGCGCCGGTGGCGACGAGCCGAGCACGAACCCGGTCGTCCGCGCCCTCCTGGTGGAGGCGGTCGCGGAGTACGACGCGGGCCGCTACGCGGAGGCGCAGGCCTTGTTCCGCCGTGCCCACGCGCTGGCCCCGAGCGCACGCACCCTGCGGGGCCTCGGCATGGCGGCCTTCGAGCTGCGGCAGTACGTGACCGCCCTCCGCGCGTTCGAAGAGGCGCTCCGCGTCACGGAGCGTCCGCTCACCGAGGCGCAGCGCGCGCACGTCGAAGACCTCGCCGCGCGAGCCCGCGTGTACGTGTCGAGCGTGGTCGTCCGGGTCACGCCGTTCGACGCGATCGTCCGGATCGACGGGGCGGAGGTGAGCCTCGACGTGGACGGGCGCGCCGTCCTCGACCCCGGCCCCCACACGTTCTCCTTCGAGCACGAAGGTCATCGCCCGCAGGCCATCGAGGTGCAGCTCGAGCCCGGGACCGACCGCGAGGTGAGCGCCGTCCTCGTGCCCCTGCCGCCCGCGCCCACGCCGAGCGCCTCCGCCGACGACGCGCTGCCCATCGCAGGCGCGACGCTCGGGGTGATCGGCCTGCTGAGCACGGGTGCGGCCGTGACCACCGGCGTCATCGCGAGCAACGACGCCGCGCAGCTGCGGCGCGAGTGCGACGTCTTCGTGTGCTCGGGGGAGCTCATGGCGGTGCGCGACGAGGCGAGAGATCTCGCGCTCACGGCGGATGTGCTGGGGGTGGTGGGCGCCTCGCTCGGAGCCGTGGGCACGACCCTCGTGCTGATCGGGGCGCTCGGCAGCTCGCGCCCGAGCACCACGGCACACGCCTCGTGTGGTCCCACCGGCTGCACGATCTCGATGGAGGGGCGATGGTGAGCAACACTCTCCGCACGCTCGGCGCCGCTGCGGTGATCGCGGCGGTCAGCTCGTGCAGCGCGACGGTGGACGTGAGCGAGTTCACCTTCGACACGAGCCCGTGCGGCCCGCGGCCTCCGTCCTGCGCGGGTGGCGGCGAGCAGCGCGTCTACGCGATCCACTGGGTCGACATCCCGCGGCGTGACGCCGAGGGGCGCCGCGATGGCTTCGACCTCGATGGCACGTCCGCCCCGATCTGCGGCCCGATCGACTTCGTGGCCCCCGACGGCCGCACGGGGATCGATCAACAGATGGCAGAGCTGCTCGAGCTCCTCGAGGATCTCGGAGGCACCAACACGCGCGACGAGGCCGAGCGCTCCGCTGCGAGCGGGAACGCCGTCGCCCTCGTCGTGATCTCGAACGTCGACGACGCGGAGAACGACGACTGCGTGGAGGTCACCGAGCGCACCGCGATCCTCCCGGACGGCGTCACGCCGGAGATGCTCGACGTGGACCACGACGGCCTCCTCGATCGCGACGTCATGTTCGACTTCAGCTCGGCGCACGAGCACGACCCCGTCGCGTGCATCGTCGATGGAACGCTGCACGCGCGCTTTCCGCCCACCGCGCGCGCCTCGTTCGTGGGGATGGGCAGCGAGGTCACCGTCTACCGCGGGCGACTGCGCCTGAGCCTGGACACCGAGGAGGGGCTCCTCGGGGGCGCCTTGCGCATCGACGAGCTCACGGGCCTCGACGAGACCTCGCTCCGCGTGCTGCGACAGGCCGCGGATCTCGAGCCCTCCGCGCGAGACGCCGACGACTGCGCGTCGGTGTCGTTCGCCCTGCAGATGGGTGTGGTGCCAGCGCGGCTCGGTTCGCTGCGATCGACTCCGTGATCGCGCGGACCCGACCGCGATCACATGCCCCCCTTGCGTCTCGGCAACCTTGGCCCTAAGAGCGACCGGTCGAGCACGCTCGACGGCTGACAACTCCATCGTCGCGCGGTCGCCCGCCGCGAGCTCGAACGCGAGCTCGCACAGGGCGCGAGAAAGGGAAGCCGGAACGAGCTCGCGAGAGCCCGAGGCCGGCGCGGCCCCCGCCACTGTGATCGGGGACGACACAGCGAATGTCACTGGATGTCGAGCGCCACGAGGCGCGCGTCACCGGGAAGACGCTGTGAAGGACGAACCGAGAGCCAGGAGACCTGCCGCGTGATGTGCGTGCCGACCTCCACGGGGCGTGGAGCCGTCGAGCCTCTCGTCGCCGTGTGCGAGTCGTGAGGTCCCCTTCCGAGGTCCGGTGCGCCCTTCTCCGCGCGGGCGGCGCGGTCTCGGAGGCTCGGATGAGGATCGATCGAGGTTCTTGGTGGCTCGGCGTAGCGAGCGTGGTGTGTCTGGCGTCGTGCAGCGTCGGCTGCGGCGGGGGTGGGACGACGATCGACGCGGCGGTCGGCAGCGACGCGGCGAGCAGCGCCGACGCGCCGTCGGCCGAGGTGATCGAGATCGAAGGCCAGTACTCGGACGGCTTCGCGACCCACGAGATCCTGGGCGACCGCTGGACCATGAACGGGATGGACTTCAGCTCGGGCTTCACCCTCACGCACGTCGACAACGCCGAGGACTTCGCGATCGCCCAGAACGACGCGACGAACGCGTTCTCGCCGAGCCTCTTCTCGCGCTTCGAGTGGGTGCGCGTGGCGGGCGATCTGTACTACTGCCAGTCGCCCTACGACGCGGCGACCGAGGCCGCGGCGCTCGAGGCGGCGCGCCCCGATCGCAGTGACCCCGCCAACAGCGGCTGCGGCATGTTCGGCTGGAGCCTCCTCCGCCCGGCGATGGCACCGTGAACGCGCCCGGCATGACGCCGCGCTGGCCCAAGGGACCGTTTCCCGAGCGCTATCGCTTCCCGGCCGTCGAGGCGCGCCTCGCGCACGGCTGGTCGACGGAGCGCGAGGAGGCCTACCGCTCGCTCGTCCTCGGCCTCGATCCGGTGGGCCCCGAGGATCCGTGGGTGCGCCTGGTGCGCGTGCCCGACCCGTCGCGGCGAGCGGAGCGCTTTCGCGCGCTTCGCGCCCGCGCCAAAGAGCTCGAGCTCGTGGCCTTCGCGTGGATCGCGCCGGCGCGCGCACGACGCGATGGGCTCGATGCGCAGGACGTGCTCGGCGTGGTGCCCACGAGCGATCCGGTCGACGCAGTGAGCGCGACCGGCGTGGCCGGGCCCGTCCACGGCATCGGCATGCCTGCGATCGTTCGCTTCCTCGTGACGCTGCGCTCGTTCGGCGCCTTCGAGATCCTCGCGATGGGCGAGGACTGCCTCGAGCTCGCGTTCGAAGCGAAGAACGACGAGGCGCTCGCGCGCGTGGCCGAGCGCGTGCTCCGCATCTGCCCACCGCTCGCTCGTCGCGAGAGCGCCGAGGCGCTCGCGGTGCGCGTGCGCGAGACCTCTCTCCTGCGGATGGACTGGGCATGACCGCGCGCTCACGCATCGCCACGATCGCGCGCTCGCGCATCGCCGCGATCGCCTCGCGCGTGCCCCTCACGATCGGGCTCGCAGCGCTCTCGGGCTGCGCGCCTGCGAACGTGGGCGAGCTCGCGACCGAGATCGTGGAGGCGCCCGGCGCCACGGGCGCCGGCTTCGGAGACGTGTCGCGCGCGATCGACGGCGTGCGCGGCGGCGGCGAGCACGCGGGCAGCCTCGACGTGTACTCGCTCGACTACCGCGAGCGTCGCCACCTCGTGCTCGGCTTCGAGGGCCGTGTGATCGTGGACGGCCCCGGCCCCGATCTCGCCGTGTTCGAGAATGGCTTCCGCGAGCTCGAGCGCGACGCGTACTTCATGGACCCGGTGGTGGTGGAGGTCTCGCCCGACGGCGCGCGCTGGCTCGCCTTCCCGCACGACTACGTGGCGAGCGACGAGACCCGCTACGAGCCGCATCCCGCGGCGTGGGAGGGCTTCGCGGGCGTGACGCCCGTGCTCCTCGACACCGGTCGGGGCGAGCTCGATCCGCTCGATCCTCGCGCGGGCGGCGACGCGTTCGATCTGGCGGAGCTCGGTGGCGAGCGCGCAGACGAGCAAGCGCTCGCCGACGAGATCCGCATGCGCGGCGCACGCTACGTGCGCCTCACGAGCGCAGCGATCGTGACCAACCCCGACACGGGCGCGCCCTACCCGCGCGACGCCGTGAGCGACGGCGCCGACATCGACGGCGTGGCCGCGCGCCTGGGCGATCCGAGCGACGAGCCGCGCTGATGAGGCCCGCGCGCACGCGACGCTCGGCCTCGTCGTGCGCTCGCGTCGCAGGGCACGCGAGCGCGACGTTCGCGCCCCCCGTCGCGCTCGCCACCCTCGCGATGGCGAGCGTCTCGTGCGTCGGCGCCGACCCGTGCGCCGCGCACGAGCTCGGGCCGATCGCGCGGCCGCACCTCGCGGTCGTCCTGAGCGACTACGCCTCGAGCGCGATCGCGATCGTGGAGAGCGACGGCGTGGTGACGGCGCCGTGGATCGACTCGGGCTCGCGGCCGCCCGAGCTCGTCGCCGCGCTCTCGGGCGACGTGGTGCTGCCCCGATCCCTGCCCCGTGCGGACGCGCTCGCGATCGTCGATCGGTATCAGACCGACGTGCTGACCGAGATCCCGTACGCGGCGCCCGAGGCCCTCGCGCAGCACGATCTCCGCGGCGGCCGCACGAGCGGTGCGAGCCCCAACCCGCAGGACGTGCTCGCGCTCGAGGACGGTCGCTGGCTCGTGTCGCGCCACAACCCCGCCGAGGCCCCTGCGGCGCCCGAGCTCGCGCGCGGCAACGATCTCGCGATCCTCGACGAGGCCACCCACGAGCTCGTGGGGCGCATCGATCTCGGCGCCGACGTGGAGCTCGAGGGCGTGCGCTATTTCGCGAGGCCGTCGGGGCTCGTCAGGATGCACGACGGCTCGGAGGAGCGCGTGCTCGTGGGGCTCGCGCGGCTGAGCTCGCTCGTGCTCCGGCTCACGGGTCCCGGTGCCGTGGCGCTGCTCGATCCGCGCACGTCGCGCGTCGCGGTGCTCGAGCTCGAGGGGCTCTCCAATTGCACGACCGTGGCGTCCTTTCCGCGCGACGACGCGCGCGCGATGGTGCTCTGTCGCGGCGACGCGTTCGGCGAGGACGAGGCGCGAGGTGGGCTCGTGGAGATCGCGCTCGACGCGGGCGTGCTCGTCGAGCGACGACGCTTCGCGGTGAGCGCGGACGCCTCGCTGCCACCGCCAGGCAACGGCCTCGTGCCACTCGATGCGACGCGCGTGGCGTACGTGTCGAGCGGCTCGGTGATCGAAGGGCGCCTCGATCGCCTCGTGCTCCTGGACGTGACGACGGGCGAGACGAGCCTCTTGCTCGAGAGCGGGCCCGAGCCCTTCATGCTCGGCGACGGCGTGCTCGACGGCGACGCGCTGCTCGTGCCCGACGGAAACGCCCACGCCATCAGGCGATTCGCGATCGCCGACCTCGTCGAGGGTGAGCCGATCGTCCTCGGCGGCGCGTGCGCGACGCTCCCGCCGCGTCAGGTCGTCGTCGTGCGGTGATCGCGCGACGTTGGGTCCCGTCCTCGAAGCGTCCGCCGCGCGGTGATCTTCTTCTCTCTCTTCTCGCCCTCGCTCGAGGCATGCACCAGCTCGGCTCCCTCCTCGAGCTGCTCCTCCGAAGGCACCTCGCGTCGTCGCTCCTCCCGCGTGCTGGAGAGGGTTGGGTGCTCGCTGAGGTGAGCTTGTTCGATCGAGGTGTACGACGTATTGTTGCACGATGTCGTACACCCTGACCGTCCGGATCGACGAGGAGTTGGCCGCCCGGCTCGAGGAGGCCGCTTCCCGTGCAAACGAGCCCGTGAGCGCGGTCGTTCGCCGTGCCGTCACGGCGTTCCTCGGAGAGCAGACGGGGCGCTCTGCGAAGACGTTGCTCGCAGCAGCCGGCTCGCTCCGCGGTGCGGGGGTCTCCGCGACGAACGAGAACGTTCGCTCCTCGTTCCAGAAGCGTCGCCGGGGTCGCGCATGAGCGGTCCCGCTCGTCTGCTCGGCGGTGTCCGCACGTGAACGTGATCGTCGATACGGGTCCGCTGGTCGCCCTCTTGGATCGCTCCGACCCGCTACACGCGTGGGCGGTCCGTGTGCTCACGCCGCTCCCGACGCCGTGGCTCGTATGCGAGGCCGTGCTCACGGAGGCGAGTCACTTCGTCGGTGAGAGCCGCGCGCTCCGCGATGCGTGGCGCGCTGGCGAATTGGCGGTCGCCTTCGAGGCGCAGGCCCACCGCGACCGTGTCGTCTCGCTCCTCGAGAAGTATGCCCCCATGGACTTCGCGGACGCCTGCGTGGTTGCCATGGCTGAGCTCCACGACCCGTCCGTCGTCGTCACCATCGATCGCAAGGACTTCGCGCGCTACCGCATCTTCGGGCGTCGTCAGATCCGCGCGATCATGCCTTGAGCGTCCGCTCGACGATCGGGGGAACCGCGACCTCGTGACGATCATCGAGTCCTCCTGGCGCGTGCTGCGACGACGCGTGGACGAGGCGCTCGATCTCGCGAGCGCTCGACGCGCACCAGCTCGTGGAAGAGCCGTTCGACGCGCTCGCCGTGGCGGAGGCAACCGTTCACCGAGCCCACGATTTCGTCACCGGAGAGCGGACGGGGGCGGCCGCCGCTGCGCTGCGTCTCGCCCTCCTGCGGCATGTGCCGCGCGATCGCATGTCCAGGCGAGCGAGGCGGAGCGCGAGGACGCTCGTGTACGCTCTCTGGCAGGTGACCTCGACCTCGAAGCCGCCGGGACCACGCAGCGAGCCACCGCTGCCCGAGGACGACCTCGCGATCGGGCACCGCGAGATCGCGACCGCCGCGCTGGTCTGGCTCCTCTTCGGTCTGCTCAACGCGGTCGCGGATCACGGCGCGATCGCGGTCGGGCTCCACCTCGCGGCGAGCGTGGCCACGCTGGGCTGCGCCGTGGTCGCGCACCGAGGACACCCCGTGCTCGCGTTCCACGTCGCGGCCTCGGTCTGGGTGCTCGTGGTCACCACGTTCTCGCTCATCACGGGCACGCTGGTCGACGGCTCGCTCACGCTCGTGCTGGTGCCGGTGCTGGCGACCTACGTGTCGTCGGCGTACGCGGGCCTGAGCTGGCTCGCGATCGTCACGGCGGCGCTGGCGCTCTCGCGCTGGGCCCTCGCAGCGCACTGGATCGCGCCGCTCTTCGAGCCCACCCCGGCGCTGCGAGAGCCGACGCTCGTGGCGCTCGGCGCGGTGATGTGGCTCTTCGCCGAGCGCTCGCGGCGGCGCTCGGATCTGGCCTTCGATCGGCTCCGTCGCGTGGCGATCGAGGCGCGCACACGCGCCGACGATCTCGCGCGGCTCAAGCTCCAGCTCGAGGAGAAGAACGAGCAGCTCGACCAGGTCGCCGAGCGACTGGCCGAGAGCGCGAAGGAGGTGGCGGAGATCAACGTCGCGCTCGAAGAAGCGCGCGACGCGGCCCTGCACCGTGCGAAGGAGGCCGGCGACTTCCTCACGCGCATGAGCCACGAGATCCGCACGCCGCTCAACGGCGTGCTCGGCATCACCGACGTGCTCCTCGCGGGCAAGCTCGATCGGGAGACCCGCGACCTCGTGACGATCATCGAGTCCTCGGGCCGGGTACTGCGCCGTCTCGTGGACGAGGTGCTCGATCTCGCGCGGCTCGACGCGGGCAAGCTCCAGCTCGTGGAGGAGCCGTTCGATCCGCTCACCGTGGCGGAGGACGTGGTGGATCTCTTCGCCGCGCAGGCCGCCGCCAAGGGCGTCTTGCTCGTGACCATCGCGCCGGAGGAGGCCTCGAGCCGCCTCCTCGGTGACGCGATGCGCGTGCGGCAGGTGCTGCAGAACCTCGTCGGAAACGCGGTGAAATTCACGACACGCGGGCACGTGCGCGTGGATGTGTCGATCGATCGCGAGCGCATCGGCTACCGCGTGGAGGACACCGGGCCGGGCCTCTCGGAGGAGGCCCTCGGGACGCTCTTCAGCGAGTACGCGCAGGAGCGAGAGGGCGCGCGGCGGGGCGGATCGGGCCTCGGCCTCGTCATCGCGCGACGCCTCGCGCGCGCGATGGGCGGCGACGTGACCGTCGAGAGCCGCGTGGGCGAAGGCTCCGTGTTCACCGCGACCTTCGCGCTGTCGCGCGCCAGCACGGGGCGCGGCGTGCCGAGCGCCGAGGAGCTCTCGGGCACGATGATGTCGGTGGGCCTCGTGAGCGACGCGCCGCTGCTCGAGCTCGCGCTCACGCGCACCGCGATGCACGTGAACATGACGGTGACGCGCCTCGAGAAGGGGATCGCGCCGACGCTCGCGCGCCCGCTCGCGGTCGTCTTCACCGACGGGCCGCCCGTGCCGGGGCTCCCCAAGACGCCCCTCGTGCGGATGCGCTTCCCGAGCGACGAGCATCGCGACGACGACGGCCTCGTATTGCTCCTGCCGCCGCGACGCACACGCCTCGTGCGGGTGACGCGCCAGGCCACGGGACGCGTCCGGGAGCCCACGCAGAACCGGCCGGTCGCCGCGCCCAAGGGCCTGGCGGCGCTGGTGATCGACGACGAGCCGGTGAACCGCAAGGTGGCCTCGCTGCTCCTCACGCGCGCCGGCTGGACCGTGACGAGCGCGGAGTCGGGAGCGCAGGCGCTCGAGGCGCTGAGCGACGACGTACGCATCGACGCCGTGCTCCTCGACCTCGACATGCCGGGGATGAACGGGATCGAGACCGCGATGGAGATCACGCGACGCGTGCCGTTCGCGCGGCGGCCGTGGCTGGTGCTCCAGACGGCGAGCGTGAGCGAGGAGGCGCGCTCGAACGCTCGGCGGGCGGGGGTCGTGGACTTCCTCCCCAAGCCCTTCGAGGCCGAGCAGCTCGAGGCCGTGATCCTTCGGGCGGAGCGCCACCGGCGTCTGCAGGATCGAAGGGCGCAGCGCGGCGTCACCCAAGCCGGGCACGATCCGGCGACACACGCCGCGGTGGTTCTTCTCGCGCCCGTGGCCGAGGCGCTGGTCCTCGGAGAGACCGACGTGGCGCTCGCGCAGCTCGGTGAGCTCCAGGCGCTCGCGCGCCGTCGTCAGCTCGATCGCATCGATCGCTGCTGCTCGGCGCTGCACGACGCGCTGCTCGAGAGCGAGGGCCTCGACGCGTGCGTGGAGCTCGAGGAGGCCGTGTGGGCCTACGCGCGCGAGGCGAGCACCGATCACGGGATCTTCGAGATCTGAGAGGGATCGTACCGCGCAGCTCGTGCGATCGATCCTACGAGCGCTCGGCCTCACCCTCCCCCGCATCGAAGGAATCGGAGAGAAATTCGGGGCCGACCCCCGTATCCTCCGCTGGCACCCATGCTCCCGAAGGTCGGCACCACGCTCGGCGAGAAGTACGCGCTCGAGGCCATCATCGGCCGCGGCGGGATGGGGGCCGTGTACCGCGCCAAGAACGTGCTCACCGGGCGACGCGTGGCCCTCAAGTGGATCCTGCCGACGCTGAACGGCGCCGACGAGATGCGCGCCCGACTCTTGCGCGAGGCCCGCGCGATGGGCCGCATCGAGCACCCGAACGTCTGCGCCGTGTACGACGTGGGGCAAGACGGCGAGGCCATCTATCTCGTGATGGAGCTGCTCGCGGGCCGCACGCTGCGCTCGATGATGGAGGAGCGACGCCTCGAGGTGAGCGAGGTCTGCCGCATCCTGATCTCCGCGATGCAGGGCGTGAGCGCGGCGCACCGCGCGGGCGTGGTGCACAGAGACCTCAAGCCCGACAACTTGTTCGTGTGCTTCGACGAGGACGGCACGCAGGGCACCACCAAGGTGCTCGACTTCGGCGTCTCGAAGATCCTCGACCTCAGCGAGAGCGATGGCCTCACCAAGAGCGGCATGGCCGTGGGCACGCCGCACTACATGTCGCCCGAGCAGATCATCGGCGCCAAGAACGTGGACGAGCGCAGCGACGTCTACGCGCTCGGGACCATCCTCTACCAGGCGATCGCGGGACGCCTCCCCTTCGAGGCCGACAACTACTCGGCCCTCGTGGTGCAGATCGCGACGGGGATGCCCGAGCCGCTCGCGAGCCACGCCTCGGAGGAGGGCGCCAAGCTCGCGCCGATCGTGCACCGCGCGATCGCGCGCCTGCCCGCGGATCGATATCCGGACGTGGCCGAGATGGCGCGGGCGCTCGAGCCCTTCGCGGGAGGATCTCGCTTCGAGACGCCACGACCGCGACCACGCTCCGAGCCGCCGCCGCCGACCTCGTCGGAGATCGAGGTCGCCCTCGCCGGAGCCACGGGCGCCGTCGAATCGCGCCCCACGCGCGACGAGGGGCTGCGCCGAGCAGAGGCCGGCGACAGCAGAGCACGGCGGCTCCCGACGGCACCGACGCTGGCCGCCGCGCCCGAGCCCGACCTCCTCCTCGGCGACGTCTCCGCGACTCCGACGCCTTCGCCTCACGTCCCCGAGGGCGCTCGCGTGTCGAGCGACGCGCCTCGGCGCGAGGACGCTGCGTCGAAAGGCCCTGCGTCGGAGGGCCCTGTGTCGGAGGGCCCTGCGTCGGAGGGCCCTGCGTCGAGGGGCTCCGCGTGGGGGCTCGGCGCCGCGGCCCTCGCGCTGCTGACGCTCGGCGGTCTCGGCGCGTGGACGTGGTCGAGTGCCAGCACGCCTGCGGTGCTCGACGTGGGCTCCGCCGACACCTCGCGCGGAACCGCGCCTGGATCGACGACGATCGCGCCGCACGGCTCGACGCGCGCTCCGATCTCGAGCTCGTCCATGTCGCTCACGACGGGATCGCTGGCGGCGCCGCCCGTCACCGTCCCTGCCACGACGGGCACGACGACGAGCGTCGGCACCACGACCGACATGTCGAGCGAGCGCACCTCGACCGAGGGCACGCCGACCCATGGGACTGCAGCGCCAGCGGCCGAAGCGCGGCGAGACGTGGGGCGCGGACCGCGCCACCACGCGAGCGACACCGAGAGCGAGCCCGCCTCCACCGAGCGCACGCGGGGCGACGACGCGACGCTCGACACGACGGGCGCCGGCACGATGGACGCCGCCACGATGACGATGACGATGACAGCGACCGATCCGATGACCGCGACGGGACGATCGGGGACGATCTCGACCTCCGACTTCGAGTGAGCGGGGACGACGTGAACGCAACACGACTCGGATCGAGCGCACACCCGAGGCAGTGCCTCCTCATCTCGTTGCTCGTGACCGGCGTGGTCTCGGTGCACGTCCGTGCGAGCGCCGACGCGCAGGCGCCCGTGGCCGAGACTCAGGCCGAGGGCGTCCCGTTGCCGCCCGAGCCTCCGCCTGGCTATCGCGACACGATCAACGCGGCGGTCGCCGAATTCGCCGCCGGACACCACGCCGAGGCCCGCGCCCTCTTTCGTCAGGCACACGGCGCCTACCCGAACGCACGCACCCTGCGAGGCATCGGCATGTGCGCGTTCGAGCTGCGCGAGTACGCCGAGGCCGTGCGGGCCCTCGGTGCCTCGCTCACCGACACGCGGCGACCGCTCACGGCCGAGCAGGTGACGCAGGTGCAGTCCGCGCTCGAGCGTGCGAACGCGTTCGTGGGGCGCTTCGAGGTCACGGTCCCCGAGGGCGCGCTCTTGTTCGTCGACGACTCGGCCGCACCGGCGCCGATCGAAGGCGACGGGACGCTCCTGCTCACGCTGGGCACCCACGTCGTGGCGACGCGGCAGGGAAGCACCACGCTCGGCGAGGTGCGTGTCGAGGTGCGCGGTGGCGAGCGCGAGCCGCTCGTGCTCGTCCGCACGGAAGCACCGCGCAGCCCCCCGCGCGTGGAGCCCGACCTCCATGTCCAGCCCGTCGAAGAGGCTCCGCCCGAGCCGCTGACCGTCCCCGGCATCGCGCTCGTGGCGAGCGGGGGCGCCGCGCTCGTCGCTGGCTTCGTGCTGGTGGGCCTGGGGGTCGCCGACGCCTCGAGCGTGACGGGCGCAGCGCAAGGGACGCGGTGGAGCTCGCTCGCGGAGGCCTACGATCGCGCGCCGATCCTCGAGGGTGTGGGCGCCGCTGCGCTCGGCGTGGGTGCGGCGCTCGCCACGATCGGGGTCGTGCTGCTCGTGAGCCCGACACAGCCGGTACCGCGCACGACGGTGCGACTCGGACCGACGGGCCTGTCGTTGCGAGGGAGCTTCTGATGCGCGCCCCGCACCGACTCGCACCGTGGCTCCTCGTCACCGCGATCGCGGCCACGGGCTGTGCGCCGTCGCTCGTCGATGGTCGCTACGCGTGTCCCGATGGCCTCTGCCCGAGCGGCTGGTTCTGTCATGCCGACGGCCTCTGCCGGCAGGCGATGCCGTCGGACGGTGGCGTGGACGGAAGCGGCGGCGACGCGCAGGTCGCGTTCCTCACTCCGTGCACCGACGACGGGACGTGTGGCGGCATGCGCTGCTATCGGGGCGCGGAGGGCGACTGGCCGACGGGCTTCTGCTCGCCCCGCTGCGGGAGCGATCCCGACTGCAGCGCGCTGCCGCACGGACCCGTGTGCGACGACGGGCCGGACGTGTGCATCGTGCTGTGCGACGACATCGACGGCTTCTGCCCGACAGGGCTCCGCTGCGTGGGCTTCTTCCGGGACTCGACCGATCCCGTGGCTACGCTCGGCGACTGCCGCGCCACCGATGCGCCGATCGCGCCGAGCTCGCAGACGAGCTGCACCGCGGATCTCGACTGCTTCGCGCTCGACGAATTCTGCGCCGAGGGGCGCTGCGCGCGACCGTGCAGCCTCTCGCCCGCGCTCCCGTGCGCGACGAGCGAGTCGTGCGTGACGAGCGCGGTGGGCCTCGTGTGCCGCCCTCGCACATGAACCGTCCTCGATGAACCGTCCTCGACGAGGTCGTTTCACCGCGAACGTCAGGGCGGTAGAGTCGCGCCGACGATGCCCTCCGATCGGACCGGCCCGCTGAGCCCTGCTCCCGAGGCCGGCCTCGGGTCGCAACAAGCGCTCGACGCCACGGTGCCGGATCCCGCGCAGCCCCCGGGTCCGGCCGCGACGCCCTCGCGCCAGCCCGCGCTGAGGCCCTGGCCGCCGTTCGGCCCTGCGCGCATTGGGCGCTACGAGATCCTCAGCGAGATCGCGTCGGGTGGCATGGGGCGCGTCTTCCTCGGTCGTGCGCGTGGCCCGCTCGGCTTCGAGAAGCTCGTCGCGATCAAGACCATCCACAGCGAGCTCGCGAGGGAGCAGGCCTTCGTCGACATGTTCTTCGACGAGGCGCGCATCGCGGCGCGGATCGATCACGAGAACGTCTGTCGAGTGTTCGATTTCGGACAGGCCGACGGGCAGTACTTCCTCGCGATGGAGTACCTCGTCGGCGTCAACCTCGGCCGTGTGCTGAGGGCGCTCGTGGCGAGCGGTGCGCACCGCGACTTCGATCTGATCGCGGCCCACATCGTCGCGCAGGCGGCCGAGGGCCTGCATGCCGCGCACGAGCTCACCGACGAGCACGGTCGCGCGCTCGGGGTCGTGCACCGCGACGTGTCTCCGCAGAACATCTTCCTCACCTTCGACGGCGGCGTGCGCGTGGTGGACTTCGGGATCGCGTCGGCCGAGGGCCGCCGGCACCAGACGGCCACCGGCGGGCTCAAGGGCAAGCTCGGCTACATGGCGCCCGAGCAGCTGCGCCGCGAGAAGGCCGATCGCCGCGCCGACGTGTGGGCGCTCGGCGTGGTGCTCTGGGAGCTGCTCACGTGGGAGCGGGCGTTCCGCGGGGGGAACGAGGTCGAGACCGTCCTCGCGGTGCTCAACGATCCCGTGCGGCCCCCGCGCACGGTGCGCGCCTCGATCGATCCAGAGCTCGAGACGATCGTGATGTCTGCGCTCCAGAAGGATCGCGATCAGCGCCTGGGCGACGCGCGCTCGCTCGCGCGCGCGCTGCGAGCGCACGTGGTGCGACGAGGTGCGGTCGTGGGCCCTGCGGAGCTCGCGGCGTTCCTCGCCGACGTGGTGCCCGACGATCGACGCGAGGCCCTCGAGCTCGTCGACGAAGCGCGACGCACGCCTGCGGTCCCCTCGATCGCTCCGCCCGCGCCCGCGCCTCCCGTGGCCCCGACCGCAGCCCCGGTCGCGGAGACAGCGAGGACCGACGCGGCGCGGGGAGAGAGCGCGGACGAGCGTCGCGCGGACGAGCGTCGCTCGCACGAGCGCAGCCCGGAGGCGACGAACGCCGGCGCCCGACGCCCCTTCGGTCTCTGGGCTGGCGCGGCGCTGACGACGATGGTGGTGCTGGGCATCGGCCTACGGCTCGCGACGAGCACGCCAGTGACGATGATCGCGCCGACGACCAGCGCGCCGCCTGCCACGGGCGGGGCGCCTGCGACGAGCCGTACGACCTCGGCCGCGACGAGCGCGTCGCCCACGAGCGCGGTCGGCGACACATCGATCGCCACGGCAGCCCCCGAGGGCGCTCCGAGCTCTGCGGCTCCCGCCGAGGGCGCGAGCACGCCCACCACGACCGGCACGGAGCCCCCGGCCACGGCGCCTCCGCCGTCTTCGCATCCGACGAGCTCGCACCGTCGCCCACGCCCTGCGCCGGTGGACGCGACGAGCGGCGTGCTCGTCGTGACGACGCCCGGCGGCTGGGCCGATGTGTACGCCGACGGCCGACGTCTGGGGCGCACGCCGCTCACGACGCAGCTCCCGGCCGGAGCGGCGCAGCTCACCCTGCGCCCCTTCACGATCGACTACCCGGACGATGCGCGCCTGCACCCGCACGTCACGATCGGCTCACGGATCACTCAGATCACCGTCCCCCTCGGCAGCGACGGCCGACCGCGCTGATCACCCGCTGCGGCCACGCGCGACGACGCCTCGCGCGAGAGAGCGTGAGTGAGGCGACGACGAGCGTCGCGAGCCACGAGGCCACGGCGCCGCGGCGCACGCCCACGTGACACGAGCAGGTGCCCGAG
>JAIBCE010000191.1 GCA_019694315.1 Sandaracinaceae bacterium
GATGCAGAGGCTCACGCGAGCCTCCGTTGCGGCGCGTACCTCCATGTTCCTGTTCGATGGGGAGCAGAGACAGACTGGCTCGCGCCTCTGATGGTGCGTCCGTGAGGCACGGCGAGGTCGCGCTCTGGGGATCCGATCCGAAGGGCAGAGCAGACGCGAGGATGCAGAGGCTCACGCGAGCCCCCGGTGCGGCGCGTACCTCCATGTTCCTGTTCGATGGGGAGCAGAGACGGACTGGCTCGCGCCTCCGAGGGTGCGTCCGTGAGGCACGGCGAGGTCGCGCTCTGCGGATCCGGAATTCGGATCAGACGCGAGGATGCAGAGGCTCACGCGAGCCTCCGTTGCGGCGCGTACCTCCATGTTCCTGTTCGATGGGGAGCAGAGACAGACTGGCTCGCGCCTTCGACAGTGCGTCCGTGAGGCACGGGATTGTCGCGCTCTGCGGATCCGGGATTCCCGGGTTCAGTGCAGACGCGAGGATGCAGAGGCTCACGCGAGCCCGCGTTGCGGCGCGTACCTCCATGTTCCTGTTCGATGGGGAGCAACAACCGACTGGCTCGCGCCTTCGACGGTGCGTCCGTAAGGCACGGCGAAGTCGCGCTCTGCGGATCCGATCCGAAGGGCAGAGCAGACGCGAGGATGCAGAGGCTCACGCGCGGTGGCGTCGCGGCGCGTACCTCCATGTTTCTGTTCGATGGGGCGCAGAGACAGACTGGCTCGCGCCTCCGAGGGTGCGTCCGTGAGGCACGGGGTGGTCGCGCTCTGCGGATCCGATCCGAAGGGCAGATCAGACGCGAGGATGCAGAGGCTCACGCGAGTCTCCCTCGCGGCGCGTGCCTCCATGTTTCTGTTCGATGGGGAGCAACAGCCGACTGGCTCGCGCCTCTGACGGTGCGTCCGTGAGGCGCGGGATTGTCGCGCTCTGCGGATCGGCGGGATCGTCGCGATCGGATCAGCGCCGGCGACGCGGCAGGCGCAGCGCCCGCATGGCCGACTGGAGCAGCGCGACGTCGTCGTCGCGCCGCTTCGACGTCTCGTCGCATACGTCTTGCTGGCTCATGGCGAGCCCCGAGGGACGCTTCTTCCCGTGCTCGAAGAAGACACCGTCCTCGAGCGCGCCGAGGAGCCAGCCGTCCCAGCGCGGCACGCCGTCGACATCGATCCGCACGAGCACGACGCTCTCGTCCTCGGCCGCGAGCCACGCGAAGAGCGAAGCGAGCGTCTTCTTCCCGACGAGGCCGGGCGCTGCGCTCGTCAGCTGCGCGCGCTGAGTCGCCGTGAGCGCGGTCAGCTCCTCCTTCGTCGTGATCTCCGCGATGGCCACTGCCGTGGCCTTCTTCGCGGCCTTCTTCGTGTCGGCCTTCTTCGTGTCGGCCTTCTTCGCCGTGGCCTTCTTCGCCGTGGCCTTCGTCGCGTCGGCCTCCTTCGCGGCGGCGCTCGAGCTCTTCTCTCGTGCGCGGTGAGCGGCGAGCGCGGCTGCGTCGGGCACCGGGCCGAGGATGCGCGTGGCACCCGTCCACACGAGCGCCTGCGAGGGCGGCAGCGCGGCGATCACCGCGTCGAGCGCGAGGCAGAGCTCGGGGGCTGCCCCCACGAAGCGGCCTCGATCGAGGCGCGCCACGAGGGTGCCCTCGAGCTCGGAGAAGCAGAGGCCCGACTGGCGGCGCGCGTCGACGATCGCCCTGTACGCGGGGCGTCCGTCGTCGCGGATCGAGAGCTGCTCCACCCCCGCGCCCACCGCGGCGCAGTGCGCGTAGAGCGACTTGAGGTCCCGCTTGCCAGTCATGAGCTCGGTGAAGGCCTGCATCTGGCTGCGGTGGAACACGTGATCCTTGGTGGACCGGATGAACGAAGGGATCGCGCTCTTGAGGACCATGGGCCGAGCAGAGCAGAGATCCGCGTGGACGTCATGGGGTGTAGTCTCGGCGCTGGAGGTCTTCATGGGATGGAACGCGCTCCTCTTCGGCGACCTCGAGCTGCCGCCGGGTGCCCTCGACCGATGGCGCACGCTCCGCATCGAGGAGGGCCTGTACCGCGACTGGGCGAGATCCTCGATGATGGGAGAGCCCGCCCACGAGCTCACGGTCGAGGAGCTGATCGAGAAGCTCGCCGACCATGCCCGGTGGTGCGACGAGACCTACGACGGCCCCGATCACCAGCGTCTCACCCTCACCGAGCGCAGCGTGTCGTTGCGCGCGCAGATCAACGAGGACGACTTCCGCTACTGGAACGGCCTCGTCGCCACGATGTTCCGACTCGGTGAGAAGGTCGGCGCAGAGGGCGAATATCTCGCCCTCGCGAGCGACGAGATGGCGGGCGAGCGGCTGGTGATCTCCGGGGGAACGAGCCGGCACGAGCGAGTCGACCTCGTCGACGAGATGATGCGCCGCGGCGGTCCCTCTGGCGTGTTCCCGTACCAGCCCATCCTCGACGAGATCAGCGCGGTCACCTCTGCCCGTCTCCAGGCCCGTGCAGCGACCCCGAAGAAGGCCCCGCCCCGCGAGCCGCAGGACGCGAAGACCCTTCTCGCGAGCTCGGCCGCATCGACGAAGACTCCGAACAAGAGAGCGTCCCTCAAGAAGGCTTCACCCAAGAAGGCTTCACCCAAGAAGGCTTCACCCAAGAAGGCTTCACCCAAGAGGGCCTCCCCCAAGAAGGCTTCACCCAAGAAGGCTTCACCCAAGAAGGCTTCACCCAAGAAGGCTTCACCCAAGAAGGCTTCACCCAAGAAGGCTTCACCCAAGAGGGCCTCCCCCAAGAAGGCTTCACCCAGGAAGGCTTGATCCAAGAAGGCCTCCCCGAAAAAGGGCCTCCCCCAACAGGGCAACACCGAACGCGGCCGCGGCCAGGAAGCTTCTCGAGGCCGAGCCCGATGCTTCGGGCTCGGCCACGAGAAGGACCGCGAAGGGGCCTCACGCCTCAGGCGCTCGCCGAGCGCGGGCGCGAGGGCGACCCGCTCCGCGCGCCGAACGGCTCGAGCGCCCGGACGACGTGGGCCGTGTGCGTGAGGTGCGGGTTGTGCCCGGCGCCGGCGACGGTCGCGACCTCTGCGCCGAGCGTGTCCTCGACGAGCGGCTCCTCGTCGGCGTGGACGATCGTGATCGGGACGCCTCGCGCGCGCACCGCGGCATACGCGCGCAGCGTCGCGCCGCGCATCGAGGCGGCCGCCGCGAGCGCGGCCGCGTAGCGCGAGGCCCCGCCGCTGCGGGCCAGCGAGGCGAGCGCGCTCGTGATCGCCTCCTCGCCGTCGTCGCCGCTGCGCTCTGCGAGGAAGCGGGCACGGAAGGCCTGCGCGTCGAGGCCGCCGAGCACGTGCGCCACGGCGGGACGGATCCGGAGGAGCAGACCCGCGGGCGCCGCGAGGAACGCTGGCGCGACGAGGCCGAGCGCACGCACGGTCTCGGGGTGCGTCTCGGCGTAGAGCGTGGCGAGGGCCGCGCCGAGCGAGTGGCCCACCAGCACCACCTCGCGCGTGCGGCCCGCGAGGCGACGCGCGAGCCACGCCGGATCGAGCGTGCCGTGCTCGCTCGCATGAGGACCGGAGCGACCGAGGCCAGGGAGATCGAGGCGCGCGCACGAGAGGCCACGCGCCTCGAGCGCATCGGAGAGGGGCTTCATCGCCTCCGCGTCGAACGGGATCCCGTGGAGGAGCACCACATCGGCGGTGCGCGGGTCGTCCACGACGAACGCGCCTTCCTCGAAGCGTGTCGCCTCACGCGAGGCCTCGTCGCGCGCGAGGAAGCGGCTCGAGACGAGGTAGGCACACCAGCGCGCGAGCGACACCTCGAGCGAGGGGTGCCGGAGGCCCATGGCCGCGGCGTGCGCGTCACCAGCGCGCGTGTCGTAGCGATCCTCGACGAGAAAGCCCGCGCTCTCGCGATCGAGGCCGGTCCACGCGCTCGGCAGCGCGCGCACGAAGCCGACGGGCAGCGTGATCGAGGGCGCCTCCACCCCGAGGGTACGTGCCAGCGTGCGCACGAGCTC
Source organism: Sandaracinaceae bacterium (assembly GCA_019694315.1). Classification (GTDB taxonomy): domain Bacteria; phylum Myxococcota_A; class Polyangia; order Polyangiales; family Sandaracinaceae; genus JAFLCL01. The sequence continues at coordinate 3,985 of JAIBCE010000191.1, forward strand.
GGGCAAGGCGGGGCTCGCCGGATCGAAGACCACGAGGTCCTGGCCGCGACTCTCGGCGCGCGCGGGCACGCTCGCGAGGTAGTCGGCCAGGAAGTCCACGGTGACGACGGGCACGAAGGTGCGCGCGCTCCTCGCGAGCGCCGGCAGCCTTCCCTCGAAGAGCGCCTTCACCGTGTCTCCGAGGCCCGCGGTCTGCGTGGTCTCACCCGTGCGCGCGTCGCCGATCACGCCGCTCGGGTGCACTGCGGTCCACGGGATCGAGAGCTCGTCGGCGAGGGCGCGGAAGCGTACGTACGCCTCGATTTTCGAGCCCTCGTAGGCGCCGGCCGCGTAGTGCCGCTCGATCGCGCGCGCGTCGAGCGACGCGAGCGGGTGCGCGGTCATGCGGTAGCCGCCGAGGAACACGAAGCGCTCGAGGCGCGGCAGCGTCGCGGCCCAGCGCACGACGCGCTCGGTGCCCACCACGTTGGTGGCGTGCGCATCGGCGCGCGACAGACCGAACGAGAAGCGCGCGGCGAGGTGGTGCACCACACGCACGGACGAGAGCGGCTGCGCGAGGCCCAGGCCCTCGCGCTCCACGTCGCCCTCGAGCACCACGAGGCGGCTCGGATCGCCGCCGAGACGTGCGACGAAGCGCGAGAGCTCGGGCCCGCGCGTGGCCGCGTGGCGCACGAGCGCGGCCACCACGTGACCGTCCCGCGTGAGCGACGCGAGGAGCCAGCGGCCCACGAAGCCCGTGGCGCCGGTGACGAGGATCTCGGGCTCTCGCGCGCGTGAGCTCGATGCGTGGTGTTCATCGCGGGTGGTCATGGGCCTCAGCGTGGGCGCCCGAGGCCATGAGCGGAACTGCATGTGTATCATGGCAGGCATGAGCAGAATCGATGGGTCGCCGTCGCCCGACCCCCGCGCGATCAACCTCAACCTCCTGCCGGCGCTCGAGGCGCTGCTCGAGACGCGCAGCGTGAGCGCGGCGGCGCGGCGCACGCACGTGTCGCAGTCGGCGATGAGCCACACGCTCTCGCGCTTGCGGGCGGTGCTGGGCGATCCGCTCCTCGTGCCCGAGGGGCGGGCGCTCGTGCTGAGCCCTCACGCGCAGGCGCTCCTCGCGAGGCTGCCCGAGGCCCTCGACCGGCTCGGCGAGGCCCTCGCGCCGCGCGAGCGCTTCGATCCGCGGACGACGCGGCGCACCTTCCGCGTGGCCACGCTCGACTACTTCGAGCTCGTGGTCCTCGAGGACGTCATGGCGCACCTCGCGGCGCACGCGCCCCACGCCTCGCTCTGGGTCGAGCGGGTCTCGGCGGCCACGCTGCCCGCGCTCGCCGCAGGGGAGATCGATCTCGCGCTCGTGGGCGAGGCGTCGCTGCCGCGTCTGCCGACGCTCGCCCGCGCAGAGCTCTTTCGCGACCCGTTCGCCGTGATGATGCGGCCGGGCCATCCGCTCGCGCGCGCACGCACGCTCACGCTCGATCGGTATCTCTCGTATCCCCACGTGGTCGTGACGGTCGAGGGGCGTGTCGATGGCGCGGTGGATCGCGCGCTCGAGGCGCACGGGCGCGCCCGACACGTGTCGCTGCGCGTGCCGCACTTCGCCACGGCCCCGCTCGCGATCCTCGGCTCGGACGCGCTCTCGACGATCGCGAGCAGCGTCGCGGCGCGCGCGCACGCGCTCTACGGCGTGGTCGTGAAGGCACCGCCGCTCACGCTCCCGTCGGCGAACATCGTCGCGGTGTGGCCACGCAGGCTCGAGGCCGACGAGGGCGCGCGCTGGCTCCGCTCACTCTTCGTCGACGGCACGCTGCGACCGCGCGGCCTGCGTCGCGCGCGGTGAGCCGAGCGGTTCGGGCACCTCTGCGTTCGGACGTTCCGCGCTCACGCGCGCTCGTGCGAGCCTCGGGACCCATGACGCACTCCGATCCCGACTCGCTCCTTCCGCCCATCGGCACCGTGCCTGCCTCCGAGCGCATGCTGCGCGCGAACTGGCTCTCGGCGATCGAGCGCTCCCCCTCGGGAAAGCCCCTCCTCTGGCCCGAGTTCGTCGCGCGACAGGGCCGCTCCGTGCACATCGTCGATGTGCGCGAGCCCGAAGAGCTCGTGGGCCCTCTCGGTCACATCCCGGGCTCGGACTGGGTGCCGCCCGAGCGCGTTCCTTCGCTCGTGGAGCGCCTCGGCAAGCACGCCAAGATCGTGCTCGTGAGCCGCGCGGGCGAGCGCTCGGGGCCCCTCGCGGCGCAGCTCGAGGCGCTCGGGATGCCCTTCGTGGGATCCATGATCGGCGGCATCGTCGCGTGGCGCTATCTGGGCTTCGCGACCACGCGCGACGCGAGCATCCTCTCGCGGCGCGATGTGGTGCGGCCGCACGCGGAGCCCACCCCACATCACGGTGTGCTCAGCCTCGCCGACGTGGAGTCGCACGTCGGTGACCCCACGAGCGTGCGCTGGATGAAGATGGCCGCGATTCTGCTCCACGGGCGGCAGTCGTGCGTGGACGGCCGCGACGAGACGGCGATCGTGGGCACGCCGGGCGGCGACGCGGGCGAGCTCTTGCTGGGTCTCTCGGCCGTGGAGGCCGTGTCGGGCGAGAAGCTCACGCCGCTCCAGATCCGCACGATCCTCGGGCGCCGGCTCGGCACGCTCGGTCGCTTCTATCTGCACGGCGACGTGGGCGCGGCCAACGCGCTCATCGCGTCGATGCGCGGCGATCGTCGCCTCGAGAGCGCGCTCTCGCAGATCAGCGAGACCATGCAGTGGCGTCGCTTCTTCGCGAGCCCCCCGGCGCACGTGCGCGAGATCGTCATGGAGCACACGCTCGTGCCCGCCCACATCGGCTGCGGGCATCTGCGGCTCATGGCGACGCGACCGGAGGTGTACGGCGCGCGGCCGGAGCTGGTCTTCGGTCTGCTCGAGGCGTTCTTCCGCGCGCGCTGGGACGGCGCGATCGACGCGGAATTCACGGCCCTTCCGGGCGGTCACGAGGAGGGCGCGGTGCTCGACGTGCGCCTCGACGAGGAGCTGCGCGCGTTCACGTCCGTCCCGCTCATCTCGCCGCTCGCGCAAGGAACGCAGACCTTCGTGAGCCACCCGGAGGTGGCGAGCTACCTGCGCGCCGACATCGCGCACTTTCTCTCGCGACAGACGGACGCGCTGCGCGTGGGCCCTCCGCACGCGCCCGCGATCGCGCAGGCCATGGAGGCGATGGCCGCCACGCAGACCGCCGCCACGCTGGGCACGCTCGCGGCGGGATTGCCCATCTACCGCGTGAGCTTCGGCCGCGGCGGGAGCTTCCACGTGGCCGAAGCCGGCCTCGTGCCCGGCACCCGCGGCACGCACTGAGTCTGTTGGGGACGAGAACCCGGCGCACAGGCACGAAGTGCCGAGCACGGGGAGAACCCGGCGTGGCGCCCCGAATTGATTCTTTCTCGGTCCCTGAGTTGGCTCGAGGGTCCATGCGGACCCTCCCCCTCGAGAGGCGCGAGCGCTGCGTACCTGTCGGTCGATCAACCGATCTCCACGCGCACGGCCACGCACGTGACGTTGTCGGTGGAGCCCTCCTCGATCGCGCGTGCGAGGAGGATCTCCGTCGCGTCCTCGGGGGCGAACATGGAGAGCGTGTGGGCGAGCTCCTCCTCGTCGAGCACGCCGTGGAGACCGTCGCTCGAGAGCATGAGCACGTCGCCGGCGCGCACCTCGAGCTCGCGGACCGTGGGCGTCACGCGCTCGCCGTGGCCGAGCGCCTTGGTCACCACGTGCCCGAATTGCGCGGCCATCCGCGAGAGCTCCTCGTGCGTGGTCCCGCCGCGTGCCTCGAGCTCCGCGAGGAACGAGTCGTCGCGCGTGAGGCGATGGAGCACACCGTCGCGCACGAGGAACGCGCGGCTGTCGCCGGCGTGGGCCACGACGAGGTGGCTCCCTTCGAGCGTGAAGAGCACCACCGTCGTGCCCATCTGCGCGAGCTCGCCCTTGCGCCGCGCCCGTACCGCGCGGTGCGCGAGCTCCACCGCCACGATCGCGCGCTTGCCCGCGAGCGAGAGCTCGCCGTCGGGCACGTGTGGCCACGTCACGTCGCCGTCGGCCTGGTGGCTCGCGTAGAGCTCGACCAGCGCGTCGACCGCGGCCTGGCTCGCGATCTCGCCGCCCTCGTAGCCGCCCATGCCATCGGCCACCGCGAAGAGGCCGAGATCCGCGCGCACGACGAGACGATCCTCGTTCTGGCTGCGACGACCCACCGTGCTGCGGCCGGCCGCGCGCGCGACGAGACGCGGGCGCGAAGGCTCGCGCGGCTCGGAGCTCGGCGAGCCGGTGACGAGTGCACGCAGGAGCGAGAGCGGCGACATGGAGACCTCCATGCCGCGGGCGTTCGCAGGCGCGGTGCCACGCGAATTCGGCCGTTTTCTGGGCCTTCGCGGGGGGTCGTGGCCCCAGAGCGCGTAGGTCCCGGAGGGGCGGGGCCCCAGGTCGACGCGTGGCTCAGCGCTTGTGGTGCTTGCGGATGGCGCGCGCGATCTTCTTCGCGAGCTCTTCGACGCGCACGGGGCGCGCGAGAGCCTCGGCCGCACCCGCGCGAAGCAGCGCGGCGAGGCGCTCGGTGTCGCCGGGCGCGAGATCGGTCAGCACCGGCACCTTGGTGAGCGACGCGAGACGCGCGACCTCCTCGGGGCTCGCGTGCGGTGCCCAGATGGCGGACGCGCCCTCGAGCGCTGCGTCCCCCTCGGCCACGTAGGCGTGCAGGCCCTGCGCCGAAAGGCCGATCGCCTGACCCGTCTCGAGCGCGGCGCCGTCGGCAGCGATCACCACCGCGATCGTGTGCTCGGCCTCGAACGAGCCGCTCGTGAGCGCGGAGTCACGCGGACGCGCGCCCACCGCGGAGATCATCCGCGCGGCGCGACCCTCGAGCGAGAGCACGGCGCGGGCGCGCTCGTGGGCCTTCTCGCTCAGCGTGGAGAGCTCGGTGCGGAGCTCGCCCGCCGTGGGACGGGCGGTGGGATCCTTGTCGAGCAGGCGCATGACGAGCGACTCGAGCGCGTGCGGCACCTGCACGTCGGGCTGGATGCTCGAGAGCGGCGGCAGCACCGAGTAGACCTGCTGCGTCAGCACCTGCACGTACGCTCCCTTGAAGGGCACGCGGCCCGAGAGCATCTCGTAGAGCATGCAGCCGAGCGCGTACATGTCGCTCGGCGGGCCCACGTCGCGCCCGAGGCTCTGCTCGGGAGACAGGTAGTCCGGTGTGCCCGTGACCTGACCCTCGCGCGTGAGACGACCGATGTCGCCCGCGCCGTCGATGAACGCGAGACCGAAGTCCACGACGACCACGCGCTCCTCGGCGCCCGCCACGACGGGCGGCTCGAGGAAGACGTTGTCGGGCTTGAGATCACGGTGCACGAGCCCGATCGCGTGCGCCTTCACGAGCACGCCGGCGATCTCCGACACGATGCGCACCACGCGCGGCAGCGGCAGGAGCGGCAGGTGCTCGTCGACGATCGCGCGGAGCGGTGCGCCGGAGAGCAGCTCCATCGCGAGGTACACGTAGCCCTGCGACTTGCCGAAGTCGTAGATCTCCACCGCGTTCGGGTGATCGAGCGCCGCGGCCACACGGGCCTCTCGCTCGAAGCGCGTGAGCGCGCCCTCCTGCGCGGCGAGCTCGGGGCGCAGCACCTTGAGCGCCACCTTGCGGCCGAGGTTCAGCTGCGTGGCGCCGTAGACCTCGCCCATGCCGCCCGCGCCGAGGATCCGCTCGATGCGGTACTTGCCCGACAGGACCAGGCCCGGGTACGGACGCTGCGTTTCGATCGACACGGAGGAGCGAGCTTAACGCACCCGTCATCCTCGGCAGCTGCGCGAGCGCGCTTGCGTCGACGGCCGCACGTGGGTACCGCTCTCGACGATGTCGTCCCGCTTCCTCTCGCGCGTGATCTTCGCGATCGCGCTCGCGTGCTGCACGCGGTCCATGCCGGTGGCAGCGCAGGAGCTGCCCCCTTCGAGCCCGTCGGAGGTGGAGCTCTTCGACTACACGACGGTCGAGGGCGACACGTGCGCGGGCATCTCACAGCGCTTCTTCGGCAACCGACGACGCTACGATCTCATCCACGCCTACAACCCGAACATGGGCCCGCCGCCGCACGATCTCGTGCCCGGCACCGTGCTCCACCTTCCGCGGCGCGCGACCCCTGCGAGCGAGCTCGCCGACGCCACGGTGACGGGCGTGGAGCGGCGCGTGGAGGCGCGACCGCGCCCTGCCGACGAGGCGTGGATCGCAGCACAGCGCGGGCTCGGCCTCTATCGCGGCGGCCGCGTGGCGACCCAGCAGCGGAGCGCCGCAGAGCTGACGTTCCGCGACACGTCCGTGGTGCAGCTGCGCGAAGAGACCCTCGTCATCATCTTCGGTCCCACGGCCACGACCACGCGCACCGCGGGCATGGAGGCCACGCTCGAGACGGGAGCGCTGCGCACGCGCCTCGGAGAGCTCCGCGGCGAGGCGAGCGGAGGCAACACGCTGCGCGTCGTGACGCCGTCGAGCACCGCGACGCTCCAGGGTGGCAGCGCGGTGGTGGGCATCGATGCGCAGGGCACGAGCCGACTCTCGAACCACTCGAGCGCGGCGCGCCTGCAGGGACAGGGCGGTGGACGCCCGATCACGCTGCCCACGGACACGGGCTCCATCGTGCATCGCGGGGCGCGTCCCACACCGCCGCGGCCCTTGCCGCCGGTGCCCACGTGGATCGCGGGGCCCACGCGCTTCGCAGGCGTCGCAGGCCTGGGCGGGAGCGTCACCGGCAGCTGGGCCGCCGTTCCGGGCGCCTCGCGCTACCGCATCGAGATCGCGCGACGCCCCGATGGCCGCGAGGTGGTCTTCGCGACCGAGGTGCCCGCGAGCGTCACCCGCTTCGAGGCGCATCGCCTACCGGCAGGCACCTACCACGTGACGATCGCGACGCTCGACGCGGATCTCCTCGAGAGCCGACCCTCGAGCCCGCTCGCGATGGAGATCGTGGAGGGACGACTGCTCGCGCCCGGCGAGGACGCGAGCGCGCCCGCGCCGACGTTCGATCCGGGCGATCCCACGGTCGAGCCGAGTGGCGAGGTGCACGTGCTCGCTGGCTCGATCTACGTGCCGCCGCCCGGCGTGCGCTGTGGCGAGGACGACCGCGTGAGCCTGCGGACGGAACAGGCGATCGCGTGTCACGCCGACGGTGGGAGCGACGTGGTCACGCCGCCCGCGTTCGTGGTGCACGGCATCACGACGAGCATGGAAGGCAGCGAGATCCCGAGCATTCCGCTCGTGCGCGGCGCGCCCGGCCGCGCGGTGCTCACGCCCACGCTCGACGCGAGCCTGCCCGACGATCTCACGCTGATCGGCTCGGATGGCGTGAGCGTGGACGACGTGGTGCGCGAAGGAGACCACTTCGTCGTGTCCCTCACGGCCGCGCTCGGCGCGCCCATGCCCGCGGCGCTCCGCTGGGTGCGAAGGAGCGGCCTCGATCAGGTGATCGGCACCGTCGCGGTGACGCTGACGGATCCGGTCGTCGAGGAGACGCCCGCGCCTCTGCCCGTCGTCGAGCCGCCGCGGCAGCCGCGCCTCACCGAGGCCTACGCACGCTCGTCGGTGGTGAGCGCCCTCGCGCTGACCGATGTGGATCGGCGCGGCAGCACGGTGGGCCTCGCGGTCACCGAGATCGCACCTGCGCCCCGCGCGTACGAGCGCACCGAGCGCACGCGCGTGGCGGTGTCGGCGGATCTGTCGCTCTTCGACGACGCGCTCGAGCTCGGCACGCTCATCCCGGTGGACGTGGCCGGACGCGCGACGGGCACGTGGGAGGCGGGCTCGCTCGACGTCTACGCGCACGCGCGCTGGGTTCCGCTTCGGCGCGATCCGAGCGCCGAGGACTCGCTCGCGCTCGCGATCGATCTCGGCGCGTGGTTCCCGACGCACCCCGAGGGGCTCACGCGCTTCGATCGCTCGGGCCTTCCGCTCGTGCGCCTCACGCCGTCGATCGAGGTCGCTTACGCCTTGCGCCGCGTGGCCTCGTTCCGCACGCGACAAGGCGCGATCCTCGATCTCGACGACACGGGGGCGCGCCTCTGGGCGTCGGCCTACGGCGTGGATCTGAACGTGTGGGGACCGCTCGGCGTGGGCGTGGAGGTGGATCTGGTGCTCGGCACGGAGATCGAAGCGAGCCTCTTCGGCGTGGGCCTCTCGCCGCAGCTCTCGATCGACTTCAGCCCGCTCGTGCTCGGCCTCGGCATGCGCTTCGGCCTCAACCGCGATGGGCAAGCGCTCTTCGGCGCCGCCTCGGTGGCGCTCAGCGGCTCCGTCGCGTTCTGAGCCTGGCTGGGCCATGCTCCGCGCATGCTCCGCCGCGCCCTCCGTACGCTGCGCGCACGCGTCTCCGGACGCCGGCCGCTGCGCATCGCCATCGGCCGCATCGCGCAGGAGACGAACGCGCTCTCGCCCGTACCCACCGAGCTCGCGGACTTCCGCGCGATGCACTACGTCGAGGGCGACGCGATCCTCGAGGTGTGTCGGCGCGATCGTGTCGAGGCCGAGGGCTACATCAAGAACGCCGAGCTGAGCGGCTTCGTGCAGCGCGTGCAGCAGCTCGGTGAGGTCGAGCTCGTGCCGACGATCTCTGCGTGGGCGGTGCCGGGCGGGCCGCTCTCGCACGCGTGCTTCGAGGCGCTCGCGAGCGAGCTGGTCGCGCGACTCCGCGCCGCGGGCCCGCTCGATGCGGTGTTCCTCTCGCTCCACGGCTCGATGGGTGTGCTCGGCGATCGCGACCCCGAGACCACGCTCCTTGGGCGCGTGCGCGAGGTGGTGGGCGAGATCCCGATCGCGGCGACGCTCGATCTGCACGCAAACCTCACTCGCGCGCGGCTCGAGACGAACACGCTCTTCTTCGCGTACCACACGAACCCGCACCGCGATCACGCGGCGAGAGGACGGCGCGCCGCCGACGTGCTGGTGCGCGCGGCCCGCGCGGAGGTGCGGCCCGTGGTGGCGTGGCGCTCGCTCCCGATGATGCTCGGCGGCTCGCCCACGATCGACGTGCTCGCGCCGATGCGGGGCATCTACGGGCGCTGCAAGCGCCTCGAGGCCCACGGCGTCGAGGGCGCGGAGGTGCTCTCGGCCAACGTGCTCATGTGCCATCCGTGGCTCGACATGGACGTGGTGGGCTGGAGCACCGTCGTCATCACCGACGGCGATCGTGCGCTCGCCGAGCGGCTCGCGGACGAGCTCGCCGAGCGATGCTGGGCGGTCAAGGATCGGCTGCCCGACACGTTCCCGTCGGCCGACGAGGCCGTGCAGCGTGCGAGGGACGCGACGCTGGCGCGCCGGCTCGGGACGGTGACGCTCGCAGACGCGTCGGACGTGACCACGGCCGGTGCACCGGGGGACTCGACCGGGATCCTGCGCGTGCTGCTCGCGCGAGGCGAAGGCCTCGTGAGCTACGTCGGTGTGCGCGATCCCGGCGTGGCGCGCGCGCTCGCCCAGGAGCCCGTGGGCCGCCGCGTGGACGTGGAGGTCGGCGGCCACCTCGACCCGAGCCGACAGGAGCCCGTGCGCGTGAGCGGCACCATCGCGCACGTGCGAGACGATCCGGGCCACGGAAAGCGCGTGCGGCTCACGATCGACTTCGCGCCTCCGGCGGGCACGCGGAGCGCGGCAGGACGCGTGGAGCTCGTGATCACCGAGGGCCCGACCTTCAACGTGAAGCCGAGCTTCTGGAGCGACATGGGCCTGAGGACGCGCGCGGCCGACGTGATCGCGGTGAAGAATTTCTTTCCGTTCCTGATCTTCTACGCGCCCTACCACCGCAAGGTGATCTACGTGCGGACCGGCGGCACGACCGACCTCGACGCGGCGTTCGCGATCCCCTTCGACGGCCCCGTGCACCCGCGCGAGAAGGTCGCCGACTGGCGCGCGATCGATCGACGACGACGCGGCCTCTGATCGACGCGGCAGACCTCGTCGGCGCGGTATCCTCCACGCGCCGATGGACCGCGCCCTCTACACCTCCGCCAGCGCCGCGCGTCGCCTGCGCGCAGCGCGAGATCGGATCGCCCGCGCGCTCGAGCAAGGCCGACGCGTGACGGTCCTCGGGCCTAGCCGCGAGGCAGGGCGAGAGCTCGTGCGGAGCCTCGCCGCCGAGCGCGGGGCCTCGTCGCGCGTCGAGCCGACCACGCTGGTGGAGCTCGCGCTGGCGCTCGCGCGTCCGTCGTTGATCCGCCGCGGCGAGAGCTTCGTCTCGGGCGCAGGCCTCGACGCGCTCGTGGCCGAGTGCCTGCTCCACGTGCGCGAGCTCGGGCGCTACGAAGAGGTGCGCGATCGACCCGGCACACCACGCGCGATCGCCGCGACGCTGGAAGAGCTCATGCTCGCGGATCTCGCGCCCGAGGCGCTGCTCGGCGTCGACCCTGCCCTCGCGGCGATCGCGTCGCGCCTCGCGAGCACGCTCGCAGAGCGCCGCCTCGTGACGAGCGCGACACTCCTCGCACGCGCGACGACCGCGCTCCGCGAGGGAGCCGCGGGGCCCACCGACGTGGTGGTGCTCGATCTCGCGCTGCCCTCCACGCTCGAGGCCGAGCTCGCGCGCACGCTCGTGCGAAGGGCGCGCACGGCGCTCATCACGCTGGCGCACGGGGACGCACGGACCCGCGCGCGCTGGATCGACGGCCTCGACCTGGCCGACGAGCTCGACGACGACGGCACGCGCGCGGCGCGGACGCTCTTCGACGAGGCCTCGACGCCGAGCCCTCGCGCGAGCGCTTCGTCGTCGGTCGCGGTGCGATCGGGGACGACCGAAGCGGAGGAGTGCCTCGAGCTCGCGAGAGAGATCCTCGGAGAGCTCGATCGCACGCCGCCCACACCGCTCGAGCGGATCGCGATCGTGGTGCGCGATCTCGAGCGCTACCGCGTGCCGCTGAGCGAGGCGCTCACGCGCGCGCGCATCCCCTTTCATCTCGAGCGCGCGGCGAGGCGCCCTGATCCCGCGGGACGCGCGTTTCTGTCGCTCCTCGAGTGCGCGGCGAGCGGGCTCTCGGCGCGCTCGTTCGCGGACTACCTCGCCTTCGGCGTGTTGCCCGAGGTGGATGCAGCGGGCGCCCCCGTGCGCGCGGCCGAGCGCGGCGAGGCACCGGAGCGCGAGCGCGGCGACGACGACGACGACACGGACGAGCGCGCGAAGAAGCGCGCGGTGATCGGCGGGGCGCTGCGCGCGCCGCGCCGCTGGGAGCGCCTCCTCGTGGACGCGGCCGTGGTGGGCGGCGGTCCCGAGCGCTGGGAGCGGCGCCTCGCGGGACTGGCCGCGGAGCTGCGCGCCTCGATCGAGGCGAGCGAGGATCGCGACGGCCCCGAGACCAAGCGCGCCCTCGGACGCCTCGCGGATCTCGAGCGCCTCGGCGGCTTCTCGCTGCCGATCGTCGCGCGGCTCGCCGCGATCCCCGAGCGCGCACCCTGGGCCGCGCTGGTGCCGCTCCTCGAGGATCTCGCGCGCGCCGCGCTGCTCGATCCGCGACGCGTGCTCGAGGTGCTCGCGCAGCTCGCGCCGCTCGCAGGCAGCGAGGCCGCGGAGGCCGTGCTCTCGCTCGACGACGTGCGGCGCGTGCTCTTG
>JAIBCE010000601.1 GCA_019694315.1 Sandaracinaceae bacterium
GCGGGTAGGCCATCGCGAGGTGCGCGAGCTCCGTCGGCGAGGCGAACTGCCTCCGCGCGAAGGCCGCGTCGCGCGCGTTCGCGTCGCCACGGCCCACGCTCTCGAGCACGCGCAGCGCCAGGGCCTGATCGTTCATCGCCTCGGGCCCGTAGTACTGGAGCTCGCCGTCGCGCACGAGGCGCACGAGGCGCTCGATCGCGAGCTCGCGCGAGCGAGGCGGCACCACCGCGCCCGGCGCGATCGGCGGCTGACCGTCCTGGCTCGCCTCGATGAGCGCGAAGGCGCCGAGCACGGTTGCCTGCGGGCTCTCGCCGCTCGAGACGTCGTACCAGCCGAAGCCGCCCGTGGTCGACTGACGTGCCACCAGCCTCCGGAGCGCGGCCGCGATCGCCGCATCACGCTCGAGATCCTCGTGGCTCACGCGTCCAGTGCGCCCCGCGAGGCGCGCGTTGGCCGCGGCCGCGATCACGAGGGCCGCGTCGGTGCTGGTCGACTGCCACCACGAGTCGCGCATGCGATCGAGCAACGCCTCGCCGTGGAGGAACGGATGCGGCGCCACCGTCGCGCGGAGGCGGCCCACCGCCACGCCCTGGGGCAGCGCGATCGAGAGCTCGCGCGCGCCGCTGCCGGCCACGAGCACGCTGTGGCGCACGAAGTAGCCGCGCGGCACCACGGGCAGCTCGCGCGTCACGTCGAACGACTCGCCGCCGCCCTCCACGTGCACCACGAAGCGGGCGTGGCGCATGCCCGACACCTGCACGGGCATGGTCACTGCGCTCTCGGACTCGGGGCCGAGATCGAGCTCGCTCGCGCCGACCTCGCGTGCCTCGCCCTCGTCGCCCGAGAGCGTCAGCACGACGCGGGCGTGCACCGCTTCCGTCGTGCGGTTGTTCACGAACACGCGCGCGCCGATCTCGTCACCGTCGGTCACGAAGCGCGGCAGCGCAGGTCGCGCCACGAGCGGTCGCGTCGCCACGAGGCTGCTCGAGGCCATGCCCGCGCTCGCTGCCTGATCGATCGCCACCGCCATGATCCGGTACTCGGTGAGGCGCTCGGGCAGCGCGACCGTGGCGGTCACTCGACCATCGGCCCCCGTGCGCAGGCGCGGCTGCCAGAGCACGGTCGGCTCGTAGCGCTCGCGCGACTCGAGCGCGCTCGCGCCGGCCTCGTAGCCGCCATCACCCGTGGGCATCGTCTCGAGCGCGCCCGGCAGGCGCGACACGAGGTTGCGGCGCAGATCCTCGAGCGCGAGCGTCGCAGGGCGGCGCAAGAAGAAGCCGCTCGTGGGATCGGGCGTCTGGTAGCCGCTGATGCGCAGCGTGCCTTCGTCCACGGCCCAGAGCACCACCTCGGCGCCCGCCACCGCGGCGCCCGAGGCGTCGCGCACCTGCACCGCGATCTCCTGCTCGCTGCCCGCGCGGACCTCGTCACCTGCACGCTCGATCGTCACGTCGAGGTGCGAAGTCCGCGGACGCACGCGGATCTCTGCGGCGCCGAAGCGAAGATCCGGCGCGCCGAGATCGCTCGTGGGCGAGGGCTCGCTCGTCCGAGCACGCACGAGCACGAGCGCCACGTGCACGTTGGGCACCATGTCATCGGTGAGCGGGACCTCGAGCACCTGACCACCGGCCGTCACGCGGCGCACCTCGCGGTGGCTCTCGCTCCCCTCGGTCACCGTGAGGAGCGCCTCCGCCTCGGGCCACGGGCACTCGAACGCGAGGCGCGCGACCTCTCCCACCCCGTAGCTGTCGCGCTCGGGCGTGATCGCGATCGGCGCGCCGGGCGGGTCGCGATCGGGGCTCTCGTCGGGACCGGCCACGTACACGAGCTGATCGGTCACCACCCCATCGGCGGTGCTCGCCACGAGGCGATACGTGCCTGGACGGCTCGGCGTGTGATCGCAGCGCACGAGCTCCTCCGCGGAGGTGAGGCTGCACGTCGCCACCGTCTCGGCCTGCTGCGCGCGGCGCAGCTGGAGCGTGCCCTCCTCACCGCCGTGCCACTCCCACCAGCCGTGCCAGCCCTCGCGCACCACGCGCACGGTGATCGGCACACCCGCCGCCGTCTCGCCGGCGTGATCGATCGCGAGCACCTCGGCCGAGAGCGTGCTGCCGAGCGCGACCCAGTCGGCCACGGCGCGCATGCCGATCTCGTAGGCGCCCGGATACGCCACGAACGAGCTCGTGGTCGCCGCCGACTCGCCCGACGCGTCGCTCACGTCGGCGCTGATCGAGAAGCGCGTGCGGCGCGCGACGCTCATCTCGAGCGGCGCCTCCACCCGCACCTGGCCCTCGGCATCGAGGTCGCTCGTGCCCTCGGCGAGCACCTGGTAGCGCACCGGCACACCGGTCGGCCCGACCGTGAGCTCGCCGTAGCGAGACGGAAGCGACGCCGGCCCCTCGCGCGTGATCGTCCAGCGCACCTCGCCCTGCGTCACCGGCGCGCCGAAGAGGTAGCGGCCGCGGATCGTGGCGTGCACCACATCGCCCGCCACGAGCGCGCCGTCCGTGCGCCCGCTCTCGTCGCGCGTCACGTCCACGCGCAGTCGCGGCTCGCGGTACTCCGACACGCTCACCGACTGCTCGCCGAGCTTCGTGTGCGCCTCGTCCACCTGCACGAGCTCCACGCGCCACTGCCCCATCGGCGCGGGATCGGGAAGCTCCACCTGCGCGTCGACCACGCCGCGCTCGTCGAGCGTGCCGGCCACCGTAGCGAACGGGATCTCGCCGGCGGGATCCCAGAAGCGCACCTCGACCGGCAGCGCGCCCGCGAGGCTCGCCGTGCCCCCGTTCACGCGTCGCGCGACGCCCACCGCGCGCATGGTCTCGCCGGGCCGGTAGATGCCGCGATCCGTCATCACCGTCGCATGCACGTCGGAGGCGCGGGACTCTGCGCCGGTCGCGAGTCCGAGCGCGCCGCCGCCCACTGCCGAGCGCGGATCGAGCGAGAGGATCGCCCGATCGTCGCTCGTGCTCGCCGCGATCACCGTGGTGCCGAAGAGCGCGCTGCCGCCCGCCACGCGGAGGAACGCGACGCCGT
>JAIBCE010000192.1 GCA_019694315.1 Sandaracinaceae bacterium
GCGCGGCTAGCCGCGATGCCCGGGCGCGCAGCCTGCGCCGCGCTGCTGCCGCTCCTCGTGGCGCTCGCGCGCGCCGCGCTGCTCGATCCGCGACGCGTGCTCGAGGTGCTCGCGCAGCTCGCGCCGCTCGCAGGCAGCGAGGCCGCGGAGGCCGTGCTCTCGCTCGACGACGTGCGGCGCGTGCTCTTGCCGCGCCTCTACGAGATCACTGCGAGCCCTCCCGATCGCGGCGGCACGGTGCGCGTGCTCGCGGCCGACGCGCTCGCGGGCCGCGCGTTCGATCTCGTGCTCGTACCGGGCCTCGTGGATCGCTCGTTTCCTCGGCGAATTCTCGAGGATCCGGTCCTCGGTGACGAGGCGCGCGAGGCCATCGCGCCGCGCGCGAGCGACACGATCGATGGCTCGCTCCGCTCTCCGCTCGCGAGCTCGATCGATCGCGCCGAGGACGAGCGCATGCTCCTCCGGCGCATCGCGCAGAGCGCGCCTCGGCTCGTGGTGAGCCACCCGCGACGCGACGAGCGCAACCGCGAGCGGGTGCCCTCGCTCTACCTGCTCGAGCTCGTGCGCGCGGATCGCGGCGTGCTGGTGACCACCAGCGCGCTCGCGAAGGAAGGCGCCGCGACCGAGATGGCGCCGGGCTGGCCTGCGCCCCTCGCGCCCGAGCGCGCGCTCGATCGACGCGAGGCCGATCTCTCGACGCTCGCGCGACTGCTCGCCAGCGCGTCGACCCAGCCCGCCGAGACGCGCGGACGTGCGCACTTCCTCGTGTCGGCGAGCCCGATCCTGCGGCGCGCGCTCCTCGCACGTCACAACGCGCACGGTCGGGCGTGGCGAGGACACGACGGCCTCCTCACCAAGGAGGCCGGCGTGCTCGCGCTCCTCGCGCGCGAGCGGCCGAGCGCGCGCGTGTACTCCGCGACCGCGCTCGAGTCGTTCGCCGCGTGCCCGTATCGCTTCTATCTGCGCACGGTCGTTCGGCTCAAGGCGCGCGAGACCGCGGAGGCGATCGAGACGCTCGATCCCATGACGCGCGGCTCGCTCGTGCACGCGATGCAGTACGCGCTCGTGACGCTCGCGCGCGCCGAGGGCCTCTCGGTGCACACGGATCAGGCGCGGCTCCGCGAGGCGCTCGATCGCATCGTGGACGAGAGCGCGCGCGAGGCGCGCGATCGGCTCGTGCCCGCGATCGACGCGGTCTTCGACGACGAGATCGCCGCGATCCGCAAGGATCTGCGGGCCTGGCTGCATCACCTCGGCGAGGAGCGACGCTACACGCCAGCCCTCGCGGAGCTCGGCTTCGGCGATCCGGGCGGCGAGGCGCACGATCCCGCGAGCGTCAAGACGCCCGTCGCCATCACCGCGCCCGCGCCCGATGGCCACAGCGCCACGCTCACGCTGCGCGGCTCGATCGATCTCGTCGAGCGCTGCGAGGGCGCGATCCGCGCGACCGACTACAAGACCGGCCGCGCCGAGGCGAAGGTCGGCACGCGCATCGGCGGCGGCACCACGCTCCAGCCGCTGCTCTACGCCCTCGTGCTCGAGGCGATGCTCGAGAAGGGGCTGCTCTCGATCGGCGGGCCCGACGCGCCGCGGCCGCGCGTCGAGGGAGGACGGCTCTGGTACTGCACGCGGCGCGGCGAGGATCGGCGCGTGGAGATCGCCCTCGACGACGAGGGGCGACGCGCGATCGGCGAGGTCGCCACGGCGATCGAGCACGCCTTCGAGCGAGGCTTCTTTCCCCGCGCCCCGAACGACAAGGGGTGCGGCTACTGCGACTACGTCGCGATCTGCGGGCCCGAGGCCGAGGCGCACGCCGCACGCAAGGATCCGAGCGATCGACGCATGGAGCCGCTCGTGACGCTCCGGAGCAAGCCATGAGCACGCACGCGCAGGCCACGCTGATCGACGCCAGCGCACGGCGCCGCATCGCGGAGGATCTCGACACCACGCTCGTGGTCGAGGCCGCCGCAGGCACGGGCAAGACGACCGCGCTCGTCTCGCGCATCGTGAGCCTGCTCCGCTCGGGACGCGCGAGCGCGCCGAGCCTCGTCGCCACGACGTTCACCGAGAAGGCGGCCGGCGAGCTCGTGGTGCGCACGCGCGAGGCGCTCGAGCGAGCGGTCGGCGACGAGGCGCCTGGCAGCGAGGCACGACGCGCCCTCGAGCGCGCGATCGCGAACCTCGAGACCGCGCGGATCGGCACGATCCACGGCCTCGCGACGGATCTGCTGCGCGAGCACCCGATCGAGGCCGGCCTCGATCCGAGCTTCCGCGTGCTCGCCGAGGACGAGAGCGCGGAGCTGCTCGATCGCGTGGCCTCGCGCTGGCTCGAGGAGCGCCTGCATGCGCCGCCACCCGCCCTACAGCGATGGCTCCGGCGCCCGCCGAGCTGGCCCGACACGCTGCGCACCGCGCTCGTGAAGGCCGTGACGCGCCTCGCGCAGCAGCGCGACCTCGACGCGCCCTGGCGGCGGCCGAGCTTCGATCGCGAGGCCCGCCTCGCCGAGGCGATCGCGGCGATCGAGCGCCTTCGCGTGTTGCGCGACGACGCGCGCGCGCAGATGGACGTCTCGCGCATCCCCAGCTGGGACAACCTCTACGAGTCGCTCGACACCTTGGTGCGCACGCTCGACGAGGGTGCGCTCGCCGAGCGGCTCGCGAGCGAGCGCGACCTCGAGGGCCTCGAGAGCCAGCTCGTCGCGCTCGCCAAGCTCAAGCCCAAGCGCGGCAAGTCCAAGATGTTCGGCAAGCGCCTGCGTGCAGACGTGCTCGCGGCCCTCGATCGCACCATGGAGGTGCTCGAGGCCTTCCGGCGCGACGCCGACGGAGAGCTCGCGGCCGCGCTCCAGCCCGAGCTGCGCGACGCGGTGAGCGCGTACGAGGCCGAGAAGCGACGGCGCGGCTTCGTGGACTACACGGACCTCCTCTTCGAGCTGCGGCGCGTGCTCGTGAGCCACCGCGCGGTGCGCGTGCGCCTGCAGGCGCGCTTCAGCCACGTGCTCGTCGACGAGGTGCAGGACACCGATCCCGTGCAGTACGAGATCGTGCGCCTGCTCTGCGCGCGCGATCCGGAGGCGACCGACCCGCACGCCGCGGTGCCCGTGCCCGGAAAGCTCTTCGTGGTGGGCGATCCGAAGCAGGCGATCTACCGCTTCCGACGGGCGGATCTCGACGCGTACTTCGAGCACCGCGGCGAGCTGGTGGCCGCGGGGGCCGAGATCCTCCACCTGAGCACGAGCTTCCGCAGCGAGCCCTCGATCCAGGCCGCCGTGAACCGCGCCTTCGACGGCTCGCTGCCCGAGCACGCGCTGCGCGAGTACGTGCCCCTGGCGCCCCATCGCGCCGCACGCACCGAGCGACCGAGCGTGATCGTGCTCCCGGTACCGCGCGGCTACGGCGACTTCGGCACCGAGCCCTACGGACCGCACGCGCGCGCGTCGTACGCCGACGCAGTGGGCGCGTTCGTGCACGAGCTCGTCTCGCGCTCGGGCTGGACCGTGGAGGAGGACGGCCGCGAGGTGCCCCTCGCGGCGCACCACGTGGCGATCCTCTTCAAGCGCACGGCGAGCTTCGGCGACGATCTGCTCCAGCCCTACGTGCGCGCGCTCGAGGCGCGGGGCGTGGCCGTGCGCAGCGCCGAGCGCAGGGCCTTCTTCGAGCGCGACGAGATCTTCGCGCTCCGCACGACGCTCGCCGCGATCGAGTGGGTCGACGACGAGCTCAGCGTCTACGGCGCGCTGCGCGGCCTCTATCTGGCCCTGTCGGACGCGGAGCTGCTCGCGTACCTGCGCGAGCACGGCTCGCTCCATCCGCTGCGCGTGCCCAAGAAGCTCGAGCTCGCGCCGGGCCAGAAGGCGCCGCCGGGCGAGGACGTGGCCGACGCGCTGCGCCTGATCCGCAGCCTCCACGTGGGCCGCAACCAGCGACCCATCGCCGACACGATCCAGCGCCTGCTCGACGCGACGAGGGCGCACGCGCTCTTGGCGCTCACGGCCCATGGCGAGCGCGCGATCGCGAACGTCGCGGCGTTCGTGGGGCTCGCGCGGCGCGCCGAGGCACGAGGCACGCTCTCGTTCCGTCGCTTCGTCGAGGATCTCGAGGCGCGCATCGAGGACGGCAAGCACGGCGAGGTGAGCGCGCCCGACGACACGACGCTCGGCGTGACGCTCTCCACCGTGCACGGCGCCAAGGGCCTCGAGTTCCCGGTGGTGATCCTCGCGGATCCCACGGCGCCCCGCGCGATGCAGGTCGCGGGCAGCTTCACGGATCGCAAGAGGAAGCTCCACGTGGAGCGCATCGCGCAGATCGCGCCGCTCGATCTGTCGGAGAACGAGCCCTCCGCGCGCAGCGCCGACGAGGACGAGTCGCGGCGCCTGCTCTACGTGGCGGCCACGCGTGCGAGAGATCTCCTCGTGGTGCCGAGCCACGGGGACGGCCCCTTCGGAGGCTGGACCGAGCCGCTCGAGCGCGCGCTCCGCCCCGCGCCGAGCGAGCGTCCGCGCGATGGCGTGGGCGTGGCGCCGGGCTGCCCGCCGCTCGGCGACGACACGGTGCTCGATCGCCCGCAGCGCGTGCTCGACAAGGAGCCCGCGATCGTCGTGCCCGGTCGCTATCGCCTCGGTGCGAGCGCGCACCACGTGGTGTTCTGGGGCCCGTCGGCGCTCGCGCTCGACGAGCCCACGCGGCCGGGCGTTCGCGCGATCGAGCTGCTCGAGGCACCAGCCAAGGACGCGACCGGACGCGCGCCCCACGACGGTGGGATCGCGCGCGACAAGGAGCTCTCGCTCGCGCGAGAGCGACGCCTCGAGCACGTCGCGCCCTCGGGCGCCGCGCTGCGCGAGCCGCTCTCGGTGCTCGCCGATCGACCGCTCGCCGTGACGTCGATCGAGCTCGACGTGGAGGAGATCGCCATCGCGCTCGCGCTCGATCCGCGCGACGACGTCGGCACGCGCAAGCTCGAGGGTCTCGTGCGCGCGGCCCTCGTGGTGCGCGCGAGCCTCTCGGGCGAGACGCAGCGCAGCCTCGACGCGGTGAGCTACGTGGCCCGCACCTTCGCGAGCTCGGAGACCGATCGCCACGCCGCGCGCGCCGTCCTCGCCGCGGTGCAGGCGCACGCGTCGTACGCCGAGCTCGTCGAGAGCGCCGAGGAGGTGCAGACCGACGTGTGGGTGGCGCTCGCGACGCTCGATGGCTCGCTCGGTGAGGGGCGCGTGCCCGTGGTGCTCTCCGAGGGCGCACGGACATGGGCGATCTCGATCGCGATCGCAGGCGAGCTCGCCCCGAGCCGCGCGAGGGAGCTCGGCCTCGCGGCCACTGCGCTCGCGCGCGATCTCGGCAAGGACGTGCGCGCCCGGCTCTTCGTGGTGGGCTGAGCGCGGCAAGCGAGCACCACGTGGAGCGTGGTGGGCTCGAGCGCGGTGGGCTCGAGCATGGTGGGCTCGAGCATGGCGGGCTGCGCGGGCAGCGCGCCGCGGGCCGATCAAGTGGCGAGCAGCCAGGCGCCGAACGCCACGACGACGACCCACGCCGTGAACACGGCGAGGTGCACGCGATTCGCGTGATCGAGCTCCATGAGCACCAGCCCCACGACCAGCGCCTTGAGCGAGGCGAGCGCGAGCGCGATCTCGAGTCGCCCGCTCCACACCGAGAGGAGCGCGAGCACGAGGAGCACGACGAGCGTGATCGGTCGCTTCGTGCGAGCCGCGAGGTGCTCCATGATCAGGCCGCGAAGAAGAGGGGAAAGAGGAAGATCCACGCGACGTCGCACATGTGCCAGAAGAGCGCCGTGCCTGCGACGCTGGTCTCGGGATCCTCGAAGCGCGTGCGGCCCACACGCAGCGCCACCCACGCGAGCATCACCAGCGCGACCACGACGTGCGCGAAGTGGAAGCCCGTCGCGAGCAGGTACGCGTCCCACGCGTCCGAGGCGCCGAGCCCGAAGCCACTGCGCGCCTTGTGGACGAAGTCCCAGACCTTGAGCGCGACGAAGCCCAGGCCGAGCACGAGGCCGAGCGCATAGGCACGCCTTGCGCGCACGATCGCGTCCTCGCGGAACGCGTGCACCGCCTCGGCCACAGCCCATCCGCTGCCGAAGAGGAGCGCGGTGAGCGCGAGCCCGAGGCGTGGATCGAGCGCGGCGTGGACCTCGTGGAAGCCCGCAGGATCGCCGCTCCGCATCACCGCCACCAAGCCGAACACGATCGCGAACGCGACGAGCTCGAGCCCGACGATCAGCCAGAAGAGCACGCCGCCCGGCGGATCGTCGAGCGCGCGGAGCGGCCTCGCGGAGGAGCTCGTCATGCGAGGGATTTGGCACGATCTGCGCGCGATCGCGGTGACGTGGATCATCGTGAGCACGCTCTGCCGGACGAGCGCGCAGCGCAGGCTCGCGCGCAGTGCGCAGCCGTCAGGGCGCCTCGAAGGGCTCCTCGGTGCGCGCGCCGGTCCACGAGAGCGCGCCGATCGACTCGCTCTCCGACACGCGCACGTGGATGTGGTTGTCGTGGTTGGGCCAGTGCTGGAGGTGCACGCCGTCGTCGAAGAGCGGCACGAGCGTCTCGTCGAGCTCTCCGACGAGGCTCGCTTCCTCGGCGCCCGTCACCGTGGTGGGGATGAGCTCGCGATCGAGGAAGCACATGGTCACGCGCCCGCTCGCGAAGATGTCGCCGAACCAGATCGCGTTCGCGGTGCCGTCGTAGTTCGTGATCGTGCCGGGCACGCACTCGCGTCCGTCGGCGGTCGCCTCCGGCGTGCAGTACGAGCGCCACTCGTTCATGCCGTCGAGGCCGTGGAGCGAGATGTCCACGTCCTTGCCGCGCTGGTGGCTCGAGTGTCGAGGCGCGCCCACGTCGGTCCCGGGCGTCATGCCATCCCACTGCGAGAAGTCCTCGGGGATGAGGGGCGCCATGCCGAGCCCCGCCACGCGCTGCGCCGCATGGCGCACGTACATGAGCAGATCGCGGCGTCCGTACTGGTAGCGGAACACCGTGCTCGATCGCGTGGTGTAGCCGTCGAGGGCCGGATCGTTCGGGAGCGGCATCTGGAGCAGGTGCGCGCAGTCCTCGAGGCACATCGGCCCGTCGTCGAAGGGCACGCGGGTGATCGTCAGCGTCGCGTCGAGCGAGGGCAGCTCGGTCGTGACGCGCGCCCAGAAGGTGCGCGGTCCCGAGGGATCGAAGGCCGCGAGCGTGCGCAGACCCGGCCCCGCATCGGTGAGGCCCAGCGAGACGGCGCGCTCACCGTCCCAGCGCAGCACCTCGAGCTCGATCGTGCGCAGGCCCTCGGTGAACGTGAGGAAGAACGTGACGTGCTCGTCGGGCGCGGCCTCGATGCGCACGAGCCCTGGCGACGACGGCGTCACGTGCAGCGGGAGCGCACCATCGCTGGCGTCGATCTCGCCCTCGATCCCGGGGCGTGGCGCCACGCCCGTGACGAGCGCTGGTGCATCCAGCGGGACGAAGGCGTCTCGGGACGCGTCGGTGAGCAGGAGGGGCGAGGCATCGAGCCTCGGATCGATCGGCGCGTCCACTGCTCGGCCATCGACGACACCCACGTCGAGCGGGTCTCCCATCACGACGCCATCGCACCCCGCGAGTGAGAGGGAGAGCACAGCGAGCACCCAGTGCCGATCGGAGCCGTCGAAGCGCATGGCGCTCGCAGTGTAGATTAAGTGCGTGCCGATCCGGGTGCGCGCAGAGGCCTGGCCCCTCCTCGTCGTCGTCGCCGAGGGCTCGCTCGTCCGCAGTGAGCTCGACGTGCTCGAGCGCGAGGTGGGCGCGGTCTATGCGCGCAAGGAGCGCTTCGCGACGTTGGTCGAGACCTCGCAGGTGCTGACGATGCCCGACGCCGCCACGCGCAAGCGGCTCGCGGATTGGCAGAACGAGACGCGGGGTGACATCGCGCGGCTCAACGTGATCACTGCCACCGTGGTCTCGTCGGCCGTGGTGCGGGGCGCGATGACCGCGATGAACTGGATCTTCCGGCCACCGAACCGGCAGATCGCAGTCGCGAGCCTCGACGAGGGCCTCGAGGCGTGTGTGGCCGCGCTGCGCGCCGAGGGCCTGCGACTTCCGGCCTCGCTCACCCGGGCGCGCGAGGCGCCGAGGCCGCGCCCCCTCGAGCTCGTGCTGAGCGACTGACGAGCACCGAGCCTGCACGTGCATGGCGCGTCCGGTCCCGTAAGGTCCGGGGCGATGCATCACCAGATCGCGGCGATCCATCCGAGCTTCCACGGTCACCCTCGCCGCGTGCGCCTCGTGGTGCCCACGCACGCGGAGCCGAGCCCGCCGGTGCTCGTGCTCTTCGACGGTCAGAACGTGCTGGGCGATCACGGCAGCTTCGCGGGCGGATGGCACGCGGATCGGGCGATCGCCAAGCTCCCACGCACGATTCGACGACCGGTGATCGTGGCCATCGACTCGGGGCTCGGTCGCATGGCCGAGCTGTGGAGCGAGCTCGACGCGTTCCTCCGCTTCGTCACACACGACGTGCTGCCTCAGGCCGAAGAGACGCTCGCGCTCCGCTTCGATCCGCACGCGCGCGGCATCGGCGGCGCGTCGATGGGAGGGCTCGCGAGCCTCGCAGCCACGGCACGTCACCCGCGCCTGTTCCGCAAGGCGATCGCGATGTCGCCCTCGGTCTGGACGGTGCCCCGCGAGCTCGGCCGCGAGCTCCGCCATGCGCGCTACGAGCGCGACGCGCGGCTCTACGTGGACGTGGGGATGCGCGAGAGCGAGCGCATGGTGCGCGAGGCGCACCGCGCCGTGACGCTGCTCGAGCAGAGCCTCGAGGCCCCCACGGCGCAGCTCCTCTTCCGGCCCGACCGACGCGGCAAGCACCGCGAGCTCGACTGGCGTCGGCGCCTCCCCAAGGCGCTGCGCTTCGCGTTCCGTCGCTGACGCAGCGCGCCATGCGCGTGGCCCGCACGCACCGCCCGCTTGGCCCCTTGTGGGCGCGCGGCGTGAAAGCATAGAACGCTCGTCATGACGCGCGTCCACAACTTCAACGCAGGTCCGGCGGCCCTTCCCCTCGAGGCGATCGAGCGAGCCCAGAAGGAGCTCGTCGAGATCGACGGCACGGGCATGTCGATCCTCGAGCACAGCCACCGCGAGCCGACCTACGAGAAGGCGCACCGCGAGGCGATCGCGCTCTTGCGCGAGTACCTGTCGATCCCCGACAGCCACGACGTGCTCTTCATGCAGGGCGGCGCGCGCATGCAGTTCGCGTTCGTGCCGCTCAACCTGCTGCACGCGGGCAAGAGCGCCGACTACCTCGTCACCGGCACGTGGGCCAAGCAGGCGCACGAAGAGGCCACGCTCGTGGCCGCGAGCTACGGCGCCAAGGCGCGCAAGGTGATCAGCACCGAGGTCGACAAGAAGTTCACGCGCGTGCCGGCGCCGAGCGAATTCACGCTCGATCCCGAGGCCGCGTACGTGCACCTCACGAGCAACAACACGCTCTTCGGCTCGCAATGGACGAGCTACCCCGAGACGGGCACGGTGCCGCTCGTCTGCGACATGTCGAGCGACTTCGGCTCGCGCGCGATCGACTGGAGCAAGGTGGCGGTCGCGTACGCCGGCGCGCAGAAGAACGTGGGCCCCGCGGGCGTGACGATCGTCGTGGCGCGCAAGGATCTCGTCGCGGCCGGCCGCACCGACATCCCGCAGATCTTCCGCTACAAGGCCTACGCCGAGAGCGAGTCGCTCCTCAACACGCCGCCGGTGTTCGCGATCTACATGCTCCGCAACACAGTGCGCGCCCTGCTCGACTGGGGCGGCCTCTCGGCGATCGCGAAGGAGGGCGAGGAGAAGGCGGCGCTGCTCGACGCGACGGTCGACGCCGAGCCCGACTTCTGGCGAGCGCCGGTCGAGAAGGCGAGCCGCTCGCGCATGAACGTGGTCTTCCGCCTGCCCACCGAGGAGCTCGAGAAGGCATTCCTCTCGCAGGCCACCAAGGCCGGCCTCGTGGGCCTCAAGGGCCACCGCTCCGTGGGCGGCGTGCGCGCGTCGATCTACACGGCCGTGCGCAAGCCCGCCGTCGAAGCGCTCGTCTCGTTCATGAACGACTTCGCCGCGAAGAACGGCTAGCTCGTATTTCCCCGCCGCCCGACCGGAGGTCCCTCGACCCAACCCAGGGACCGAGAAAGAATCGATTCGGGGGCGCCACGCCGGGTTCTCCCCGTGCTCGGCACTTCGTGCCTGTGCGCCGGGTTCTCGTCGCTTCGCTCCTGCGATCACCGGTCCGATCACCGGGGGTGAGCGCAGCTCACCCCTGGAGCGGGAGCGATGCGAGTCGCGGAGCGACGAAGTGAGCCGGCGATCGGACACGCGCGCAGCGTGCAGGGCACGCGAGCACGGGAGAACCCGGGGGAGCTCGAGGGGCCGGAGGTGCCGGAGGTCCCTCGACCCAGCCAACTCAGAACGAGACGCCGGCGCCGGCGTGCAGGCCCCAGCCCACGAAGTTGCTGCCAACGCCGTAGGGCCCGCCCAGGCCGATCGTGGCGCGGACGATCACGCTCACGGGCGCGAGCTCGAGGCGCGCCCAGCCCTCCGCGGAGGGCTGCGCGTTGGCGCTGGGGGAGCCGAGCGCGAGGGCGGCGACGTTCGCGCGCACACCGAGCCGGAGGATCGAGGCGAGCTGCGACGCGAGCTCCGCGCCGAGCACCAGGTCCGCGATCGCGTCGGGCGGCTGCCCTCCAAGCACACGGAGGCCCACCGCCGCCGTGCCGTCGAAGGCGAGCACGGTCTCGCGAGAGAGGCCGATCGCGAGCGTGAGCGGGAGGTAGATCGCCGCGTGCTCCGGGCGATAGCGCCACGGGCGGTAGCCACCGTTCTCCGCGAGGTAGCCGTCGTGCACGAGCGTCGAGGCGTCGAAGTACGATTGCGTGGCGGCGCTCGACGGCAGGCGCGTCGTCGCAGCGACGGGCACCGCACCACCGAGACCGAAGCCGAAGCGGATGTCGTTCGACACGAGCGGCAGCCACTCGATGCGCAGGTCGGCGTTGCGGCCCTCTACACGCCCCATCTTCACGTCGAAGGGATCGTTCGTGGTCGGACCGATGTAGGCACCGCGCACCCGCGTGTCGGCGATGGCGAAGCCCCAGTCGAGCGTCACGCGCGCGTCCGCCACGATCGCGAGGCGCAGACCGAGATCGATCGTGCCCATCGTGATCGCGTCGTCGCGCACATCGCCCGCAAACACGCCCGCGCTCAGCCACGCGCCGTTGCCCAGGCCCGAGTCGTCGTGGCCGAGCCGCAGATCGTCGAGCACGCGCGGCGGATCGACCGGCACGACGGAAGCGTCGTCCTCGGCCTCGTAGAGCGTGGGCACCGCGCGCCCCGACTCGGCGCTCGCGACGGGCTGCACGTCGGTCGGCGCAGCCTCGCTCGGAGCCGTCGTCTCTTGAGCCCGCGCCGGAGCGGCGCCGGCCCCGAGGCCGACCAAGGCGAGCACGATCGCGATGCGCGTGGGTTCCATCATTTCTTCTTCGGCGGAGAGAAGAGCGTCATGCCCAGGGCCATCGCGCGCGACGCGTCGCCGGTGAGCTTGAGGCGCCCGATCACCTGCTGGGGCGTGAGGTCGCCCTCGCGCATGTCCTCGAGGTCGTCGTAGCTGATCGTCGCGGTGAACTGCGGCTTGGTCGGCGGCTCGGAGACGCCGATGCCGCACCGCACCGTCACGTCGTCCATCCCGTCGGGCAGGTCGATCACGATCACGTGGAACTCGATCTTCTGGTTCGCGAGGATCTTCTCCGCGCGCTTGCTCGCGACACGCGAGAGGCCCATCGCGGCCTTCGGATCGTCGAGGCGCCCGCTCTCCGCGAGCAGCTCGAGCGCGCCCTTGGCGGCCTCGCTCGAGAACGCGAACACGCCGCGCACCGCGAGCTCGGGCTTGGCCTCCGTGACACTCATCGCGCCGCCCTCGACCGACACCCAGCGCTCGCCGCCGCCCTCACCCTCGACGATCACGCGCACGGTGCCGATGGCCTGGAGCACGTCGTCGAGCTCCTCCTTGGCGGTCGGCGCGGTCGACGCCTTGAGCGTCGAGAGGCCCTTCTGGAACTGGGCCGGCAGATCGTGGTCGAGAAAGGCGAGCGGGTCGTTGTGCATGCGTCCTCGCGAAAGGCATGAATCCATCGAGGATTCTGGCCGAGGCCGCGCAGTATAGCCCTCTCCCCGCGCCCGCCACGGACCTCGCGCGGTCCCTCACGCCCTCGTGCGAGCGGCGGCGAGCCGCTACGCTAGGCCGATGCGGCACGTCGCGCTCCTGAGCACTTGCTTGATGGTCGGCTGCGCCACCGGTGGCGGTGGAGACCGCGACAGCGGTGCGCGCCTCGACGCGCTCGCGCTCGACGCCGGCTCGGCCGATGCGGGTCCTCGCCTCGATGCCGCGAGCGACGCAGGGCCAACGGCGATGGACGCGCACGTCGAAGACGACGCGTTCTCCGGCGAAGACGCGTTCTCCAACGACGACGCCTTCTCCAGCGACGACGCCTTCGCGCCCGACGCGTTCGTCACGATGCCCGATGCGTTCGCGCGCGATGCATTCGTGCCGGGCGCCGACGCCTTCGCGCCCGACGCGTTCACGATCGACGCCTTCGTCGTGCCGGACGCCTTCGTCGTGCCCGACGCGTACGTGATCCCCGATGCCTTCGTGGTGCCCGACGCGTACGTGGTGCCCGACGCGTTCGTGCCCGCGCCGTGCACGGGCGCGCTCGACTGCGCCACGTGCCCCGGGGGTCACTGCGTGAGCGGCGCGTGCTCGGCCTCGAACCCGACCACGCTGAGCTACGACTTCGAGGGCGGCGTGCCGAGCGGCTGGACCAACGGCATGGGCGGCACGGTGGCCTGGACGATCGACACCACCTCTCCGCACGGCGGCGCGCGCGCTCTCCGCAGCGGCGCGATCGGCCACAGCGCCCAGACGCGCGTGGGCTTCTCGATCACGCTCGCGAGCGCGGCCTCGTTCTCGTTCTGGATGCGCACGAGCACCGAGAGCTGCTGCGATCACGGTCAGCTCTTCGTCGATGGCGTGGCGGTGCTCTCGCGCGAGGGCACCACGGCCTGGACGCAGCTGGCGGTCGACCTCGCGCCGGGCACGCACTCTCTCGAATTCCGTTACACGAAGGACGGATCCGTGGTCGCGGGCTCGGACGCCGTGTGGATCGACGACCTCGCCTTCGGTCCGCCCTCGGACCCGAGCACGGGCTTCGAGAGCGCGACGCTGCCCGCGGGCTACACGACGTCGGGCACGGGCCTCTGGACCAGTGTCACCACGATGCCGCACGCAGGCGCGCGCTGCGCGCAGAGCGGCACGATCTCCGACAGCGAGACCTCGTCCATGACGCGCACGGTGACGCTCGCGAGCGATCAGACGCTCACGTTCTGGATCCGCACCTCGACCGAGAGCGGCTTCGACTATCTCCGCACCTTCGTCGACGGCACGATGCGCGATCAGTGGTCGGGCACCACCGCGTGGACGATGGTCAGCTACGCGCTCACCGCCGGCACGCACACGGTGGAGTGGCGCTACACGAAAGACGGCTCGCTCTCGAGCGGCTCGGACGCTGTGTGGGTCGACGACGTGTCCTTCGGCCCCACGCCCACCGGCGGCCCGCTCTGCGGTCCCTGACTGCGCGCTCGCAGCGATCGAGACTGTCGAACGGCAGGATTGAGGCAGAAACGCTCCACCGGGGACGGTAGCGTCCGGCTCCCGCGGGGTTGCATCGAGGCCCGCGTCCGGAGTGCCCGATCCGGCACAGCCCGACCAGTGGCGTGTTCGGACGCCCTGTTCAGCGGGGAAGCCTGACCGTCACTTCTTGTGTGATTGGGTGGCACCCGTCGTCCGGGACGACGAGCTCCTCTGTCGCCTCGGTGCGACCGACACGCACTGTGACGAAGTACCGACCGCCCCCGCTTCCGATAGGCACGTCGGCGGCACAATCCGCTTGGCAGACGACGATTGGATCAGATCCGTCGACCTCGAAGGCGACCCGATCGGGAACCAGCTCGGCTCCGGCCTCGTCGCGAACATGAAGCCAAAGGGCGACAATCCGAATGTCCGCACAACACCCCGCCACGAGGACGCAGGCACTGGTCAGCATCGCCAAGACGACAGCCCGCCCTCTCATGCTCCTCCTCCAACGACGTCCTCTGCCGGCCGATGCTGCTCCAGCTGTAGAGTTGGTCATCGCCACCGTCACCGTAGCAGTCGCTGTCGCCAGCGTCCCGAGGTCCGTTCACGATGTCGGCACCGTCGCCCATCAACACGTCCAGGAAATGGCCATCATCGATGAGCTTGTTCCAGGTGCCCTCGCTACGTATGGGGTTCCGGTCGTTCACCGAGCCAGTGCTCGCCCCCGATGGAACGCTCTTCCTGATGACCGACTCGGGCGGTGAGGATTTTCGGTTCTTCGCCGCCACGACGGGCGCCATTCCGGGCCCCTTCCTCTGGCCGGACTCCGGGTACAACTGGGCACGAACCAACTCGGTCCTACCCGAATGAGGTGAAGGGGGCTCGCACGCGAGCTGCCGTTGCGGCGCGAACCACCATGTCCTTGCTCGATGGGGAGCGAGAACAGACTGGCTCGCGCCTCCGAGGGTGCGCCCGTGAGGCACGGGGGTGTCGCGCTCTGCGGATCGAGATTCGGATCACACGCGAGCACGCCGAGGCTCACGCGAGCTGCCATTGCGACGCGTACCACCATGTCCGTCCGCGTTGGGAGCAGAGACAGAACGGCTCGCGCCTATGAGGGTGCGCCCGTGAGGCACGGGGGTGTCGCGCTCTGCGGATCGAGATTCGGATCAGACGCGAGCACGCCGAGGCTCACGCCGCTCACTGCGTGGCGATGCGCTCCACGCTCTCCATGACCCGGAGCACGTTGCCGCCCGCGACGGCGCGCCAGTCGAGGTGACGACGCTCGACCTCGCGACGCAGCGCGGGGAGGTCGCTCACGTCGTCCATGCCGCGCGGCAGCTCGCCGATGCCGTCGAAGTCCGAGCCCAGACAGGGCGCCTCGGGCGCGAGCTCGGCGACGTGCGCCATGTGCTCGCCGAGCGTGCGCAGCGTGGGCGGGTGCAGCTCGGGCGCGAGCTGGCGCGCGAGCGCGTTGCGCGCCGCAGACGTCGTCCACGAGCGGCCGTCGGGCAGCGCGTCGAACTCCGCGCGGTGCTCGCGCTCGAGGGCGCGGCGGGCCTGGCCATAGGCCGGATCGAGGAATTGCACGTAGTAGTTGAGACAGACCGCGCCGTGCGTCTCGGCGATGCGACGCAAGATCGCGTCGGGCAGGTTCCGCGGGTGATCGCCGATCGCGCGCGCGCCCGAGTGCGACGCGAGCACGGGCGCGCGCGAGACCTCGATCGCGTCGAGCGCGGTGCGATCGGAGACGTGGCTCACGTCGACGATCACCCCGAGTGCGTTCATGTGGGCCACGAGCTCGCGGCCCGCGTCGGTCAGGCCCCGACCCGGATGCGCGCC
>JAIBCE010000193.1 GCA_019694315.1 Sandaracinaceae bacterium
TGTGCTGAGTGGCGTCTCGCGGGGGCTCGCCTGGCTCGCCCAGGCTGTGCTCGGAGTCGTTGCGCCTGTGCGCGGAGCCGTTGCGCGGGGGCTCGCCATGGCGCTCCTCTTCGCCACACTCTCGAGCACAGCAGGCGCGCAGGACGACCCCTCCTTCTTCACCCGCACCGACACCGTGCGCGGCGCGATCGCGCGCGCGGTGCGTGAGCACGACGCAGAGAGCGCGCTCGACACGATCGACGCCATGCCCGACGACGTGCGCGCGCGGCCCGACGTGATCGTCGCGCGGGTGCACCTCGCCGAGAGCCTCGATCGACACGACGAGGTCGCTCGCGATCTCGCGCGTGCACGCACGCTGCTCCCGGCCGCGCTCCAGCCTTGGGCCGCCGAGACCCGCGCGCGGGCTCTTCTCTTCCTCGGCCGCGCCGACGAGGCCGAGATCGAGCTCGCGACCATCGCCTCCGCCCCCGCGCGTGTACGGGCCCTCTCCGCCGAGGCCGCAGCGATCCGGGGCGATCGGGCTCGCGCGATCGAGCTCGCGCAGCCGCTCGTGCGCGACGACCCGGCCGACGTCGACACCTTCGCGCTCCGCATGATGCTCGCCGAGGCGTCGCGCAGCGCGGGCGAGCGCGATCGCTCCACCAGCGAGCTCCGCGTCCTGCTCCTCGAGCGTCCCTCTCACCCCGACGCGGCGCGCGCGGAGGCCGTGCTCGCCTCGTGGCTCGGGACACCTCGCGTCGCCTGGACCGCCGACGAGCGGATGCGTCGTGCCTCGAGGCTGCTGCTCGCGCACCAGGCGAGCCGGGCGCTGCGCGAGCTCGAGCCGATCCCTCGCCCGGGCGCCGACGAGCCGGTGCTCGGGGCGTGGCTCTCGGCGCGCGGCAACGCGCTCTACGAGTCGCGCGCGGGCTACGCCGAGGCCGCACAGCTCCTGGCCGAGTCCGCACGCGTCAATGGCAACGCGCGCCATCGCTTCCTCGCAGCGCGAGCTCTGCTCCGCGCGGATCGCGAGCGTGAGGGGCTCCGCGCGCTCCGCGCGTTCGTGCGCGACGAGCCCTCGCATGCGTCCGCGCCCGAGGCGGAGTGGCTGATCGGCGCGACGCTCCTGCGCGGCGGGCATCCGCGCGAAGGACGACGCGCGCTCGAGGCCTTCGTGCGAGGCCCGCGCGCGCGGCGCTCGGCAGGGCTGCGTCGCGAGGCCGAGTGGCACCTCGCGCTCCTCGACTTCGACGCGGGGCACATGCGCGAGGCGGCCGATCGCTTTCGTGGCTGGGGTGCGGGCGCGCGGGGCTCGATGGATCGTGGGCGCGCGCTCTACTGGGAGGGCCGCGCGGCCTATGGCGCGAACGACGGCGCGCGCGGCGAGCGCGCGATGCGTGCCGCGATCGCGGCCGATCCCCTCGGCTGGTATGCGATCTGGGCCGCGAGCCGGCTGCGCGAGCACGGCGAGGATCCCGGCCCGCCCGTGCCCGACGATGCGCCCGCGGAGGCCAGCTTCGCGCCGCTCGCCGAGCCCGCGCTCGTCACCTTCCACGCGACGCTCGGCCTCGATCACGACGCGGCACAGCTCCTTCGCGCGGCCGAGCGCGCGCGCGGCTGGCGCCCGGGATCGCGCCGCGCGCTCGTCGAGCGCTTCACCGAGCTCGGCGATCCGAGCCGGGCCTATCGGCTCACCGGCGTGAGCGAGCTGCTCACCCACGCGCCGCGTCGCGAGGCCGAGTGGGTGTGGCGCGCCGCGTATCCGCGTCCCTTCGAGGCCGACGTGGCCGCCGCCTCGCGCGCGAGCGGCGTGGCGCCGGAGGTGATCTACGCCGTGATGCGACAGGAGAGCGCGTTCGATGCGCGCGTGGTGAGCTACGCGGACGCGATCGGGCTCATGCAGCTCCTGCCCGACACCGCCGCGCGCTACGCGCGTGCGAGCACCGCGCCGTTCGGGCGTGAGCTCCTCTACCGGCCCGAGCACAACGTGCGCTTCGGCGCAGCGTACCTGCGCGATCTCGTCGATGACGTGGGGATCCCGCTCTGCTTCGCGGCCTACAACGCAGGCGAGAACCGCGTGCACGAGTGGCTCGCGCGCGCCCGCCGCGACGGCGGCCCGACGGGGCGCGAGCTCGATCGCATGGTCGAGGACATCCCCTTCCTCCAGACCCGCAACTACATCCGCCGCGTGACGGGCAGCTACGCGCACTACCTCTACGCCGCGCACGTGGCCGCGGGCGGCGCCACGAGCGACTGGCCCGACCTCGCGCTGCCCGCGCGCGTGGGCGGCGAGGCGCCCTGATCGAGCCACATCGCACGATGCGACGCCCCGGTTCGTGGAGCCCACCGCGCGCTTGCCGAGCCCGACCGTGTCGACCGATGCTCGCGATCGATGCGGCTGTCTCGCGTGGCGCTCTCGACGACGGTGACGCTCGCGCTGCTCGTCGGCTGCGGGCGCCTTCGGTATGCGCCGTCGGACGCGGCGCTCGGCGAGACGCCCGACACGGGCGCGCTCGATGCCGCGCTCGATGCCGCGCTCGATGTCGGGCCGGTCACGGGCGATGCGGGGCGGGACGCGGCGGTGGGGTGCATCGTGCGCGCGCCCGAGGCGTACTGGCCGATGGACGCCGTGGACGTCACCACGAGCCTCGTCCTGGATCGCGGTGGTCGCGGGCACGTGGGCCAGATCTTCGGGGACCCGCTGCCCAGCACGGCGCCGGGCCGGCTCGGTCAGGCCCTCGACTTCACCTCCACCACCTTGGCCCGCGTCGAGTCCACGGTGCCCTTCGATCAGGATCGGCACACGGTCTCGCTGTGGATGCGCAACGACGATCCTGCGGTGGATCAGGGCGTGTTCTGCGTCACGCCGACGCCGCTGCCGGAGGCGCCGCGCTACTGCCTCTGGCTCACGAACCGGCTCGGCCCCGTGTCCCTGTGCATCAACGGCGGCACTGGCGATTGCTGGGGCGTGACGCGCGACGATCTCGTCGGACGCTGGGTGCACGTCGTCGCGGTCTTCGCGAACGGGCCGACCACCAACGGCCGCCTCTACATCGACGGGCTGCCCGTGACGATGGAGTGCAGGTTCGGCACCTGCGATCAGAGCCGCGTCGCACAGGGGCCGCTCATGCTCGGCATGAACGAGGACGTCTATGCGTGGCACGGCCTGCTCGACGACGTTCGGTTCTTCCGGGGCGCGCTCGACGACACCGAGGCCGCGGCGCTCTTCGCGTGCACCCCGTGAGCCGGGCCGGCTCGAGCGGCGCTCAAGGCCCGGCGTCGATCGACCGAAGGCCACGATCATGCAGAGCGCGTCGACCGCGGGACCTCGACGGATTCGGGCCAGCCAGGCGGACGAGCCGCTGCGAGGGAGCCTCCTCTTCGCGCCGGCGCGTGACGAGGAGCTCGCCCAGCACGCGATCCTCCGCGGCGTACCCCGCGGCACGATCGAGACGTTTCTCCTGCGCTGTCCGGTGATCGAGCTCGAGCCGGGCCACCACCTCATCCGCAAGGGCGATGTGCGCGGCGAGCTCTACCTCGTGCTCACGGGACGGCTCGGCGTGGTGCTCGGCGGTGAGACGATCGCGGTGATCCCGGCGGGCCAGACCGTGGGCGAGCTCGCCGTGCTCGACGCGCAGCCCGCCACGGCCGATGTGCAGGCGGAGCTCTCGAGCCGCGTGCTCGCGCTCGACGAGGCGACCTTCTGGCGCATGGTCGCCGAGTCGCACGAGATCGCGGTGAACATGCTGCGCCTCTTCGCGGC
This sequence comes from Sandaracinaceae bacterium, assembly GCA_019694315.1. GTDB lineage: Bacteria > Myxococcota_A > Polyangia > Polyangiales > Sandaracinaceae > JAFLCL01. The sequence continues at coordinate 3,743 of JAIBCE010000193.1, forward strand.
ACGCATCCGCCGCAGCAACGAGCACGTGAGCACGGCGCAGGAGAAGCGCCGCTCGATGGAGGAGCTGTCGCGCACCGATCCGCTGACCGGCCTCTCGAACCGGCGCTGGCTCGACGAGACGCTGCCGCGCCTCTGCGCGCGCGCGGAGCGCGATCACCACGCGCTCTCGGTGCTCGCGATCGACGTGGATCACTTCAAGCGCGTGAACGACACGTGGGGACATGCCACGGGCGATCGCGTCCTCGTGGCGCTCGGGGAGCTCCTCAAGCGCGTCGTGCGACCCACGGACGTGCCCGTGCGCGTGGGCGGCGAGGAGATGATCATCGTGCTGCCCGCGACGGCGATCGAGGGCGCGCGCGTGGTGGCGGAGCGGATCCGCTGCCTCACGCGCGAGCTCGAGATCGACAGCGTGGAGGGGCAGCGCCTGCCGCCGCTCGGTGTGTCGATCGGCGTGGCCTCGCTCGTGGCGGGCGAGAACGCCGCCACGCTCGTGCACCGCGCCGATCAGCGGCTCTACGACGCCAAGCGCAACGGCCGCGATCGCGTCGAGGGCTGAGCCCCACGACGATCTCCTCGTCCTCCACGGTGCGAGATCGGTCGGGCGCGAGATCTGGCGGGCGCGAGAACTGTCGGGCGCGACATCGGTCGGGTGCGAGATCTCGTCCAAAGCCGTGCGGGCGCGGTAGCGTGGGGGGATGCAGCGTCGCGCGTCTCTCCTCGCTTGTTCCCTCGTCGCCATGGTGTGCGCCGGCACCGGTTGCCAGATCGAAACCCTCGAGAACTTCGACGCGGGTGTGCCGGACGGGGTCGATGGGGGCGTGGGCTTGCCAGATGCGTTCGTGCCGCCGGACGCGCCGCTGCCTCCGAGCACGAACGCGCTGATCGAGATCCACATGCTCGACCTCTGGGCGCAGCCCCTGCCGGCGGCGACGCACCTCCGCGTCACACACGACGGAGTCCTCGTGCCGACCGCGGGCTGGCCGATCGTGTCGTTTCCCGTGATCGACGCGGCCACGTACGAGGTGCACATCGCGCTCGAGGGCCACGAGGATCTCGACTTCGGGATCACCTACGACGGCACGACGAACCTCGACGCGGTCGTCGTGCGACGCAGCCCCGGCACCGAGCACGCGGGCCTCGTGACGGCGCACGACCGACTCACGGTCTCGGGCCGGAACCTCCCCGTGCACACGATCGTCACGGGCCTACGCCACCGCTGGTTCTCGGCGCAGGGTCGTCCCGCGCGGCGTGGCAACCACGTGCGCCTCATGACGAGTGGTGAGGAGGCGTGGGGTCAGGTCGCCGAGGATCTCCTCGGCGCGAGCGAGCGCGTGCACGTGGCCACGTGGTGGTGGGACTCCACGTTCGAGCTCGTGCGGGATCCGGCCACGCATGTGACCAGCACCCTGGCGGATCGTCAGGCCAACACGATCCTCGGCATCCTCGACGACATCTTCCCGGACAAGCGCGTGCTCGTCGGGCAGTTCATCGATCAAGACGGAAGCCTCTCGTGGCTCTCGACCGACGCCGATCTCCGCGATCGCGGCGCGACCGCGGGCGATGGCTTCGAGTTCATGGGACAGGCCAACGAGACGAGCGGGATGTTCCACTTCGAGGTGGCCGACTTCTCGTTCGGCGATCGCGTGCGCGCGTCGTGGATGGACGCGGCCGACCGCACGTTCGATGCCGACACGCCCATCTCGTCCACGCTGCCGGGCCGCGACGTCGATCTCACCGACTGGCCCATCAGCCTCGACGTCGATCACGCGAGCTTCCACCAGAAGTTCATGGTGCTCGACGGCACCGTGGCCTTCATCGGCGGCATGAACCTCCGGCCGGTGGACTGGGACACCGACGCGCACCTCGTCTTCGAGCCGCGCCGCATGGCGCTCGACGCCACGACCGCCGATCGCATGGACGTGGCCGCGCACGACGCGATGCCGGACACCGGGCCGCGCAAGGACTTCATGACGCGCATCGAGGGCCCGATCGCGCAGGACGCGGAGGAGATCTTCCACGAGCGCTGGGCGCACCAGCTCGCGGCGGGCGTGGACTACGCGGCCAACGCGTCCGACTACGAGATCGTCCGCGATCAGCCCTCGTTCTCCGACGGTGTTCAGGCGCAGGTCACCGCCACGTTGCCCGAGCCCTTCCACGAGAACGCGATCGCCGAGACGTGGCTCAACGCCATCCAGAACGCCGAGCACTACATCTACATCGAGGATCAGTACTTCCGGATGCCGATGTACCTCGACGCGATCATCGCGCGCATGACCGAGAGGCCCGCGCTCGAGCTCGTGGTGATCACCAAGCCCATCAACGAATTCACCGACCCTGGCTGCGAGTGGACGTACACGATGTCGCAGGAGCTCGCGACGCGCTTCCCCACCCGCTACCACCTCTTCCAGCTGCGGAGCTTCGACACGCAGATCGTGTTCGGCTTCCAGGAGACGGAGTCGCGCTTCGTCGACATGGACACGCACTCGAAGATCCTCGTGGTCGACGACGTGTTCCTCTCGGTGGGCTCCTGCAACAAGAACAACCGCGGGGTCACGTACGAGGGTGAGCTCAACGTGGCCGTCTACGACGCCGACTGGGTGCGCGCGTCGCGCCGGCGCCTGCTCGAGATCATCCTGCCCGAGGGCGTCACGGCGTCCGACGATGCCTCGACGTGGATCTCGCAGATGGAGGAGGCCGCCGCGTGGAACCAGCGCGTGTGGGACGAGTGGGACGCCACGGGCGGCGACCTCGATCTCGACGGCGCTCCGCTGCCGATGACCTACCAGCCCGAGGGCCTGCTCTATCCGCTCGTGTTCGACGTGCCGAGCGAGTGCCTGCTCGAGGGCGTCGGCCCGGACATGACGTGAGGGTGAAGGGCCGCTTGGGTGGGCTCGGGCTTCGCTGTTAGCCTGATCCTCTATGCGCATGCGCTCGCTTCGTGGTCCGACGTTCTCGATCGCGGTGGGGCTCTGGGTGCTCGCGGGCTGGGTGCTCGGAGTCTGCGCGACGTGCGCGCTCGGCTGCGCCGTGCGCATGGAGACGGTCGACGCCTCGCTCGGCCTCGACGTGCAGGTGGGCGACACGGGCCCGCGCCCGGGCACGTGCACGCGTGACCTCGACTGCGTCGATCGCATCGCGTGCTCGATCGATCACTGCACGAGCGGCGCCTGCACCCACGAGCCCTGTCCCGACTGCTGTCCCGGCGCGCTCGTGTGCGATCCGGGCCTCGGCTGCGGGCCGGCGCCAGAGCCGTGCACCACCGATGCGGAGTGTCGTGACGACGTGCCGTGCACGATCGATCGCTGTCGCGATCGCACGGCGTGCGAGCACGTGCCCGAGCCCGCGCTCTGTAGCGCCGGTGAGATCTGCCTCGGTGGCGTGGGCTGCGTGGCGGAGCCGCCCGCGAGCTGCACGACCGATGCGGACTGCGCCTCGAGCAACCGCTGCGCGGCGGTGTGGCGCTGCGAGCCCGAGTTCGGCTGTGCGTTCGTCTCACCGCTCGACTGTGACGACGGCGACGCGTGCACGACCGATCGCTGCGAGGCGGCGACGGGCTGCGCGCACGAACCACGCGACGACGACGGCGATGGCTTCGTCGCCGACACGTGCGGCGGCGAGGACTGCGACGACACGCTCGAGAGCGTGAGCCCAGGCGCCACCGAGCTCTGTGGGGACGGTGTCGATCAGGACTGCGACACGCGGATCGACGAGGGCTGCTGCACGAGCGGCGCGAGCTGCACGACGACGTGCGGGACCACGGGCACGACCGCGTGCGCGATGGACGGGACCTCGAGCTGCACGCCGCCTCCCGAGACCTGCAACGGCATCGACGACGACTGCGACGGGATGCGCGACGAGGCGTGCTGCATGGCCGGAGCCGCGTGCACGACGACGTGCGGCACGACGGGAACGACGGCGTGCGCGCCCGACGGCACCTCGAGCTGCGCGCCGCCGGCCGAGATCTGCAACGGCGTCGACGACGACTGCGACGGGATGCGCGACGAGGCGTGCTGCATGGCCGGCACGCCGTGCACGAGCAGCTGCGGCACGACGGGCGCGACGGTGTGCGCGCCCGACGGGACCTCGAGCTGCGCGCCGCCGGCCGAGACCTGCAACGACGTGGACGACGACTGCGACGGGGCGATCGACGATGGCTTCGCGTGCCGGGTGGGCGCGAGCACCGCGTGCATGACCGCGTGCGGCTCGACCGGCAGCCGCATGTGCCTGCCTGGCTGCGCGCTCGACGCGACGTGCGTGCCGCCAGCCGAGACGTGCAACGGCGTCGACGACGACTGCGACGCGAGCTGCGACGACGGCTTCACGTGCTGCGCGGGCAGCACGCGCGCGTGCAACGCGTTCGGCTTCTTCTCGGGCACGGCGCTCTGTCGGGGCGACTGCTCGGGCTTCGACACGAGCACGTGCAGCAACTGCGGCAACGGCACGCGCAACATGGGCGAGGCGTGCGACGGCGCGGATCTGGGAGGCGCGAGCTGCACGAGCCTCGGGATGGGCTACGCGGGAGGCACGCTGCGCTGCGCGGCGGGCTGCGCGTTCGACACCTCGAGCTGCACGCGCTGCGGCAACGGCACGATCGACAGCGGCGAGCAGTGCGATGGCGCGACGCTGGGCGGCGCGACCTGCGCGTCGATCGGGATGGGCTTCGCAGGCGGCACGCTGAGCTGCGGCCCGTCCTGCACGTACGTGACCTCGGGCTGCACACGCTGCGGCAACGGTACGATCGACGGCGGTGAGCAGTGCGACGGCGCGAACCTCGGCGGCGCGAGCTGCACGACGATCCCCGGCGGCTACACCGGCGGCACGCTCGCCTGCACCGCGGGCTGCGCCTTCAACACCTCGATGTGCATCGCTTGGAACCCATCGGGCACGTACTCCATCACGCCAGGCGTCGCGTACATGTGCGCAGACAGCGGCTGGCTGGGCTACCTGGTCGACTTCAGCTTCAGCTCGGTCGGCTTCGCCGACGACGGCAGCACCATGACGGTGACAGGCACCGGGCTTCCGTGTGCGCCCACCGGGCCGTCTCCGCGATCGAGCCCCACCCGAGCGTTCAACCTCGCCTGCACGGCTTCTGGCAGCTGCAACGAAACCTACCGCTTCGCGGGGATGTTCACCTCGGACAATGCCTGGACCGCCACGTTCACGGCGAGCTACTCGGGCAGCTGCCTCGACTGCACGATGCAGTCGCGTGCGATCTCCGGCTCGCGCTGATCGCGGCTCGCGTCGGGGCCAGTCGAACGTCTGTGCTCCGCCGTGCATCGAAGCTCGCATGCACGACGACGAGACACTGGACGACTCCTGGTTCGATCGCCCCGCGAAGGGGCAGGCCCTCACGATCGAGATGGTGCAGGCGGCGCTGCGCACCGGCGTCGAGGTGGGGCCGCGCTGGGATGGCCTCGAGGACTCGTGGTTCGAGCGCAAGCCGACCGAGCGCAAGCGTGGCTGACGCTCCTGCGCGGCCTCCGGGGTTGTGAGGAGCCGCGCCTTGGCATCGACGCGACGCGTGGCTAGATGACCTGGCGGAGGTCCCGTGAAGCACGCCGTCATCTGGGTCGATCACAAGGAAGCGCGCGTCATCAAGCTCGACGACGAGGGATCGCGCTACGAGGCGGAGCACGTGAAGGCCGCGACCGGCCCTCACGACAAGGGGCACCGTCACACCCACGCCGAGCCCAAGTACCTCGAGGACCTGGCCCAGCGGCTGGCCACCTTCGAGGCGGTGCTGGTCACCGGCCCCGGGCCGGCCAAGGACGAATTCACGACGTTCGTGGGGCAGCGCCACCCGGCGTGGAAGTCCAAGATCGTCGCCGTCGAGGGCTCCGATCATCCCACCGATGGTCAGCTCGCCGACCACGGACGCAAGGTGCTCCGCGCGGCCGACCGCATGCAGGGCTTCCACGTCCGTTGAGGTGCTCGCGCGCGGAGCGACCGTCACGTACGGCCGCTCCGCGTGAGCGCTGCGTCACCGACGTGGCCGTCGCGCGGGTGATCGCAGCGCGATCGTCGTGAGCCAGGCGCCGGCGAGGCCGAGCACGAGCGCGGGGGCCACGACGAGCAGGGTGAGCCGCAGGCCAAAGAGCACGAGCGCAGCGCCGAGCGCGAGCAACACGTCGAGGCCGCTCGGCGAGAGCAGGCGCTCCACGAGGCCGAGGCGATCGAGGGCGAGGGCCAGGAGATCGTGGACGATCGCGAGGCTCGCGATCGACAGGGCGGTGATCGCGAGCACGGTCCACGTTCGCTCGCGCGACGTGCTCGAGGGCGCGCTCACGACGGCCTCGCGGTCATCATCGCGAGCAGGATCGCGTTGCCGAGGGGGCCGCCCGAGAGAAAGCGCGTGCTCTCGCCGCGCGCCACCGGCACACCGAAGAGCGTCGCTGTGCGGAGGAGCCCTGCGAAGGCGTCGCGATCGTCTGCGAGGCGAGCGCTCGCGAGCGCGAAGCCCGTGGCCGAGACCGACACGCCGAAGAGCACGGGACCGGAGTCGATGTCGCCACGGCCCTCGGTGCCCGGGGCGTGCTCGCGGATCGCCCAGAAGCCGAGGAGATCCTCGCGCCCTCGCTCAAGCAACGCCGCGCCGAGCTCGCGAGAGAGCGCGCGATCCGCGAACGACCAGAAGTAGGCGGCGAGCGCCGTCCCGGAGCCGCGGGGGGCGTCGCGAGGCGCTCCCGTCGCGACGTCGACCGACTGCGCGAGATAGCCCGAGCGCGCGTCGACGAAGTGGGTGCGGTGCACCTCGGCGATGCGCGCGAGCAGCGCCGCGTGATCGCCGCCGGTGAGCCGATCGTGCTGGCCGATCGCGCCCGCGATCGAGGCGAGATCGCAGGGGTAGACCTCGCCCGGATAGGTCTCGACGAGGCCGAGCGCGCTTGCCTCGAGCCTCTGTGCGAGGGCCTCGACGAGGCGATCGTGGAGCGCGGCCTCTGGGAGCTCGGGGTCCACCTCGCGCGCCATCCCGAGCGCGAGCGCGACGTAGCCGAGGTAGGCATGCCCGCGATCGGCGCCGAGATCGTCGAGGGGCGCCGCGCCCCACGCGGCCTCGCCGAAGGCGTACGTCGACGGATCGGCGAGCACGTGCGCGGCCTCGCGGAGGGCAGGGCGGTAGCGATCGGCGAGCTCCGGGTGGGCGAGCACCACCTGCGCGAGGCCGAGCGCCGCCATCTGGTGCGTGCCCATCGCCCACTCGCCGTCGAAGCGCACGCTGCCCGTGTGGAAGGCGTCGGTCGTGACGTGCGCGTGGACGTCGTCGGCGACGGCGTCGGCGAGGGCCACCTCCGTGGCGCGGTCGTCGTCGAGCCAGGCCTCTGCGTCGGCGCCCACGAGCACGCGAGGACCGTAGAGGGCCCCCGCGAGGGCGAGCGCGCCCGCCACGACGAGGCGCGTCAGCCGGAAGCGCAGCGAGCCGGCGTCACGGTGCGCACGCGGGTCACGCGCATCCCCGACATCGCGGCGGTCACGCGCCTCACGGAGGTCACGCGCCTCACGGACATCACGCGCCTCACGGAGGTCACGCGCCTCACGGAGGTCACGCGCCTCACGGCCCGGCGAGCTCGGTGGGTGGGCGATCAGAGTGGGCACGAGCGGAGCGTGGAGCGGCGCGGTCCGGTCCGCGTCCGCGCGCTGAACGGACGGTCGCCACAGCCCCACGAGCGGTCGCCTCGCCGTGCGCGGTGGCGTGATAGAGCGGCTCGATGAGCACGCCGATCCCGTTTCATCTCGCGTTCGCGGTGACCGACCTCGAGGCCACGCGCCGCTTCTACGTGGAGGTGCTCGGCTGTCGCGTGGGCCGCGAGGACGTGGCGCATCGGCGCTGGATCGACTTCGACTTCTTCGGTCACCAGATCAGCGCACACCTCGTCGACGCGGCGCTCGCCCCCAGCGAGACCAACCCGGTCGATGGCGACGACGTGCCGGCGCGTCACTTCGGCGCGGTGCTCCCGTGGGCCGAGTGGCACGCGATGGCCGAGCGCCTGCGGGCGGCGGGGACGGCGTTCGTGATCGCGCCGCGGATCCGCTTCGCCGGAGAGGTCGGCGAGCAGGCCACGTTCTTTCTGCGCGATCCGTCCGGCAACCACCTCGAGTTCAAGAGCTTCGCGGATCCGTCGCGCCTCTTCGCGCGCTGAGACGGGCGAAGCCGGCGAGCGCGGCTCACGCCTTGGGCGGCAGGGGCAGGAGCCGAGAGGTGCGCTTCTGGTACACGGCGTAGCTCGGGTACTTCGAGAGCGAGATCTCCTCGGTGAAATTCGTCGAGCCCTGGAAGAGCCCCGTGAGGATGGCCGCGCCGACGATCGACGGCTGCAGCCACTGGCCCGTGGCGCTCACCGCGAAGAGGTAGAAGCACCACCACTGCGCCTGCTCGCAGAAGAAGTTCGGGTGTCGCGACCACGCGAAGAGGCCCGTGGTGAGGAACGGGGGCTCCACCGTCTCGCCGCGCGCGAGGCGCGCCCTCTTCTCGACGTGGAAATTCCACTGCTGCTGGTCCGCGATCGTCTCGCCCGCGAGGAACACGAGGAAGAGCACCGTGGCGATGGCGTCGAGGGCGCCGAAGGGCACGCCGCTCGCGCCCGGCTGGGTGCTCGCGCCGGCGAGCGCGGCCCACGCGGGCAGCGTGATGAGCAGCAGGAGCACGTTCTGGAAGCCCGCGACGAAGAGCAGCGCGAAGATCTCCCAGGCCCAGCGCGGCATGCGCTTGCGCAGGATCGGCCAGCGGTAGTCCTCGCCACCCTTGGCGTAGCCGCCCTTGCGCGCGAAGTTGAACGTGAGGCGCGCGCCCCAGAGGGTCACGAGCGCGGTCATCACCACGAGGCGTAGATCGGCGAAGCCAGTCTGCCACGCGAACCACGCGGTGTAGGGGATGGGCACGAGCGACCAGATGCGATCGACCCAGGAGTGCTCGCCGGTGACGAGGCCGAGGAGCCAGCAAGCGGCGATGACGGCCGCACATCCGAAGACGGCATGGAGCAGGACGGGATCCATCGCGCGGCACCCTACAACAACGGCGCGCGGCCGGCTGCCCCGCGCCGAGGTCTGCCCGCGCGAAGTCTGCCCGCGCGAAGTCTGCCCGCGCGAAGTCTGCCCGCGCGAAGTCTGGTAGAACGCGCGCGATGCCGAAATTCGCTGCGATCGATGTGGGCTCGAACGCCTCGAGGCTGGTCGTCGCCGAGGCCAGCTCGCCCGACGACGTGAAGATCCTCTTCCAGGATCGGCGCCCCGTGCGCATGGGCCACGGCGTGTTCGTCACGGGCCGGCTCGACGGTGCGGCGATCGACGAGTGCGTCGAGGCGATGCGCGCGTTCGGACAGAAGATCGAGGAGCTCGAGGTCGATCAGTACCGCGCGGTCGTCACGGCCTCGGCGCGCGACGCCGACAACGCCCAGGACCTGCTCGCGCGCGTGAACGCGGTGGGCGTGCACCTCGAGGCGATCGACGGCACCGAGGAGGCGCGGCTCGTGAAGCTCGCGGTGGAGAAGCGCATCCCGCTGCGGGACAAGCGCGCGCTCCTCGTGGATCTGGGCGGCGGTAGCCTCGAGCTGTCGGAGGTGCACCACGACGAGGTGCGCTTCTCGACGAGCCTCGAGATCGGCACCGTGCGACTGCTCGAGTCGTTCCTCGACGACGGAAAGCCCGTGACGCAGGCCCAGGAGCGGGTCCTCGTCGAGTACCTCGACCGCATGCTCCAGCCCGTGGCGCAGGACTTCCTGCGTCGCAGCTACGATCTCGTCGCGGGCACGGGCGGGAACTTCGAGACGATCGCCGCGCTCTGCCCGATGGCGGGCACCGTGGAGCCCACCATCGACGTGAAGAAGGCGCGCCAGGTGCACGCGCGCATGACGAAGATGACGGCGGCCCAGCGGCGCAAGACCTTCGCGCTGCGCGCCGATCGCGCCGACGTGATCGTGCCCGCGCTCTACGTGCTCTCGGCCGTCGCGGATCTCGCGCGCACCGACGCCATCGTCGCGCCCGCCGTCGGTCTCAAGGAGGGCATCGTCTTCGACCTCGTCTCGCGGCACTTCCGCGCGTGGGATCCCAAGCTCGACGAGCACCTCGCCACGCGCGCCGCCATCCAGCTCGGTCGCCGCTACCACTTCGACGAGCCCCACGCGACGCAGGTCGATCGGCTCGCGTGTCAGCTCTTCGATCGCCTCGCCTCGCTCCACAAGCTGGGCCAGGAGGATCGCGTGCTCCTGCGCGTGGCGGCCCTCGGGCACGACATCGGCGACTTCATCGACTACGCGGCCCACCACAAGCACACGCAGTACATCCTCGAGCACTCGAACCTCATGGGGCTCTCGCACGATCACCGCACGGTCGCGGGCTGCATCGCGCGCTACCACCGCCGCGCGGTGCCGAGCCCCAAGCACGAGGCCTACGGAAAGCTCAACGCCGAGGAGCAGCGCAAGGTGAAGAAGCTCTCGGCGATCCTGCGTATCGCCGACGCGCTCGATCGCGGTCACCGCAGCAAGGTGCTCAAGCTCGAGGTCGCGACCAGCGTGAGAGAGATCGTGATCTCGGCGCACGGGCGCGAGGATCTCTCGCTCGAGGTGTGGACCGCGGAGCGCAAGGCCGAGTACTTCGAGCAGATGTTCGGCAAGAAGATCCGCGTGCGCGCCGAGGTGGGCTGAGAGGGACCCTCCGGGACGAAAAGAAGAGCGTGAGTCCATGGAAGCAACTCACGCTCCGAGCGCGAGCGCGACCCTCGAGCGCCGTCACTCGAGCACGACCACGGGCCGAAGGCGCAGCTCCTCGGGCGCGCGTCCGAGCTGTCCTTCGTCGTCGGCGCCCCAGCACAGCATGCGTCCGTCCGAGAGCCGCGCGCACGCGTTGCCGCCGCCCACGGCGAGCTCCACCACGCCGTGCGTCGCGAGGTCGATCGGCGGCTGTCCTTCGACCGGCGGAGGGAGCGGCACGTCGAGGCCGGGGATGCGCACGGTGCCGGTCGTTGGCTCGGCCTGCGCGAGCTGCCCCGAGCTGCCCGTGCCCCAGCAGATCACCTCGCCGCCCTGCTCGCCCACGCGCCGCACGCAGGAGAAGACGGTCCCGTCGAGGATCGCGTCGGCGTGATCCGTCACCGCGATGGGCTCCGAGACGCCGGTGCCGAAGCGCACGACGCGCCCGTCCGACAAGCGCGCCGCGCCGTGGCGCGAGACCTGCACCACGTCGCGCAGGCCGCGGAAGCGAACGAGGCCGGGGCCTGCGGGGGCTGTGGTCGGTGCCGGCGAGGTGGGGGCCGGCGAAGTGGGCGCCGAGGTGGGCGCAGCGGTGGCCGAGGCCTCGCTCGCGGGCGTCGGCGGGACGTAGATCTCGAGCCCGCGCTCGTAGCTGTGCAGGGTGCCCTCGCAGACGATCTCGCCCGCATCACGCGTCACGACGCAGGGCTGCGAGGTCGCGAACGTGATCGCGCGCGCGGGGGGCAGGTGCGTCGACGGCGCGAACGCGAGCGGAGCACCGAGCGAGTCGACCCGCCCACACGAGACGCTCGCGTCCGTGCGCACCGCGCAGAAGGCATTGTAGGTGCTCGTCACGTCGAGCACGTCGGTGAGCGTCACGGCCGGCGCCGACGGCGAGGCGGGCTGCGTGCACGTGAGCGTGTGCGTCGTGGCGGACAGCTCGCAGCGCCAGCCATACGCCGTGACCGCGACGTCGGGCGTGGCCTCGCGCAG
>JAIBCE010000194.1 GCA_019694315.1 Sandaracinaceae bacterium
CTTCGCGTGCGTCTTCGGCGTCGCCTTCGCGTGCGTCTTCGGCGTCGCCTTCGCGTGCGTCTTCGGCGTCGCCTTCGCGTGCGTCTTCGGCGTCGCCTTCGCGTGCGTCTTCGGCGTCGCCTTCGCGCGCGGCTTCGGCGTCGCCTTCGCGTGCGTCTTCGGCGTCGCCTTCGACGAGCGCTCGGCCTTCGATGGCCTGGCCTTCGACGCGGGCCCAGCCTTGGACGCGGGCTCGGACGACGCTGGCCTGGCCTTCGCTGGCTTGGACCTCGACCTCGTCGCCTCACGCGCCGCGCAGGCGACGCCCATGCGCACCCAGCGTGCGAGGCCCGCATGCTGCCCGAGGCCCGCAGGCGCGACGTAGACCATGCCCTTGAGGGGCTTGCCGGTGAAGTCCATCTCGCGGGCGTGGGGCAGCTCGAGCGCCTCGTCGTAGCCGTCGGCCCCCACCCGCACCATGAGGTCGTCCCTCACGATGCCGAGCGCCATCTTGCCGTGCACGAGGAAGCAGAGGCCGCCGAACATGCGCTTGAGCTCGTAGGCGACACCCTCGCCTTCGAGGAACGCGCGGACCTTGCTCTCGAGCTTCTCGTCGTACGCCACTCGTGCCTCTCGCTCTTCGCGTGCGCGGCCCGCGAGCCTCGGGTCACTGCATCTGGATCGACGCCGTCGCGAGGCACGCGTTCGCGCAGCCGCTCTGCCCGGGCAGCGGCTGCTCGCGGTAGGCGTACTGCCAGACGCCGCCCTGCACGTTGCCCTCGATCTCCTGCTTGGTCTCCCAGCGACACCCGTCGGAGAAGGGGAATTCCGTGCGGATCACGAGGTGCGCCCGCCCTGCGGCATCGACCTCTCCCGTGAAGACGGAGTCACCGAAGCGCGCCTCGGCGGGCCCAGGACCGCACGCATGCGTGAGCACGCCGCTCGCGCCCGAGATGCGCGTGTCGACGGTGCATCCGGGCTGCACGTCGAGCTGCGCGACGACGAGCGACGCACGGCACGAGCCACCGACCGCCCCGCCGCCGCTCGCGACGTAGCCGCTGCCTCCGCTCGAGCCGTTCTCGACGACGACCGTTCGTCCCCCGCACGACGACAGCACCACTGTCAGTCCCACGAGCGCGAGCGAGATCGAATGCCTCATGGCGCGACCTTACCAATCAAGCGTCGGGACCGCGACGGCCGAGCAGCATCCACGCCAGCCACGCCACCCCGAGCACCTGACCGAGGTTCTTGGCCTTGGGGGCGGGCGCCGCGCGTAGCTTCTGGATCGGGTGCGTGCCGAACACGTTGCGCAAGCGCTGCGCGGTGCCGTCGGCGACCCCCGCGGCGACGAGCCTCGCGTGACCGTCGGCCTTCACCGCGCGGATGGTCGCGTCCTTCACGCGATCGCGCTGGATGACGTCCTTGAGGCCGAGCAGCAAGCCCTGCGGCACCGCGCCGCGCACCACGAGCAAGCGGCCGTCCTTCACCGAGATGCAGAAGAGCTCGTTCGCGCGCGACAAGAACGCGAGCGCGATCGCGGCGATCACGACGAGGACGAGCAGCGACACGAGGTCCATAGGCGCCGAAGATACGCCCGTTGCCCTCCCCTTCTTCCGTCGCTCGGTTGTCGAGATGTCATCGGGGACGAGATCCCTCGAGACACTTCGTCGGAACGTCGGGAGCGTCGATCGGAAAAGCCCCATGGAGTCGGCGCTCTCCTCGCTGGCCTGCGTCGTGCTCAGTGGTCCGCATGACCCTGACGACCGACGGCGCTCCGGCCCACGATCTCGTGTCCGCTCTCACGCCGCGCGCGCCGCGCGTCGTCGCGGCGAGCGTGCTCCTCGCGTTCGCGCTTTTCGCGATCGACGCGGGCTCCAAGGCGTGGGCCCTCTCCACGCTCTCCGATGCGCGCGTGGGCGCCGCGCCGAGCCTCTGCGACGACGCGAGCGCGCCGCGTCGGATGCAGCGCCTGCCACACGCCGCCGCGCCGCTCGTGGGCGAGGTGCTGAGCCTCGACTATGCGGAGAATTGCAGCGCCGCGTTCGGCCTCGCGCGGCAGATCCCCGCCCCCGTGCGCCGCTATGCGCTCGCAGGCCTCGCGCTCGCGGCCGTCGTGGCGCTCTTCGTCGCGCTCGCGCGCGGGCATGGCTCCACGGCCTTCGTGTGGGGCGTGCCGTTCGTGGCGGCAGGCGCGCTCGGCAACATGCTCGACCGGATCCGCCTCGGCTTCGTCGTCGACTTCCTCCACGTGCAGTACGCGCCGTGGGACTTCGACTACCCCGTCTTCAACGTCGCCGACATCCTCATCGCGGTGGGCGTGGCCCTGCTCGTGATCGGCGCGTCGCGGCGCGCGAGCCCGAGCGACGAGACGGCCAGCCCGTGACGCACGGCGAGCACGTGACGCAGGCAGGCGTGACGTCAGGCGAGCCCGTGAGGATCAGGCGAGCCCGGGTCAGGCGAGCCCGGGTCAGGCGAGCCCGTGAGGATCAGGCGAGCCAGGTGAGCACGAGGGCGACCAGCGCGGGCAGCGCCTGGAGGAAGAGGATCGTGGGCTTCGCGGTGATCGCGCCGTAGACGCCCACGACGATCACGAAGACGAGCCCTGCCATGGCCGCATGCGTCTCGCCCGCGAGCGCGGCCCACGCGAGCAACACCGCGAGCGCGCCGTTGTACACGCCCTGGTTCGCGGCGAGCACCTTGGTCTGCGCCGCGCTCTCCACCGTCTGGCCGAAGATCTTTCGTCCGCGTGGCGTGGTCCAGAGGAAGGTCTCGAGGACCATGAAGAGCACGTGGAGCACGGCCACGACGAGCGTGGCGACGAGAGCGAGGCTGGCGAGCATCGCGTGAGGCTCGCCGCCTTCGTCACGCCTGACAAGCCGTCACAGGATCGGGGCGAGCCAGCGCTCGGCCTGCTCTATGCTCACGCCGCGGCGCTTCGCGTAGTCCTCTAGCTGATCGCGGCCGATCTTCGACACGCTGAAGTAGCGGGCCTCGGGGTGCGCGAGGTAGAGGCCGCTCACGCTCGCGGCAGGCGTCATCGCGAAGCTCTCGGTGAGGTCCATGCCGATCTCGCGCGCGCCGAGGATCTCGAAGAGCGCGGGCTTCTCCGAGTGATCGGGGCACGCGGGGTAGCCGAGCGCGGGACGGATGCCGCGGTAGCGCTCCGCGACGCGGTCCTCGTTCGAGAGCGGCGTGGCCTCGCCGTGGGCCCAGGCCTTGCGCACCTCTTCGTGGAGCTTCTCGGCGAAGGCCTCCGCGAGCCGATCGCAGAGCGCCTGCGTCATGATCGCGTGGTAGTCGTCGTGATCGCGCTTGAAGCGAGAGACGACCTCGCTCGCGCCGAGGCCCGCGGTGACCGCGAACGCACCGACGTGATCGGCCAGGCCCGAGCCGTGCGGGGCCACGAAGTCCGCGAGGCAGCGGTTGGGCCCCTCGCTCTGCGCGCGCTGCGCGCGGAGCATCGGGAAGCGCACGAGCTCGCGCGAGCGATCCGTCTCGAGGAGGACGAGATCGTCGCCCTCCGACCACGCGGGCCAGATGCCGTAGACGCCGCGCGCGTGGATCGACTTCTCCGCCACGAGCGCGTCGAGCAGGCGCAGCGCGTCGTCGTGCAGGCGCTTGGCCTCCACGCCGTACTTCGGGTGCTCGAGGATCTGCGGCCAGCGCCCGTTGAGCTCCCACGCCGTGAAGAAGAAGGTCCAGTCGATGTAGGGCACGAGCGCGGAGAGCGCCTGCTCGCCCACGAGGTGCCGCCCCACGAACGTGGGCTGCGCGACGTCCTCGCTGCGCCACGTGATGGGCGTGCGGTTCGCGCGCGCGTCGGCGAGCGAGAGCAGCGGTCGCGTGTCACCCGACTCGAAGGTGCTCCGGATCCGCGCCTGCTCCTCGGCATTCTTGCGGGCGAACTCGGGCTTCTGCTCCTTCGAGAGGAGCGAGCTCACCACGTTCACGGCGCGCGAGGCGTCGAGCACGTGCACGACGGGCTGGTCGTACTTCGGCGCGACCTTCACCGCCGTGTGTGGCTTCGAGGTGGTCGCGCCGCCGATGAGGAGCGGCGTCGTCATCCCGCGGCGCCTCATCTCCGAGGCCACGAACACCATCTCGTCGAGCGACGGCGTGATGAGGCCCGAGAGACCGATCACGTCGACCTGGTGCTTCACCGCGGCGTCGAGGATCTGCTCGCACGGGACCATCACGCCGAGATCGATGACCTCGTAGTTGTTGCAGCCGAGCACCACCCCGACGATGTTCTTGCCGATGTCGTGCACGTCGCCCTTCACGGTGGCCATGAGGACCTTGCCGTTGGCCGAGGCCACACCGCCGCCCTTCTTCTTCTCTTCTTCGATGAAGGGCGTGAGGTAGGCGACCGCCTTCTTCATCACGCGCGCGCTCTTGACCACCTGCGGCAGGAACATCTTGCCCGCGCCGAACAGATCCCCGACCACGCCCATGCCCGCCATGAGGGGGCCCTCGATCACCTGCAGCGGGACGCCGAGCTTGCTGCGCGCCTCTTCGGTGTCGGCGTCGATGAAGTCCACGATGCCGTGCACGAGCGCGTGCTCGAGCCGCTTCTCCACGCTCTGGTCGCGCCAGCCGAGATCGAGCTCCTTCTTCTTCGTGCCGCCCTTCACCGTCTCGGCGAAGGCCACGAGGCGCTCGGTCGCATCCGGGTGTCGATCGAAGAGCACGTCCTCGACGCGCTCGAGCAGCTCCTTCGGGATGTCGTCGTACACGACGACCTGGCCGGCGTTGACGATGCCCATGTCCATGCCCGCGCGGATGGCGTGGAAGAGGAAGGCCGAGTGCATGGCCTCGCGCACCACGTCGTTGCCGCGGAAGCTGAACGAGAGGTTCGAGACGCCGCCCGACACCTTGGCGCCGGGGCACTCGGTCTTGATGCGCCGCGTGGCCTCGATGAACGCGATCGCATAGCGGTTGTGGGCCTCGATGCCGGTCGCGACCGCGAAGATGTTCGGGTCGAAGATGATGTCGGTCGGCTCGAAGCCCACCTCGTTCACCAAGAGGTCGTAGGCGCGCTTGCAGATGGCGACCTTGTGATCCGCGGTCTCCGCCTGGCCGTTCTCGTCGAAGGCCATGACCACCACGCCGGCGCCGTAGCGATGGACCTTGCGCGCCTGCTCGAGGAACTTCGCCTCGCCCTCCTTGAGGGAGATCGAGTTCACGATCGCCTTGCCCTGGAGGCACTTGAGACCCGCCTCGAGGACGCTCCACTTGGAGCTGTCGACCATCACGGGGATGCGCGCGATCTCGGGCTCGGCCGCGAGGAGGTTGAGGAAGCGCGTCATCGCCGCCTCCGAGTCGAGCATCCCCTCGTCCATGTTGACGTCGAGGATGTTCGCGCCGTTGCGCACCTGATCGAGCGCGACCTCGAGCGCGGTGTTGAAGTCGCCCGCCTTCACGAGGTTCATGAAGCGCTTGGAGCCGGTCACGTTCGTGCGCTCGCCGACCATCATGAAGTTGGCGTCGGGCGTGAAATTCAGCCGCTCGAGGCCCGAGAAGTGCGTGAGGCCGTCGGGCGCCATGGGCTTGCGCGGGGTGATCCCCTTCACCTGCTCGGCGACGGCGCGGATGTGATCGGGCGTCGTGCCGCAGCAGCCGCCCACGATGTTCGCGAGGCCGTCCTGGGCCATCTCGCGGAGCAGGCGGCCCGTGGTCTCGGGCTTCTCGTCGTAGCCGCCGAACGCGTTCGGAAGGCCCGCGTTCGGATAGACGCTGATGCGCGTGGTCGCGACCTTCGCGAGCTCCGCGAGGAACGGACGCATCTCCACGGCGCCGAGCGCGCAGTTGATGCCGACGCTCATCGGCCGCGCGTGCGCGACGCTCGTCCAGAACGCGTCGACGGTCTGGCCCGAGAGCGTGCGGCCCGAGCGATCGGTGATCGTCACCGAGATCATGAGGGGCAGCTTCTTCTTCTTGGCCTCGAGGACCTCCTCGATCGCGACGAGCGCGGCCTTGCAGTTGAGCGTGTCGAAGATCGTCTCGACGAGGAGGATGTCGACGCCGCCATCGACGAGGCCGCGCACCTGCTCGGCGTAGGCGTCCTTGACCTGATCGAAGGTCACCGCGCGAAAGCCCGGATCGTTGACGTCGGGCGAGAGCGAGAGCGTGCGGTTGAGCGGCCCGATCGCGCCGGCCACGTAGCGCGGCTGATCGGGCGTCAGCTTCGTCCACTTGCGCGCGGCCTCGAGCGCGACCTCCGCCGACTTCACGTTGAGCTCGTACGCGAGGTGCTCGAGCTTGTAGTCGGCCTGCGCGATCGAGGTCGACGCGAAGGTATTGGTCTCGACGATGTCCGAGCCCGCCGCGAAGTAGCGCTCGTGCAGGGCCTGGATGAGCTCGGGCCGCGTGAGCGCGAGGAGATCGTTGTTGCCCTTGAGATCGATCGTGTGGTCGGCGAAGCGCTTGCCACGGAAGTCGCCCTCGCCGAGCTTCTCGAGCTGGATGAGCGAGCCCATCGCGCCGTCGAGCACGGCGATGCGCTCACGGAGCAAGGACTCGAGGGCGGGCGTGATGAACGGCTGGGTCATGGGCGGGTTCCTGTCTTCTTGGGAGGGCGAGGCGCGCGCGGGGGCTCGGAGCGCGAGGGAGGGGTGCCGGGGCGCGTCGAGGCGCTCCGCGGAGGCTGGCTGCGACGCTCCGACGGCGTGTGAGCCGGCTTGTGGGCGTACGCCGTGATCACGTCGAAGCACGGCTCGCGCTTCTCACGAGAGGTGATCTCGCAGAGCTCGGTCTCGAGACCCGCCCTGCGGAGGAGAGCGGCGAGCTCCGCGACCCGGAAGCCGGCGCGACGATGACCGAAGCGCTGCACGAGCTCGAGGTGCTCGTGCGCCGCGAGCGTGACGAGCACGACGCGGCCGCCGACGCGGAGCACGCGCGCGCACTCGGCGACCGCACGCTCGGGGCGCGCGAGGCTGGCGAGCACGTTGAAGAGCATGACGACGTCGAACGAGGCGTCGGCGAACGGCAAGGCCTCGGCGTCGCCTTGCGCGACACGCGCGTGGGCGTGCTTGTCGAGCCGACGTCGCGCCGCCTCCACCATGCGCTCGCTCGCGTCGAGCAGCGTCACGCTCTTGCTCACGGGCGCGAGCAGCGCCGCGAGCGTGCCGTCACCCGATCCCACGTCGAGCACGTCACCGTGCTGTGAGAGCCCGAGGAGGCCGCGCGCGGTGGCCTCCCACGTGCGACCCGGCGAGTAGTGCCGCTCCATCTCGCCGGCGACGGTCTCGGCCCACGCGCCGGTGCGGCGGCGCACGATGACGTCGGCCCGACGGGCATCCGAAACGAGGAGCTGATCCTCGAGGCCGGCCGAGAGCGCCGACCACAGCGCGCGCGTGCCCTCCCCCATCGCCTCGAGATCGGTCGCGTAGAGGGCGTTGCGTCCCTCGCGACGCACGCGCACGAGCCCCGCCTCGCGGAGCATCGCGAGATGCGACGAGGCGCGCGACTGCGCGAGATCGAGCGTCTCCTGCACCTCGGCGACCGAGAGCTCGTGCTTGGCGAGGAGCGCCACGAGGCGCAGCCGCACCGGGTCCGCCAGGGCGGACAGGAGCTCGGTCGTGGTGGCCAGCGACGCACGCATCGTCGTATCCGGATGGATAGATATGACGGGACCGCCCCCACGTCAACGCGAGCGCGGAGCAGCGAGCCGCTCGACGCGGGTCAGCGCCGCAGCTTCACGAGCCAGGCCACGAGTGGATCGACCTGCTCGCGGCCGCGCATCGCGTCGATCCAGCGCGACGGTATCGAGGCGATCCCCTCGCGGACGCCCGCGATGCCACCGACGAGCGCGGCGGTCGTGTCGGTGTCGTCTCCGAGGCGCACGGCCTCGATCACCGCGTCCTCGAAGCGCGGGTGGCGCTCCACGATCATCCGCGCGCTCCGCAGCGCGTCGATGACGTAGCCGCCGCCTCGGCCCTCGGCGGGCTCGTCGGGGCGGATGTGGAATTCGAGGGCCTCGCGCTCCTCGCCCTCCGCCGGGAGGATGGCGCGGAGCGAGGCCACCGCGTCCTGCCATGGCGCGACGGGATCGGACCACGGCTCCTCGCGGAGGAAGCGCCGCGCCCAGAGGCAGTAGAGCGCACACGAGACGCGGCTCCGTGCGTGGCCATGCGTGAGCCGCGACTGCCGATCCGCGTCGCGTACGAGCTCGGCGTCGGTGCCGGTGTGGAAGAGCGCGAGCGGCAGCACGCGCATGAGGGAGCCGTTGCCGTTGCGGCGCTCGTCGGTCGGTCCGGCCTCGAGCGGCGGCACGTCCTCCATCAAGCGACGGATCGCGACACCCGTCTGCACGCCCACGTCGAACACACGGCACTCCACCGCGAGGTAGCCGTGCGAGTACCAGTTCACGAGACGCCGAGCGAAGTCGTCGACGTCGAGCTGCTCTCGCTCGATGAGCGTCGCGAGGAGACAGAGCGCCTGCGCGCCGTCGTCCGAGTAGGTGCCGGGCGGCGTGCCGCGGTGCGCGCGATCGAAGCCCTCGGGCGGCGTCATCTCGATCACGGCCGGCAGCTGCTCGGGGCGGCTGAATTCGTAGGGCACACCGAGCGCGTCGCCCACGAGCAGGCCCCAGATGCCGCCCTCGAGGCGGTCTCGCTTCGTGATCGTCATGCCCCTGTCTTCGCCGGTCCGCGTCCGGGCCGCAACCACGGCATCCAGCGCGCCTCGATCGGGGGCCAGAAGCGCGCCCACGCGAGCGCGGCGATCGCGCTGCCGATCACCATCGCGATCGAGAGCGCGATCGTGGCAGGCAGCAAGAGCGCGTGCGCCCACACGCGCCCGGGGCCGACGCCGTCGGCGAACAGCACGAGCAGGTGCGCCACGTAGAGCACGAGCGTCTCGCCCGCGAGCGTGCTGCCCCACGCAAGACCTCCGAAGTGGGGAAGCTCCCAGCGCGTGCCGAGCGCGGCGAGGCACGCCGCCATGAGGAGCACCATCGCGGTGCGCGTGAGCACGACCGCGGGGTGGCTCGACCAGCCGTGGGCGTCGGCCGCCCCGAAGAGCGCCTCCGCGACGAAGGCCGCCACACCGCAGCCGATGGCCGCGACGGCGAGCCTCGCGATCACGACCGAGCCCTCCGTGCGTGCGCCGCGCGGGATCGCCAGCCGACCGATCGCGATGCCCGCGAGCACGTAGAACGCCCACGGAATCAAGGGAAAGAGCGATCCGCCGTCGCGATCGACCCAGCCGAGCACGAAGCGCGCGGCCCCTTCGTGATCGGCCGGCGCGATCGCGGCGTCCACGCTCGGCGCGCTGACGAGGATCGTGAGCGCGAGCACGCCCGCGATGCCGACGACCGCGTCGGCGCGCAGCGCGAGCGTGACGAGGAGGTCGAGCGCGAGCAGCGTCGCGCCCACGCACTGGAGCACATCGACGACCCACGGCGCATCGAGCGCGTGGAGCAGCGTGCCGAGCACCACGAGCCACGCCGAGCGCACGACGCGACGACGACGCGCACCTTCGCGTGCACGGAGCACGGCGTACGCCGACGCGTCGTCGAGGCGCGACGCGAGCCCGAACGAGACACCGCTCGCGAGGAGGAACG
Source organism: Sandaracinaceae bacterium (assembly GCA_019694315.1). Classification (GTDB taxonomy): domain Bacteria; phylum Myxococcota_A; class Polyangia; order Polyangiales; family Sandaracinaceae; genus JAFLCL01. The sequence goes on from JAIBCE010000194.1 coordinate 9,542, forward strand.
CGGGCGCGGTGAGGCCGCGGATCTGCGTCCAGACCGAGAACCACGCGCTCGCGCGCTCCGCGTCGGCGAGCACCGCGTCGGTGGTGTGTCCCGTGATCATCTGGAGGGCCGCGAGAAGCCGCAGCCAGTCCACGAAGGCCACGCGCGAGCGAGGACCAGTTCGCGGCGCGCTGCCCTCCGGCCCGGTCACGCGAGCGGCTCGAGCACGCTCCGCACCTCGGCCACCGTGGGGCGCGACGCCGCGTCGGGCGCACGCATCGCTGCGATCATGGCCACGAGGGCCGCCGGCCGAGCGCTCGGTGCCGTGCCCGTCCAGCCGAGCATCTCGTCGAGCGAGACACCGAGCGCGTGCACGTCCATCGGGAAGGCCGCGGGATCGCCCCTACGCTGCTCGATCGGCATGTAGCCGGCCGTGCCCTCGCCTCCGCCGCCCACGCTCGGCTCGGGCCCCGCCATCGGCGCGCCGTCGCGCGCACCGACGCTGCCCGCGAGGCCGAAGTCCGTCAGCACCACGCGATCGCGACGAAGGAGAAGGTTCGACGGCTTGAGATCGCGGTGCACGAGACCTCGCGCGTGGATCCACGCGAGCGACTCGGCGAGCGAGCGTGCCCAGCCGAGCACACGCGAGAGCTCCACGCCGCCGCGCGCCGCGTCCTTCACCGACGAGTCGGTGAGCTCCATCGCGATCGCGAAGAGCTCGAGATCCACGTCGAGCACGCGCACGACCCCTGGGTGCTCGAGCGTCGCGGGCACGCGCGCCTCGTGGAGCAGGCGCTCGCGATCGACGCGACCCCGACGGTGATAGACCTTGAGCGCGACGTCGCGATCGAGGCCCACGTCCTTCGCGAGGAAGACGGTGCCTGCGCCGCCGCGCCCGAGCTCGCGCACCACGCGATAGCGGCCTCGCGTGAGGGCGCCCTCGGCCATCACGGTGGCGCCCCCATCGCCCGAGCGCTGGAGCTGGCCCCCGCGGAGCTGCGCGACGCGTTCCTTGGCGCGCGGGTACGTGACGTCGCGCGAGAGCACTCGCTCCCACAGCGTGCGCGCCACGTCGCGATCGTTGCGGCGCTCGGCGACCTCGGCCCTGCGCGCCCACGCCTCGAGGATCAGCGCCTCGGACACGTCGGCCGTCTCGGGCATCCGCGAGAGCACGGCCTCCACGGCCTCGTCGTCGCCGCGAGCATCGAGCGTGCGCGCCACGCGGACCCGGAGCGCCGGCAAGCTCGCGTGCACGAGCGCGCGCCGCGCTTCCGCGAGCGCGCGCGCCTCGCCGAGCTCCGCCACGATCGTCTCGAAGGCCTGGATCGCGGTTCGATCGTCGTGGCTCTGCGCGAGCGCGAGCACACACTCGGGCTCGCTCGGAGGCGCGGGGGCGGTCGCTGCGCTCTTGGCCCCTGCCTCGTCGGGGGTCTTTGCCGGAGGCTTCGCGCCCGACTCGCCGGACTTCTCCGCGGGCGCGTCACCACGCACCCAGCCGCGGAACCGATCGAAGAGGCTCACGTGGGGACCTCGATGCGAACGCCGTCGATGGTGAGCACGTCGCCGCGGAGGAGGTCGATGCGCCCCTGCACGCGGCGTCCCGACGTGGCGCCCTCGGGCACGAGCTCGGCGCTCTCGCCTGGGAGCGGGCTCAGGCCGACTCCGTCGCTCGTGATCTCGATCGTCGCCGCCGCGCCGGGCACCGGGAGCACGCTCGCACCGCCGTCGATCGGCGCACCGAGGACGTGCACGAGGCCGCGATCGAGCCCCTTGGTCACCTCGACGGCGAGGCCTCCGTCGGCCGGCCTGGCGCTCAGCGTCACGTCGTCGCCGAGGCCGATCTCGATCGGCCCCTCGATCGGCAGCGTGCCGGCGAGCGGCATGCCCGCGACGAGCGTACCGTTTCGGCTGCCGAGATCACGAACGACGAAGCGCCCTGATTCGTAGGCGATCTCGGCGTGACGACGGGACACGCTCGTGCCCCGCACCGACAGATCAGCCTCGCTCCGGCCGATCACCGCGGGCAGCCGGTGCGAGAAGGCCACGCGCTTGGCGCCCACCGTGAGCACGACGGGCGGCGACACCCACCGCTCTTCGAGGCGGCGCAGCATCTGTCGGAGGCCCCCGTCCTCGGGCGCCAGCGAGACCACCTCACGGAGGCTCGCACGCGCGGAGCGCCGATCTCCGAGAGCCAGCGCGAGCTCGTGCTCGGACACGAGCCGACGGATCCTGGCCTCGCGCGCGTCGGTCGCGTTGCTCTCGGCGAGCAGCGTCTCGAGGCGATCCACCTCGCCCCCGAGCTCGAGACAGCGCGCCGCGTCGTTCTTCTGCCCGAGCAGCTCGAACGCGTCGGCGGCCTCCGCGAATTTGCCGGCGCCCTCGAGGCGCGCCGCGGCATCGGACAGACGCCTGCGCTCTTCGTGCGTGGCGAGGCCGCGGGCGCGCGCGTCCTCGAGCACCGCGCGACCGATCTTCACGTCGACGGCCTTGCGCTCGTCCAGCGCGATCGCGGGGAACATCGCGAGGGCGTCGAGCCAGGCCGAGAGGCGCTCCTCGAGCGAGCCCGCCTTGTCGCCCGCGTGCGCGAGACAGCGCCCCGCCTCGAGCATCTCGCCCATCTCCGCGTAGATCGCGGCTGCCTCGCGGTGCTTGCCCTCGGCCACGGCGGCGCGCGCCCGTCGGGACCGCCCGTCGAAAAGATCGCGGAAGAAGCTCATCGGCCCCCCACCGCGTCGATTGACGCGAGGGAGGGTTTTTGCGGACGATGGGCCCCGCGCAGGTGGCCCTCACCCGAGGGCCCGTGTTCCGAGGATTGGCTCACGCCGCGCGATGTTCGCGCCGTTCGCACACGAGATTCAACGCCTGCGTTCCGGAGACGAAGCATGGGTAACCGCATCGGCGAGCTCCTGGTCCGCGAGAAGCTCATCAGCCTCCAGCAGCTCCGAACGGCACAGGAAGAGTCGCGCAAGGCGAACACGTCCCTGGGCTATCAGCTCGCCCGCCTCGGGTTCATCTCGGACTCGGAGATCACGGACTTCCTGAGCCAGCAGTACCGCGTCCAGTCGATCAACCTCGACGAGTACGACATCGAGGACGAGGTCCGGAAGCTGATCTCGCAGGAGGTGTGCGAGCGGCACAAGGTCATTCCCGTCTCGCGCACCGGCAACTCGATCATCGTCGCGATGGCCGATCCGTCGAACCTCCACGCGATCGACGACATCAAATTCCTCACGGGCTACAACGTCGAGCCGGTGGTGGCGTCGGAGGCGCAGATCCTCCGCGCGCTCGAGAAATCGGCCTCCGCGGCGCCCGAGGTCTCCTACGACCAGATCATGGAGGGCTTCGACGAAGGCGACATCGACTTCGCCGGCGAGGATGACGACGTCAACCTCGGCGATCTCGAGAAGGCCTCCGAGGACGCCCCGGTCATCCGCCTCTGCAACGCCATCCTCTTGAACGCGATCAAGAAGCGCGCGTCCGACATCCACATCGAGCCCTACGAGAAGAAGCTCCGCGTGCGCTACCGCATCGACGGCGTGCTCGTGGAGGAGATGAACCCGCCGCTCAAGCTCAAGGCCGCGATCGCGTCGCGCCTCAAGATCATGAGCTCGCTCGACATCGCCGAGCGACGCCTGCCGCAGGACGGACGCATCAAGCTCAAGCTCGGCAAGGGCAAGGAGATGGACTTCCGCGTCTCCACGCTCCCGACGATCTGGGGCGAGAAGATCGTCATGCGTCTCCTCGACAAGTCGAACCTCCAGCTCGACATGACGAAGCTGGGCTTCGACCAGAAGCCGCTCGACGACTTCAAGTGGGCCATCAGCCAGCCCTACGGCATGGTGCTCGTCACGGGTCCCACGGGCTCCGGTAAGACCACCACGCTGTACTCGGCGCTCTCGGAGCTCAACCAGACCGACACGAACATCTCCACGGCCGAAGATCCCGTCGAGTACAACTTGATGGGCATCAACCAGTGCCAGATGCACGACGACATCGGCCTCAATTTCGCGGCCGCGCTGCGCTCGTTCCTGCGCCAGGACCCCGACATCATCATGGTCGGTGAGATCCGCGACTTCGAGACGGCCGAGATCGCCGTCAAGGCCGCGCTCACGGGCCACTTGGTGCTCTCGACGCTCCACACGAACGACGCGCCGAGCACCGTCTCGCGCCTGCTCAACATGGGCGTGGAGCCCTTCCTCGTGACGGCGTCGGTGAACCTCGTCCTGGCCCAGCGCCTCGCCCGCAAGATCTGCGAGGCGTGCAAGCAGGAGACGAAGGTCGAGCAGGACGTGCTCCTGCAGGCCGGCTTCGAGGCACGCGAGATCCCGACGCTGCGCGTGATGAAGGGCGCCGGCTGCAAGGACTGCAACGGCACTGGCTACCGCGGCCGCGTGGCGCTCTACGAGGTCATGCCGTTCACCGATCGCCTGAAGGAGCTCGTGATCCAGGGCTGCACCGCGGCCGAGCTCAAGCAGGAGATGATCCGAGGTGGCGTGATGACCCTGCGCATGGCGGGCCTCACGAAGGTGCGCGCCGGCGTGACGACCGTCGACGAGGTCGTCCGCACGACCGCCGCCGACCGCGTCTAGATCCGACTCGAGGAGCAGCCAGCAGATCAGGGCCGGAGCACCATCAGGATCACGCACAGCACGAGCGGGGCGATCGCGAGGAGCGCGGTCGTCCCGCTTCGCCGTCCGTCCTTGGCGGTCGCGAAGAGCACCACGTTGATCGACACGATCGAGAGCGCCATCGACGCCACGATCCACCACGAGAGCGTCGAGATGCTCCGCGCCCACGCGAGCACGAAGCCCACGATCCACGTCGCGCCGAACGCGGGGCCGGCGAGCCAGTACGCGGCGCGCTGACGATCCGAGAGGGGCTCCGGCACGAACGCGCCGAGGGTGCCCGCGAAGAGCGTCGCGACGCCGAGGAGCTTCGCGATCTCGAGCCACTGCTGTGCCCACGCCGGGAGGCTCGGATCCATCAGCGCGCGCTCCCGGGCCGACGGCTCACAGCGCCCCCACGAGGACGCCGGCGGCGGTGAGGGCCGAGATCGAGAGGAGCGCGTTGTAGACGAGGTGCGCGAGCGCCGAGACCAGCGTGGACCCCGAGAGCGCGCGGAGGAGCGTGAAGCCGAAGCCCGCCGCGGTGACCGCGAGCAAGCCACCCCAGTTGCCCCACGCCTGCTGGAGGTGGGCGATGGCGAAGAGGCCCCACGCGAACGCGAACGCCAGCGCGCGACGCGCGCCCCAGCGCTCGTCGTCGATCGCGCCGAAGACGAAGCCGCGGAAGAAGACCTCCTCGGCGATCGGCGCGATCACCGCGAGCGCGCCGAACGAGAGCAGGCCGCTCGGCCACGAGACGAAGGCCTCGATCGGCGCCTCGCCGGTGGCCTCCACGTGCGAGAGCGACCAGAACGCGAAGCTCCGGAGCGCGAGCCCCACGAAGGGGGCCGCCGCGAAGAAGAGCACCGTCTTCCACGTGGCGTTCGGCCGCACGAGCTCGAGCCGCGCGGCGGAGCCCCCGAGGAGCAGCCACGCGAGCAGCACCTCGACGAGCGCGAGCGTGAGCCCTGCGACCAGGCCGTACGTGGAGCCCCCCGGCAGCACGAAGGGCGTGGTGAAGCCCGCGACCACCACGAGCGCCGTGCCGATCGCCACGAGCGCGAGCGAGCTCGCGACGGGCCGGCGACGATGCGCACGCTTGGCTCGCGCACGGAGCGCGCGCGCCCCGCGCGGCCCGCGCCCAGGGCGCGTCGGCGTGGGCGTGCGGAGCGCCAGCACGACGACGAGCAGCATCGAGAGCGCGAGGATCGCGAGCACACCGTTGCGCTCCGCCGGGCCGAGCGGATGACGCGCGAGGATGCGTCCCCGAACGCGCGTGTC
>JAIBCE010000602.1 GCA_019694315.1 Sandaracinaceae bacterium
CGGCCGGGCCAGGGGCGCGCGGCGCGGGCCCCCGCCGATCCCCGCGAGGGTCGCGGCGCCGACCACGGAGCGCCTCGAGGACGAGCTCACGCAGACCGAGCCGACGGAGGCCTCGCGCGAGGCCGACGCGCTCGTCGAGGCCGCGCGTCGCGGCGATCCGCGCGCGTTCGAGGCGCTGGTCAAGCGCTACCGCCACCGCATCTTCGCGCTCGCGCTCCACATGACCGGCAGCCCGAGCGACGCCGACGACATCACGCAGGACGCGTTCGTGCGGGCGTTCCGCAACATGGAGCGCTTCGAGGGGCGCTCGGAGTTCTTCACCTGGCTCTACCGCATCGCCCTGAACCGCGCGCTCAACGTGCGCCGCGATCAGGCACGCCGTCGCACCGCCGATCTCGACGACCCTCGCGTCGTCGTGGCCGTGGCCGTCGACTCGGGCGGCGATCCGGGCCGTGCCCTCGAGCTGCGCGAGACCTACGTGTGTCTCGTGAAGGCCTTCGATCGACTCTCGCCGCTCCTTCGCACCACGGTCGCGCTCACGATGATGCAGGGCCTCAGCTATCCCGAGGCCGCGGTCGTGCTCGAGACCACCGAGGGCACCGTCGCGTGGCGCATTCACGAGGCCCGCAAGCAGATGCGCATCGCGATCGAGGCCTACTTCGCGGAGAAGGGCGCGGCCGTCGCCCCCGCGCGTCGTGACCCGACGCCGCTGCCGGTGCAGAAGGGTGCGGTCGCTGCGCGCCTCGCGGAGCCAGCGAGCCCGCCGAGCCTCGAGATGGCGCTCGCGCTGCTCGCGCCCACCGTCTGAGAGGACGTGTCACTCGGATGCATCGGTGCGAGTGCGCGCGCTCGATGGTCCGATCGAGCCATGGGGCCGCGAGCCCCGTCCGCGCACAGTGTCTCTCGTAGCGGATGACGCATCGCTCGCGAGGTGTCTGCGAGCTGTCGATCCGCCTCACGGGAGCGGACATGACGAGATGGCTTCGGTTCGGGCTCGGCCTCGGTGCGGTGGCGTTGGCGGCATGCAACCCCGAGGCACCGAGCGACGTGGACGCAGGCACACACCACGCAAGCGACGACGCGTACGTGCCTCCGGGCACCGACGCGTACGTGCCTCCGGGCACCGACGCGGGCATGGTGCACACGGGCGGCGCACAGCTCGTGGCGGCGGGCCTCAACGACGTCTGCGCGGTCGACTCACGCGGCGATCTCTACTGCTGGGGCGACAACGGCAAGGGCCAGCTCGGGCGCGGCTACGTCGAGGACGACACGCCCTCGCCCAACCCCGACTGCAGCGCGATCAGCCGCTACCCGGCGCGTGTCCAGGGGATCACGAACCCGCTCGAGGTGGCGCTCGCCGCGAACGCGAACGACTTCACCACGGGCACGATCTGCGCGCTGCTGTCCGATCACACCGTCTCGTGCTGGGGCGACAACTCGAACCACCTGCTCGGCGCCGAGGGCTACACGCTGCCCGACGGCGGCCTGGGCGCGCTCGGGCCGGGCTCGCCCACGCCCGTCGCGGTGCCCGGCCTCACGAACGTGCGCGACCTGGAGGCGAGCATGAACGGCGCGTTCGCGTGCGCGATCCAAGCGAACGACGACGGCACCGACTCGGTGCTCTGCTGGGGCGCGAACGAGGCGATGCAGGCCGGCCAGGCCGAGGGTTCGGGGGGCACGAGCGACGTGTTCCCGCCCGCGGTGGTGTCGGGCCTCGATCACGTGCACGTCCGCGCGCTGCGCGTCTCGACCGAGCAGGCCTGCGTCGTGTACGGCGATGGCACCGTCGGCTGCTGGGGACACCTGGGCTCGCACGATCCGATCACCGACACCTACACGGGACAGGTCGGCATCGACGCCTCCACGCTCACCGAGCACCTTTGCTCGGTGCCCGACGAATTCTGCTCGCCCTCGCCGATCGTCGTCCCCGGCATGACGGGCGCGACCGACGTGGTGGTGCTGAACGGCGACCTCTGCGCGCTCGGCGCGGACGGTCATCTGTCGTGCCTGGGCGAGGGCTACGGCGCAGGCCTCATGGCCCTCGTCACCGGAGACCAGGACGTGCAGCAGTACGGAACGCCCGTCGTGCTGCCGGAGCCGTTCAGCGGCATCACGGAGGTTCGCGCGGCCGGCATCCAGGGGCTCGCGTGGGGCTGCGCGCATCGCGCCGACGACTGGTATTGCTGGGGTGACAACCGCGATGGCTGGATGGCGTACGCGGGCTCGGGGCCCTCGGGCGTGCAGCGCATCCCGGACGAGGCGCACGCGGTGCTCGGCCTGCGCGGCGTCGTGCTGAGCGAGAGCTCGGTGACGCTGCCGGCGATGACGGATCTCGCGCTCGGTCAGACGATCTGCGGGATCGGTGACGACGGCTCGCTCTGGTGCTGGGGCAACAGCAGCAGCGGCGAGGTCATCCTCGGGGGCACCGGCTTCTCGTACACGCCATACGACATGACGAACCAGGACATCGGCGTCTGCAACGCCCTGCGCTTCCCCGGCTGAGCGATCTCCCTCGGATCGGCCCGATCGCGGCGGTGATGGCCCCGGCGCCTCACCGCCGCGATGCATCGAAGGCACGCATCCGATCGGCCCGGTTGTAGTACAACGGCGACGTGCCCGAGCCGTCCACACTGCGCGTCGAGATCGCCGATGCCGGAGGCACCGTCGTCGAGCTGCCGCGTCGCATCGCCGACGCGCTGCGCGGCCTCGGCGTGGACGCCGTCGTGGTGCCCCTCGAGTCCATCGTGCAGACGAGCGCGGATGCCGTCCTCCTGCGCGGTGACGCGCCTGGCGTGCTCGGCATCCTGCGCTCTCTCCGCGACGACGGAGCGCGCCCCGACACGCCCGTGCTCCTGCTCGGCACGCCGGAGGGGACGGGGCCCTTCCAGGAGGGGCCCGGCTTCGGCGCCGAGCGCGTGCTCGCGAAGGGCGCGCGGCCCGAGCGCATCGCCGAGGTGCTGCGGCGCATCGCGCATCGCAAGAAGGGCGGCCCCGATGCGT